>CAZYCJ010000001.1:0-4551 GCA_964645495.1 uncultured Muribaculaceae bacterium
TGATTATTAATAATTAAAAAATATTTAGAAATGGCACATCCAAAACACAAGGTCTCTAAGCAGAGACGTGACAAGAGAAGAACACACGACGTGGCTGTAGTGCCTACGCTCGCTACATGTTCAAACTGCGGTGCAACAATCATGTACCACAGAGTATGCCCTGAATGCGGCTACTACAGAGGTCGTCAGATCATCGAGAAGAAGGCTGAGTAATCAGTCTCTCGAAATGGCCCTGTAGTTCAACGGATAGAATGGAAGTTTCCTAAACTTTAGATAGCAGTTCGATTCTGCTCGGGGCTACGAAGGAGCCAGGTCTGATGACCTGGCTCCTTTTGATGTGTACGTTCTTGTAATTCTACTGTATTTTCAATATATTTGCATGTTTAAGTAAAGGTCATTCAAATAAATACAAGTGATATGAAAAAAGTGATTGCAACCCCGGATGCACCGAAGGCGGTGGGCCCATATTCACAGGCCATTGAAGTGAACGGAACTCTTTATATTTCAGGCCAGATTCCTGTCAATCCTGCTGACGGCAAGGTTCAGGAAGATATCGTTGCTGCTGCCCATCAGTCTCTTAAGAACATCGGAGCCATCCTCAAGGAGGCTGGAATGGATTACAACAATGTGGTGAAGACCACTGTCCTTCTTGCTGATATCGCAGACTTCAAGGCGGTCAACGAGGTGTATGCAGAGTATTTTACGGGTGACAAGCCTGCAAGAGCCTGCTACCAGGCTGCTGCCCTTCCTCTTGGTGTAAAGGTCGAGATTGAGGCTGTCGCTGTCAGATAATGGACAGGAAGTCTCTGATTTATTGCCTGATCATACTCGCTGTCCTCGTGCTCGGCACGGGGATAGCGGTCGCTTTCCTGTATTCCGATACTTCCTCAGGCAGGGATTCGGAAAAGACTCATGTTGCGGATCAGAGCAGATATGCTCTTCTTCCTGCCGTTCCTTCTGATGCACTGGCGGTGGTCTGCCGGTCGAAGTCAGAACATTATGGCTGTAAATGCCGCAGTCTGGTGTCGATGCATTATTCAGGAGAACTTGTTCCTCTTTATGCCTATGAGGTGAGCGACGCCGAAGATGCCGCGTTGATGGCCGATTCACTGAATGCAGCCGGCTTTCTCGCAGAGGTGGTGTCCGGGAGGCCGATTGTAGTGGCCTCTAAGTCCGAGACCATTCTCAAGTCATCCCTCCGGCATCTCGACAAGGGAGTCTCGATAATGGATGCTCCGGGATTTGCAGAGGCATCCGCTGCTGTGGCGGGAAGTGATGTGCTATTCCTGTCCAATTCCCATGCAGGCAACCTTATGTCCGCATATCTTGTGAGGAAAATTTCTTCCCGTTCCGGATTCATGTCGAGGGCTGCTGACTGGACTGTATTCGATGTAAGCAAGTCTGCTGACCGTCTTGCTTTGACAGGTACTGCGGTCTATGAGGGAGACCCGTCTGAGTTCATGACCGTTCTGGCCTCATCGGATCCTGCGACTTCGTCTGTATCTTCTGTCCTCCCTTCTTATGTCCGCTTTGCCGCTTCTCTCCCGTTGGGAAAGACCGACGGTTATCTTGAGGCCTACAAGGGATATCTTGACTCAAGGCAGTCCTTGCAGAAGAACCTTGCCAGACGCAATGAAATGGCTAAGACCATAGGCTCCGATCCTGTGGAACTTGTCAGGACAATGGATGTGAAGGAAGTCGCCACTGCATCTTTTGTTGCCGGCAGTTCGCTGGAGAAGGTGCTTCTTGTCAGGATGGGAGCCAAGTCTGCTGAGTTGTCTGAGGGGGCCGATGCATGGCCATATCCGGGCGTCATGTCTGTCCTTTTCGGAAACATGTTCGGCCTTGAGGATGAGTCCTGTTTCACTCTTGCGGGAGACTGGGCGGTGGTCGGAAGCAAGACTGCTGTCGCTGAATATGTCGACGGAAAGGCTCTGGAATATACATTGAGGGAGTACATGTCTGATGCCGGTCAGGAAGATCTTCTGGCGCATCCGCGTACATCCTTCGTCTCTTATTTCGCGTTCTCCGAAGCGGAACCCCATCTTTCGGAGATGTTCACGAAGTCATTCATAAAGACTTTCGGTGACCTTTACGAAGGTGCTGAATATTGTCCTGCCGTGTTTACTGTGACGCATGGCAAGAAGGGTGTTGCTCTGGAGGCTTCCGTCCGGAAACTGACCCTTCAGAAGACCAAGGCACCTGAGTTCGAACGTGATACTGTCGTTGTCGTGCCTGCGGGCCCATTCGAGGTGAAGAATTCGGGTACAGGCAAGATGAATGAATTCTACCAGAATCAGCATCTGACCCTTTGTCTCAGCGAAGACGGAAAGGATCTTTGGGGAGTGCCGTTCAAGAAGAAGATCTGCGGTACCGCTCAGAATGTGGACTATTACGCAAACGGCAAACTTCAGGTAGCCTTCGGTGCGGGAACCCAGGTATATCTGATTGACCGGCTCGGACGATATGTGTCCGGCTTCCCTGTGGATCTGGGAAAGGATATCCTCATCGGCCCGGATGTATATGACTTCAATGGGACGAGGAAATACAATATCATGGTCCTTCATAAGGACAATTCCGTCGAGATGTACAATCTCAAGGGACAGAAGCCGGCTTCGTGGAAGGGTATACGTCCTTCAGAGACGGTGAAGGCTCTCCCTGAGAGACTTGTCCTGTCGGGAAGCACATATTGGGTCGTCCGTACTTCGATACAGACCCTGATCTATCCGTTCTATGGCGGTGAGCCTCTCACCGTGGCGAGCGGCGACCGGAAGATAAGGCCGGACAGCGAGATCAAGCCGCTTGATGGTGCATCTGTGGATGTTCTCTGCTATGACGGAAAGCACCGTACGGTGAAACTTAAATAGAACATGTACTTTAACTTAGAAATATTATGGAATTCACATCAGTAAACAAGATTTTTGAAGCGTCCTTCAAGACGAATTGGGATCGTCCGGCGATCTCTAACTATCAGGGTGTCACCCTCAAGTTCAGTGAGGTGGCAAGACGCATGGCCAAACTCCACATCATGTTCGAGGAGTGCGGTCTGCAGAAGGGCGACAAGGTGGCCTTATGCTCCCGCAACCAGGCGAACTGGGCGGTAGCGTTTCTTGCCACCACCACATACGGAGCGGTTCCCGTACCTCTCCTCCATGAGTTCAAGTCAAGCAATATCCACCACCTCACCAACCATTCCGAGGCCAAGATCCTCTTTGTGGACGAGGTTATATGGGAAGAACTTTCCGAGAGTGAAATGCCTGATCTTCAGGCTATCATACAGGTGAACAACTTCAAGATCCTTTATGCGGCAGACGAAAAGATCGTGACTGCCAAGGAGCATCTCAACGAACTCTTCGGAAAGAAGTATCCTGAGGCTTTCGAGGCGAAGGATATCGATTATTATGAGGATTCGGCAGATGAACTGGCTATAATCAATTACACCTCCGGAACCTCCGGTTTCTCGAAAGGGGTGATGATTCCTTATAGAGCCATCTTCTCGAACATAGAGTTCGGAAGAAAGGTTCTCCCTCAAATCAACCATACGTCGAGGGTTGTTTCAATGCTCCCTTGTGCGCATATGTACGGACTGATGTTCGAGGTGCTTTACGAACTTTCTGTAGGATGCCATGTACATTTTCTCTCCCGTCTACCGAGCCCTAAGATCATCATGCAGGCACTTGCGGAGGTCAAGCCAAGCATCGTCATTTCAGTGCCTCTCGTAATAGAGAAGATCTACAAGAGCAAGGTGAAGCCTGTGCTCGAAAAGGAAGGTATCAAGTTCCTCATGAAGGTTCCGGGACTCAATCAGGTCGTTCTCAACAAGGTGAGGGCAGAACTTGTGAATGCCTTTGGAGGCGAGTTCTACGAGGTCATCATCGGTGGTGCCGCATTCAACAGAGAGGTCGAAGCCTTCTTCAAGAAGATGAACTTCCCGTTCACGGTGGGATACGGCATGACAGAGTGCGCTCCTATCATCACTTACGACGACTGGAAGGAAGAGAAACTCTATTCATGCGGAAAGGCTGCTCCTAACATGGAGATAAGGATCGAGTCAAAGGATCCTGCGAATGTGCCGGGCGAGATCCAGGTGAAGGGTGCGAATGTCTTCCTCGGCTACTTCAAGAACGAGGAGGCTACAGAGGAAGTCTTCACTGAAGACGGATGGTTCCGTACAGGAGACATGGGTGTGATCGATGCTGACGGAAGTCTCTTCATCAAGGGCCGTTCAAAGTGCATGATCCTCGGTCCTTCCGGACAGAACATTTATCCTGAGGAGGTCGAGACCGTGATCAACAGTCAGCCGTATGTGGTGGACTCTCTCGTTGTCGAGGATAACGGAGGCCTTACAGCCCTCATTTATCCTGATTTCGCTCAGGGTGCAAAAGACGGAATGGACCAGGAGGCCTTCATCAAATATATGGAAGGAACCCTTCCTGAACTCAACAAGGAACTTCCTAACTACGCAAAACTCAAGAAGGTCGAGGTTATGTCCGAGGACTTCGAGAGAACCCCTAAAAAGAGCATCAAGCGTTACCTCTACCAGAGGTAGCA
>CAZYCJ010000001.1:4651-81480 GCA_964645495.1 uncultured Muribaculaceae bacterium
ACTTCGAGAGAACCCCTAAAAAGAGCATCAAGCGTTACCTCTACCAGAGGTAGCAAATCTGGAATATTATGGAGAAATTCGACCGCAGTTACATAGAGATGGCAGGAGTCTGGGCAAGGAACTCCTACTGCAAGCGCCGTCAGGTGGGCGCGCTCATCGTCAAGGAAAAGATGATCATTTCCGACGGATATAATGGTACTCCATCAGGATTTGAGAATCAGTGCGAGGATGAAAGCGGGGCTACAAAGCCTTATGTGCTTCATGCTGAAGCGAATGCCATCACCAAGGTGGCCAAGTCCGGCAACAGCAGCAAGGATGCCACGCTTTATGTGACCGCTTCTCCATGTATGGAATGTGCCAAACTGATCATTCAGGCCGGCATCAAGAGAGTTGTATATCGGGATGCATATCGTCTGACGGACGGAATCGACCTCCTCAGACGTGCAGGCATCGAAGTGGAACAGGTGGACTAGTCCACCTGTCATCCCGAGCCTGACGAGGGATCTATACAGATTGTGATATGAAACGATTTGACAATAATATTTTCGTCGCACTCCTGGGAGTAGTCCTGGGAGTGCTTCTTACCTTGGTCTTCGGCAAGGTCTATGATAAGAAGGAGTTTGACGGTGACTACAACAGGTGGCGCAAACTCAACCTGATCCTTCAGGAAGTGGAGAAGAACTATGTGGACACTATCGACAAGACCGGCATGACTGATGCTGCCGTCATTGCTGCTCTGGCCGAACTTGATCCTCATTCTGTCTATCTTCCTCCTGTGGAACTTACCGAATCAGAGACCGAACTCTCCGGCAATTTCGAGGGCATAGGCATTACTTTCAATGTCCCTAATGACACTGCGATTGTGCTGAATCCTCTGACGGGAGGGCCGTCCGAGAAGGCCGGTCTTCTTCAAGGAGACAGGATTGTGCGTGTCGATGACAGGGATATTGCGGGCGTGAAGATGCCTCAGGACAGTATGATCCGCCTGATGAAGGGACCGAAGGGAACCAAGGTCAAGATCACTGTCAGCAGGGATGGTGCCCTCATACCGTTTGAGATCATCAGAGACAAGATTCCTGTTCACTGTGTAGATGCTGCCTTTATGGTAGACGATACCACAGGATACATCAAACTCTCGAAGTTCACCCGTACCACCTATGTCGAGTTCGCTCAGGCCTCGGCCAGACTTCTTGATCAGGGCATGACCCGTCTGATCTTTGACCTCAGGGACAATACCGGCGGTTATTTCGACCAGGCTCTTCTTCTTTCAAACGAATTCCTGAACAAGGGAGACGGTATCGTCTATATGGAAGGACTCCATCGTCCGCGTCAGGACTACGATGCAGACGGACGTGGTTCTCTCAAGGATGTAGGAATTTCTGTCCTGATCGACGAAGGTACGGCATCATCCAGCGAGATTTTCTCCGGAGCCATCCAGGACAACGACAGAGGAATCATTGTCGGAAGACGCTCTTTCGGCAAGGGACTTGTCCAAGAACCGGTCAATTTCACTGACGGCTCCGGCATCAGACTCACCGTAGCGCGTTTTCATACACCTTCGGGACGCTGTATCCAGAAGCCGTATGACAAGGACTATGACTACGATATCATCGAACGCTATGCCCATGGCGAGATGACGTCGGCAGACAGCATGAAAGTGGATACCACCGCTCTCTTCTACACGATGAAGGGACGCCGTGTATACGGAGGGGGAGGAATCATTCCGGATGTCTTCGTTCCTATCGATACCACAAAGGCTACGAAGTTCTTCGTGAACTGCAACAAGAAAGCCACTTCGGTCAGATTTGCCCAGACCATGTTTGACAAATATCGCGGCACGCTTGCAGGCATTTCGGATTTTGACGAACTTGACAGATATCTGGACAGCATCGATCTTGGTGGCAAGTTCCTGAAATATGCGGCAGATGTGGATGGCATCAGACCGCAAAAAGGGGAGTGGGAGGCTTCCAAGCCATATATGATGCCTCAACTCAAGGCATTGGTGGGCCGTTTTTCAAAACTCGGGGACGAAGCCTTCTACCGCTTCTATATCCCGATAGACGATACCATCCAGGCCGCCCTTGCCAATCCGTCCGTAGTCGAATAGATATCTCCATTCGCTTCGCTCAGTCGATATGACAAACCGATATCCCCGTCAGAGAGGAAAGCATTTCCCTATGTTTCTGCTTTCCGACTGGCGGGGATATCGGTGTCTGTATGGCCTACTGGGCGATGAATCTGTAGACTATCTCTCCGGTCTGGTTGGCAGGGGCGGTCGATGAAGCGCTGAACCTTGAAAGACGGGCGGCACGGATGGCAAAACTGCGCAGACAGTTGTCACTTGAAGATATCTCCTCCATGACCTTGGCACTTACCACCTGGCCTGCATTGTTCACCTTTATGATCACTGTCACATCGCCGGCCCCGTAGCATCTGTATGCCGGAATAGGAAGATGACTAGCCTTGCGTCCGTCAAGAGTGTATGAAAGCACAGACGGACCGCTGTACTCCTTCTGCGATTTGTTGTCAGGCTTCTTCTGATGCTGCATTTCAACTGTCTCTTCACGCGCATCTTCCTCTATTGCGTCCTTCTGACCGTTTTTAAGGTCGTTTGCAAGCCTTTCGGCATCCTTGTAGAGTTGCTCTGCGTCGGTGCCTCTGTCGTCCTTTAACCGGGCCCTTGAAGCATCTACCGCCAGATTCCTTATCTGTTCGCCTGAACTATGCGCCGCTGCGATCAGGTCGTCAAGACGTCTGCTGATATCCTCCTTGAAAGCCACCTCTCTTTCCCTCTTCTCGATCTCCTCCTGCTTGGAGAAGTCCAGAACGAAAGACTCCTCCTTTCTGATGGTGGAGTCGATCTGGTAGAGAAGCAACACAATAATCACCGTGAGATGGAATATCACGGTGATGTATAGTCCTGCGCGGCTTTCTTTCTGGAATGGATTATTCATTTAGATTCTTCACTTCGTTCAGAATGACAGTTGGTTCGTTCAGAATGACAGTCTGCTGTTTTTTGCAAGTGGCGAGGGATTTTTCGATGGTCGCCGATATGACATCGATAGCCACTTTGTTGTGTCCTCCCTGAGGGATGATGATGTCGGCATATCGCTTGCTCGGCTCGATGAACTGGAGGTACATCGGTTTCACTGTCTGAGAATAGCGCTCGATCACCCATTCCACGGTCTTGCCTCGTTCCACGATGTCACGTGCCATCACTCTCATCAGTCTGTCGTCGTCGTCTGCGTCCACGAATATCTTGATGTCCATCAGGTCGCGGAGTTCGGGGTCGCAGAAGATGAGGATTCCTTCCACTATGATTACATCCGCAGGTGTGACCCTTACGGTCTCGTTTTTCGAACGACCGCATGTGATGTAGGAATATACCGGCTGGTCGACCGTCTTTCCTTCCCTCAGATCCTTGAGTTGTGCCCTGAGGAGTTCAAAGTCGATGGAATCCGGGTGGTCGAAATTGTGCACCCTCTTTTCTTCTTCAGTCAGATGTCCCAGATCCTTGTAGTATGAGTCCTGAGGAATCACGACGACATTCTCTCTGAGTTGGTCTGTGATGGCTTTGACCACAGTGGTCTTTCCGGATCCTGAGCCTCCGGCTATTCCTATTATCAACATATTAATATTCGGCGTTTTTAGGAGTACGAGGGAAAGGAATCACGTCACGGATATTGCTCATTCCGGTCACGAAGAGCAGGAGACGCTCGAAACCGAGGCCGAATCCGCTGTGAGGAGCCGATCCGAAACGACGGGTGTCGAGATACCACTCGAGACCTCTGCGGCTCATGCCTGTCTCGTCGATGCGTGCTTCAAGTTTCTGGAGGGATGCCTCTCTCTCTGAGCCACCGATGATCTCTCCGATCTTAGGGAAGAGCACGTCCATTGCGCGTACGGTCTTGCCGTCCTCGTTCTGTTTCATATAGAAGGCCTTGATCTCCTTAGGGTAGTCTGTAAGGATTACAGGCTTCTTGAAATGCTTCTCTACGAGGTATCTCTCGTGCTCGCTCTGCAGGTCTGTACCCCAACTTACAGGATATTCCCACTCTACCCCTGCGGCTTCGAGGATCTTGATTCCCTCTGTGTATGTGAGGCGTACGAACTCTGTGTCAGCCACGCCTTCGAGACGCTCGAGCAGTTCGTTGTCGAACCTGTCGTTAAGGAACTTGATGTCGTCGTGGCAGTTCTCAAGAGCATATTTCACGAGATATTTGATGAACTCCTCTGCGAGATCCATGTTGTCCTTGATGTCGTAGAAAGCCATTTCAGGCTCGATCATCCAGAACTCTGCAAGGTGGCGCGGAGTGTTCGAGTTCTCTGCACGGAAAGTAGGTCCGAAGGTATAGATCTCGCCGAGAGCAAGCGCCCCAAGTTCTCCTTCCAACTGGCCGCTCACTGTAAGGCTTGTCTCCTTTCCGAAGAAGTCCTTTGTGTAGTCGATGCCGCCCTTCTTGTTCCTTGGGAGATTCTCCATGTCAAGGGTGGTCACGCGGAACATCTGTCCTGCACCCTCACAGTCTGATGCAGTGATCAGAGGAGTGTGCATGTACACGAACCCCTTGTCGTGGAAGAACTGATGGATGGCGAATGCCATCTGGTTGCGTATGCGGTAGATAGCTCCGAAAGTGTTGGTCCTTGGACGGAGGTGAGCCACTGTCCTGAGGAACTCGAAAGATGTATCCTTCTTCTGGAGAGGGTAGCGTACAGGGTCGCACTCTCCGTAAACCTCGATTTCTGTCGCCTGGATTTCAGTCGCCTGACCGCCGCCGACCGACTCAACGAGCATACCTTTCACGCCGATGCAGGCGCCGGTAGTTACCTTTGCAAGCACAGCCTCGTTGGCTTCTGTCTTGTCAACTACTATCTGGATATTATTGATTGTCGAACCGTCATTGAGGGCGATGAACGCCACATTCTTGTTTCCTCTCTTGGTCCTTACCCATCCTTTGGCAAGTACCTCTTTGCCTGGCTCTGACTTGAGCAGGTCCTTCACCTTGGTTCTGATAACTGTTTCCATTGATATTTTACTGATTTTACAAACTTTGCAAAGATAATAGAAATGGTGCTATTCACCTAAAATTTTACCCTTAATGTCTGTGTTGTCGAGTCTTCCGCAGAATTTCTCAGCACCCTTTCCGATAGCATAGGTCGGAACAGGCGCACCTGAATGTCCCCAGGTTGTCCATCCGATTGAGCAAGTCTCGTTGAGGTCGGCGTTCTCCTGCTTGGTGAGGCTGCCTCCTGTGTTCCATTTCTCTTCGAATTCAGTCCAGTTTACAGTGGAAGAACCCTTTCTTGAACCGATAGTCATTCCTCCTGTCTCATGGTCTGCCGTCACTACGATTAGTGTCTCCTCAGGATGCTCCTGATAGAATTTATACGCCACTGCTACCGCTGCATCGAAGTCGAGAATCTCGTTTATTGTAGTCATGGTCTTGTTGTCGTGGGCAGCCCAGTCTATGGCTCCGCCTTCGCACATTATGAAGAAAGGCTCTTCATCTCCAAGATAGTCAAGTGCAAGTTCCACGATTGTTGCGAGCGGAACATCAACCGGTGCCTTTCCATCGCTTACATAGTTGTCCGCGCTTTCCTTTCTGTTGCTTTCCTGGCAGAATATGATGCGGTCTGTAGTTCTCGCTTCTTTGTTGAACTCCTCTACACCGTAGCATACCTCATAGCCATTGTTCTCAAGGTAGATATCGATGTCTTCTTCATTGCCGTCCGCTCCATTAAATCCAAGGAAGCCGGTGCCTCCGAAGAATTCAAATCCGGTGGCCGGGATTTCCTGACTTATGCTGTAGTATTCGCTTCTTCTCTTGTTATGTCCGTAGAAAGAACCTGGTGTGGCATGATTGATAGGAACAGATGACATGATACCGATCTTATACCCCTCGTCCTTGAGGTCGTAAGCGATACTCCTTACGTGATTTCCGTCAGGGTCTACTCCCAACATTCCGTTGTTTGTCTTTTCACCGCATGCGATGGCTGTTCCCGATGCAGATGAATCTGTGATCGAATTGTCTGCTGAATATGTTGTTGCAAGGCCAAGGTAAGGGAACCGGGTGAAGCATAGTTGCTCTCCACCGAGTTTTCCTGCCTTGTATGACAGATAGGATTCTGTCGCCGCAACATGTGAGTTTCCCATTCCGTCTCCAATGAAGAGGAATATGTATTTTGCTTTTGTCTCCATTTCCTGATTTGAGGAACATCCTGCGGCAGAGGCAATGAGGGCCAGAATGCAAAGGATTCCTGTAAACCTGTTAAGTTTCATGGCAATACTGTTTATAGTTTTCGTTTATCTTACAAAGTTAACAGATTTTCCAATATCTTGGTGTGCCGGATCAAATAAAAAGACAGTCCCGAATCCTCGGAACTGTCTTTTAAAATGTATGACTTATTGTTGATTATTCATCAGCAGTCTTTCTTGCTGTGTAGACGATCTTAAGCGCAGAGCACTTACGCAACTCCTGCTTAACATCAGTCACAATACCCATACGTGTGTTCTCGTCAGCCTTGATGGCAACCTGCATGAATGACCTGTCAGCCTCTGAAAGTGCATCACGCTCAGCGGCTATGAAGTCACGGATCTCGTCGACTGTCTTGAATGAGTCATTCAACTGGATACGTGCATCGTTACCGTACTGTGCCTGGAGTTTGCGGATAGGCGCACCGATGTTGATGTATGATGCGAGGTCTTTTCTCTCCAGTTTAGCGATCTCAGATGCCTCAGGAAGCCTTACGACTACCTTGCTCTCAGTCTCACGCATTGTTGTTGTCACCATGAAGAAGAACAGCAGCATGAACACGATGTCGGAAAGTGAGCCTGAAGGTGGCTGTGGCACTGTCCTTTTCTCTTTCTGTTTAAATTTTGACATATTGCTATTCTCCTATTACTTTTTAGAAACGTCCTTAGGCTCAGCCTCAGAGATGTTCTGAGGTACTGCCTTTCTCACGATCTCCTGCTCCTTCTCATCACACTTCATGTATAGTTTGCCGAAGTTTGTCATGGCGAACTCATCACGGAGTTCGTTGACCGCCTTTACGAGTTCGTTCTGAACTGCGATGTAGGCTTGGTAACTTGTACCACGGTCGTTCTGGAGTGAAATCACACCCTTTGATACCGGACATGGACCGAATCCTTCGATATCGATCTCTTCCTTCTCCGGAAGATCCGGGTCGTTGTTAGGGTTGGTGAGGAAGATCTTGATCTTTTCCTTGAGTTGGCTGACGTGCATAGGCTCAGTACCAGCAAGAAGTCGGTCGGCAGAGTTAATCTTCACCACGATGATGTTACGACGATTAACCTTCTGATCCTGTGCCTTCTGGTTAGGGTCAGGCATAGGAGGCAGACGGCGATGCAGACCCTTGTCCTGATCCATGGTGGTAGTCATCATGAAGAAGCAGAGCAGGAGGAACGCCATATCCGCCGTTGAACTTGAGTTGATTTCTGGTGTTTTCTTTGCCATGACGTCTGTTATTTACGTGTTGCACCGATGATCCAACCTGCTACGAGCGCGAGAAACGCACCTCCGAAGAGGAAGTATGTAAGGTTGAGGAAAGTATCGGTCAGTTTCAGTGTAGCGTCAGATACCGGCTCTCCGAGATATCCGACTGCAGGTGTTCCCGGAGCAAGTACATATGCCAGTGCAACAACCGCTACGATGGCAACAAGGCTGAGAGCAAGTTTTATCAGGCTCTTCGGATTGTTCATGCCACCGATCACAACCACGCCGAATACTACAGCGAGAATTGTAACGATTGCGTATGCATAGGCACAGTAAAGGATATTGTCAACAGGGGCATTGCCGTTTGATTCAAATCCTACGATGAAACCGTAGAAACTGAACACGACTCCCACTGCAAACAAGATCGCCAGGACCCATTTGATTATTTTTTCGTATTTCATTTTATAGAAAAGTCAATTATTTGTTTTCCTGATACTTTACCAAAATATCCATGAGGCTGATGGAAGCATCTTCCATCTCGATAGTGAGGGCCTCAACCTGTGAAAGGATATAGTTGTAGAAAATCTGAAGGATAACGGCAACGATCAAACCACCCACTGTAGTGATCAAAGCGACCTTCATACCACCTGCAACGACTGCCGGAGACATGTCACCTGCAACCATGATGGCGTCGAATGCCTGGATCATACCGATAACTGTTCCCAAGAATCCGAGTGAAGGACCGATAGCGATGAAGAGAGAGATCCAAGAGAGGTTCTGCTCCATCTTGCTTGCCTCGACTCCGCCGTAAGAAACAACTGACTTCTCGACATCCTCAAGACCCTGGCCGTCAGCGAGGCGGAGGAATGCCTGAGTGAAGATTGAAGCGATAGGGCCACGAGTGTTGCGGCATACATCAGTAGCAGCAGCTACACCACCGTTTGCAAGAGCGTCCTCAATCTTGGCAAGAAGCTTCTTTGTGTTGGTCTTTGAAAGAGAGAGGTAAAGGATACGCTCGATACAGAGAGCGAGACCGAGGATAAGGCAGGCGATAACGAGAGCCATGAAGCCGGCACCACCTTCGATGAACTTTGTCTTGAGGGCCTGGTGCATAGGAACTTCCTCCGGTCCGTCGAGGTTCTCAGCAGGAGCAGCTACTTCCTCAGTTGCTGTCGGTTCAGCAGCCTGCTCGTCCTGAGCCACTGCGTTCTGTGCAGAAAAGGCCATTACGCCCATTACTGCCAAAAACATGAAAATTTTTTTCATAATTGTTTTTGTGTGTTTAATTAATTAAAGTATTGATTTGTTATTAGTTAATATTTCAAGTCGTGGAATGGATACTATACACCCCACCCAAAATCCTGCGCAATTTAGCAATTAATTTCCAAACGGCAATAATTATTTTGATATTTCGCCCCGCAAATTCATTTCAAGGCACGATTTCACTTGCTCGTTCGAATCGAAGGTTCCGAGGAGGTAGAACAGTTTTGCAAGGGCGGCTTCCGTGGTGCAGTCGTAGCCGTTCACGACACCGGCCGATTTGAGGCTCTTGCCGGTGGCATAAATATCCATGTTCACGCTTCCAGCAATGCACTGTGTGACATTCAGGAGTATCTTGCCCATTTCCGAGGCTTCCCGTATGAGGGAGATGAACCATTCCTTCGACGGAGCATTCCCGGCTCCGTAGGTCTCGATGATCACGGCGCGGGTTTCAGGGCCACATAAGATGTTTCTGACCACCTGAGGGGTCATTCCGGGATGGATCTTGAGGATCGAAACTCTTGTGTCGAGTTCCTTATGGAAGACAGGGCTTGCATTCCATGAAACGGGTTTGCGGATAAGTTGCGTGTTGTATCTTATATTGATGCCTGCTTCCGCCAGCGGAGGGAAGTTCTCGGATCTGAACGCCCTGAAGTGGTCGGAGTTGATCTTCCTGCTCCGGTTGCCTCTTATGAGCACATTGTCGAAACAGATGCAGACTTCAGGAACCAGGGCGTGTCCTTCACTGTCCTTTGCTGCTGCGATTTCTACAGACGAGATCAGGTTTTCCTTTCCGTCAGTCCTCGGCGTACCGATCGGAAGCTGGCTTCCGGTGAAGATGACTGGCTTGGAAAGGCCTTCGAGCATGAAACTGAGTACGGAGGCCGAATAGGCCATGGTGTCCGTCCCGTGCAGGATGACGAAGCCGTCGTATTGGTCATACCTATCCTCGATCAGCTCCGCGAGTGAAACCCACAGGGACGGTTCCACGTCAGAGGAGTCGATGAGAGGGTCGAAAGTGTAGGAGTCGATCCTGTAAGCGTATTTTGCAAGTTCCGGCACCTCGGCGAGTATCTGGCTGAAGTCGAAGGGCGTAAGGGCCTGAAGCACAGGGTCTATCTTCATGCCGATGGTGCCTCCGGTGTAGATGAGAAGAATGGACGATCTCCTTCCTTGCTCGTTTGCGTTACTCATATTGCGAACAGTTTTTGTGCGTTTGATGTGGTCACCTGCGCGACTTCCTCTATGTCGTGTCCTGTAAGTTCGGAAAGTCTGGCGGCTATGTACGGTATGTATGAACTTTCGTTCCTTTTGCCTCTGAACGGAACAGGCGTGAGGTATGGCGAGTCGGTTTCGAGAAGTATTCTCTCAAGCGGTATGCTTTTCACCACTTCTGCTATACCTGCCTTCTTATAGGTCAGCACTCCTCCGATGCCGATGTACCAGTCTCCAAGACGCTGAAGTTCGCGATAGGTCTCTGCGCTTCCGCTGAAGGCGTGGAAAACTCCTCGGAGATTCAGATTGCGGCAGTCTTTCAATGTGCTGATTATCAGTTCTGTGGATTCTCTTGAGTGGATGATGACAGGCAGGTCGAGTCTGTCGGCGAGTTCGAGTTGTATACGAAGGACTTCCTGCTGCTCCTTCACGAATTCGCGTGACCAGTAGCAGTCCATGCCTATTTCTCCGATGGCCCATATGCGACGGTCAAGATGCGCTTCGAGTTTCTGCATCTCCTGCTGCCAGTCTGCGCCGACGGAGGTCGGGTGCAGCCCGAGGCACGGGAATACCTTTCCGCAATGCCTGTCTGCCAGAGCGAACATCTGTCCGCGCGTCTGCGAGTCGATGTCGGGAAGCACCATCTTCGTGACGCCGGCCTCGACGGCGCGGTCTATGGCGAGATCTTCCTCAGAAGCGAACGCTTCGTCATAAAGATGGGCATGGGTGTCTATGAATTCCATTCTGTCCTGAAAGTTTGCATATCCTGCAAATTTATACAAATAATTCGGATTTCCGTATGTTTATCGCGCATCTCCTCAGCAGATCCACGCTTATCAGCCCGTCGGCTTCCAGGATGCTCACGAGTCCGGAGGTTTTTCCGTATTCCATGCCGGATGCCGCTGCGAGATCTTCGACAGATATGCCCCGTTCCTTGCGGATGAGCAGCAGGAGTCTTGCCATAGCATCGATCTTGTCTTTCGGGTACCTGCTTCCATAAATCCCGTTCAGAAGTTCGTCGTCGCCCATCTTCTTGTGCCTTTCCTTGCGGTCCATATGCAGGCTCTTCAGAAGCGTTCCGATGTCAGTCAGCGGTTCCGCAATCTTATCTCTGATAAGGAGGTTGCAGCCTTGCGAACAGATGTCGTCGGCTCTTCCGGGGAGAGCATACACATCCCTGTCGTATGAGAAAGCGAGCCTTGAGGTCATCATTCCTCCTCCCTTGATCTTTGACTCTATTAATATGAGGGACTCGCCCAGGCCTGCGATTATGCGGTTCCGTCTGAGGAAGTGAATTGCCAGAGGTGCGGTCCCTGGAGGATAATCGGTCACAAGGCCGCATCCCGGCGTGTGTACCATGCGTTCGGCGAAGTCGCGATGACGGTATGGATATACGGTCTCAGGTCCCGTGGCCATGACTCCTATCGTGGGCAGGCCGGCCTCCAGGGCTGCCGCATGGGCGCAGATGTCGGTGCCGAGAGCAAGGCCGCTGATTATTGCGGGCTTTGATTCTGTTGCTCCCATTGAAAGCACGATCCGCCTGCACCATTCCTTGCCGTAAGGCGAGATGTCACGTGTCCCGACGACGGATATGCTTCTCTTGTATGAGAAGAGTGTTTCGGGAGGCGTCGTGCTTCTGATGTATATCCCTACCGGTGCGTCTTCGCATTCTTTTAGAAACAAGGGATAGGCATCTTCACCGAGGCCGATGAAACTGATGTTCTGCCCGGACAGCCTTTCCAGTTCCTCTGCGGCCTCGTCCGGGGCATTCTTGGAGATCATCCCCTTGTATCTGGTGTACGGGCCGAGAATCCTCTCGGTTTCCTTTGTGCCGTTCATGAATATTCCGGATGCGTTTCCGAAGTGCCCGATCAGGGCGTGTGCGATCCTCGGCTCGAAGCCGAAAATCCTGTTCAGCGCGCACAGCGCCGCTTTTTCTCTGATATTCTTCATCCTGCTAATGTAGACGAAAAACGGCTCCCGTAAAAGTGCGGGAGCCGTTTTTATGCCGATGATAAAAAAGATTTTTCCGTTTTTTAGTCAGATGTCATTTTTCTTATCATTTTTTCCGTTTTCATATGCAGGACTTTTTATCAGATGATAAGAAGTGCATCTCCGTATGGGCCGAATTTGTAGTCCATCTCGAGGGCGGTCTTGTATGCCTTCATGACATTTTCGTAACCTCCGAATGCTGCCACCGACATGAGCATGGTCGAGCCCGGACGATGGAAGTTGGATACGATGGCGTCAGGGACAGCGAACCTGTGAGGAGGGAAGATGAACTTGTTGGTCCATCCGTCGTACGGGTTCACCTCGTCGTTTGTGGTGACATAAGTCTCAAGGCCGCGGATGACGGTGATGCCTACCGCAAGTACCTTGTGGCCCGCCTTGCGTGTGCTGTTGATGAGTTCGGCTGCCTCTTCTGTGATGATGAGTCTCTCTGAGTCCATCTTGTGCTTCGAGAGGTCCTCGACATCGACTTCGCGGAAGTGTCCGATGCCCATGTGGAGGGTGATGAAGGTCTTGTTGATGTCCTTGAGGATCATTCTGTTGAAGAGTTCGCGGCTGAAGTGGAGACCGGCAGCAGGCGCCGATACGGCTCCTTCATGCTTTGCGAAGATGGTCTGGAAATTCTCTGCGTCCTCAGGGGTCACTTCCTTCTTCACCCAGTCCGGAACAGGTGTCTGTCCGAGTCCGAAGAGGGTCTCCTTGAAGTCTTCGTAACTTCCGTCATAGAGGAATCTGAGGGTGCGGCCGCGTGAGGTGGTGTTGTCGATAACTTCTGCCACAAGGCTCTCATCCTCACCGAAATAGAGTTTGTTTCCTATTCGGATCTTTCTTGCAGGGTCTACGATTACATCCCAGAGCCTCTGCTCGCGGTTGAGTTCCCTGAGGAGGAACACTTCGATGTCTGCCCCTGTCTTCTCCTTGTTGCCGTAAAGTCTTGCAGGGAATACCTTGGTATCATTGAGGACGAAAGTGTCTCCTTTTCCGAAATAATCGATGATGTTCTTGAAGAGTTTGTGCTCTATCTCACCGGTCTTCCTGTCAAGGACCATGAGTTTGCACTCGTCACGCCATCTTGGCGGCTCCTGGGCTATCTTGTCAGCAGGAAGGTTGAACTTGAATTGTGAAAGTTTCATATGTTTTTCTGAAAATTACTGCAAAATACATATCATTATACGAAATTTTGCAGACTTTGTTTCAGAATATGGGCATAATTTGTGGAATTTTAAATCTTGGCCTCTCGGAACACCTCTACGATAGAGGGATAAGTGTTCAGGAGAAAAGGCGTGAGGCTGGATTTTGCGACCCATGCGGCCTTGGTGATGTCCTCTTCTCTCTGAGGGGTCAGGTCGGTCGGATCTGTGTAGAGCATGTCGTACCACCAGGTATGTTTCAGATGCCATACTCCGTCCCTGCGGTAGCAGTGGTCGGTGATGCAGATGAGTCCGTGCAGTTCCAGTTCCCGGATTCCTGTCTCTTCCTGCACTTCGCGCAGGGCTGTCACTTCGATGTCCTCTCCGGGGTCCTGATGTCCCTTCGGAAGATCCCACAGGCCGTTTCTGCTGATGAGAAGGACGTCCCCGCGGCGGTTGGAAACGAGCCCTCCTCCGGCGTTGACCTCCTTGAATTCTTCGCAGATGCGTCTGTATGTTCCTTCCGTGTCCGAGGTCGGGATGCATGTCCTGTGGAGGGTGTCGGATGACTCGACCATACCCACGAGATCATGGATGTCTATGCTTTCACCGAGACTGAACCTGATGACGTTGGGGTCGGAAAGGACCGGGTCATCTGGCGTACATATGATGATGCATCGTTTTTCGAAGTAGATTTTGTGCATTTGACCTATAATTTTATTATATTTGCACGATGTGTGCATTCGGACAATGGAATCCGCCTGCAAATATAGAAAAACAAACAAAACTATCATACTATGGAATCAGTAGAGAAAGCAGTTGCCAAGTCTCTCATGGACATCAAGGCCGTGATGTTGAGACCGGAAAATCCTTTTACATGGGCTTCGGGCTGGAAGTCACCTATCTATTGCGATAACAGAAGAATTCTTTCATATCCTGAAATCAGGGAAAATGTCTGCACCTGGATGGCTGACATCATCAGGAAGCAGTATCCTGAGGTGGAGGTGATTGCAGGTGTCGCTACAGGAGCCATCGCTCACGGATATCTTGTGGCCCATATTCTCGGAAAGCCGTTCTGCTATGTGAGACCAAAGCCGAAGGATCATGGTACAGGCTCGCAGATCGAGGGTATCCTTGAGTCTGGCGCCAAGGTGGTGATCGTAGAGGACCTTATCTCGACAGGAATGAGCAGCCTTGCTGCAAAGAACGCTCTTGTGACTGCGGGTGCAGACGTCCTCGGAATGGTGGCGATCTTCTCATACGGCTTCAATACGGCCCGCAAGGCCTTCGAGGATGCGAATGTTGAACTCACCACACTTTCGAACTATGACGCCCTCATCGATGTGGCGCATGAGACAGGCTATATCAGGGAAGAGCATATCGAGGTGCTGAAGGAGTGGAGATTCTCTCCTTCGACCTGGGGCAAGAACGAATAGTCATGGCAGAGTTCAAGAGCAAGAGGGCGGTAGTATCCAAAGCCCCTTACGAACTGTACATGGCCTTTGTCGACATGAGGAACTTCATACAGTTCCTTCCTGAAGAAAAGAAGGCTGATGTGACTGCGGATTTCGACAGCATCCATGCTATGGTGCAGGGATTCAATGTCGGTGTCAAGGTGGTGCAGAGAACTCCGTATTCAAGGATCGAGTTTGCTGACGACGGTGCGCCGTTCCAGTTCAGGATGAACATGCATTTCGATCCTGCATCCGATCCGTACAAGACGGACTTTCAGATAGTACTGGATGCGGATCTTAATTTCATGATGAAGACCCTTCTCGGGGGAAAACTCAAAGAGGCTCTGGACAAGGTGGTGGACAGCCTTTCGGCTATGTCTGAGGGGCGTATGCCGGAAGGGATCGATCCGTCCATGTACCCGGAGGGCTTCGATCCTTCGAAATTCAAGGCATGATGATCGGAGAAGCATTCAGAAGATATCTCGAAGAGGCGATAGGGAGCGAAAATGCCCTTGTCGCTTTTTCTGCATTTGATGAGCCGGCATCGGTCTCGGTGAGGCTGAACCCTTTCAAGCCATGCGCTTCTTTCGAGGGCAGGGAAGTGGAGTGGAGCAGGCATGGACGCATTCTCGCTCAGAGACCCGTCTTTACCTTGGATCCATGCCTTCATGCCGGGGCGTACTATGTCCAGGATTCATCATCCATGTTTGTCGGACATGTCTTCAGGAAATGTCTGGAGATGACGGACATCCCGCAGACCAGGCCTTTACGTGTGCTTGATCTCTGCGCTGCTCCTGGAGGCAAGTCTACTGACCTCGCAGCATCTCTGAGAGAGGTCTTCGGGGACGGATTCCTTCTTGTGTCCAATGAGGTGATGAAGCAGAGGGCAGGCGTTCTTGCGGACAATATGGCCTTGTGGGGCGATCCGAATGTGACGGTGACTTCTGATGATCCTCGTGCGTTTACCCCTCTCGAAGGACTTTTCGATATCATAGTGGCGGATGTGCCATGCTCGGGAGAAGGAATGTTCAGGAAGGATGAGGAGGCTCAGAGGCAGTGGTCGGAAGACAATGTGGCCCTGTGTGAGGCCCGTCAGCGCAGGATTCTTGCGGATGTGTGGCCGTCTTTGCGCGAAGGAGGCATCCTCATATATTCGACCTGCACTTTCAACCGTCTCGAAAACGACGGCAATGTGTCGTGGATGGCCGGGAGTCTCGGTGCCGAGGTGATCACGCACGAGATGTGCGGAGAAGTTTCGGGCGGAGTGATAAGGACGGAACACGGATACAGTCTTGTGCCCGGCCATGTGGAAGGCGAGGGACAGTATTGTGCGGCCCTCAGGAAGACATCGGGCATCGGCGGGACTTCGTGTCCTGCGTTCAGACGTGAGAAGGGAAAACCCTCGCGCAAGCCTGCCGAGCGGATTCCGGACAATGTCGTGAAACTCTTCGACCGTGAGGTGGTGCTGAAGCAGAAAGGAGAGACTGTTGTGGTTGTGCCCTCTTCCGTGGCGTCAGATGTGGCCTTCCTGGAGGAGCACCTCCATGTGATTGCCTCCGGCTGTGCTGCAGGTGTGATGAAGGGACAGACTCTTGTTCCGGATGCCGATCTCGCGCTTTCGCTCATGCTCGCCCCTGAGGCGTTCCCGTCGGTGGAGACTGATATTGATACCGCCCTGGCCTTCCTCCATAAGGATACCGTGGCGTTTCCGGATGCTCCGAAAGGCTATCTTCTGGTAAGGTATCAGGGACTTCCTCTCGGATTTGTAAAGAATTTAGGAAACAGATGCAACAACCTCCATCCTCAAGGACGTCGCATCAGAATGGATATAAAACGATGAAAAAGACAATTCTTGTTATTTCAGCCCTGTTCATGGCTCTTGCCGCATCGGCTCAGTCAGACAGGCTGGAACAGAGATATGACCTTCTTGTGTCACAGTTGGGTTATTCCGGAGTAGGTGTGGAGACAGTTCTCAACAATTGGGAGAAGGTGGATTCCACCAACGCCAAGATGCTTCTCGGGCGCTTCCATTACTGGTTCGAGAAGTCCCGTACCTCTCAGGTGGAGAACCATCCTTCCAAGAAGTATCTGGGCATGGACCCGATGCTGACCCTCAAGGACAGTACAGGCAACGATGTGTATTACTATCAGGTCTATGCCTACGATGACGGACTTTACGGAGAGGCGATAAAGGCTGCCGACAAGGCGATATCCATATGGCCTGACCGTCTTGACTTCAGGTTTGTCAAAGCGAATGCATATATCGCTTATGAAAAGGACAGTCCGGATATGGCTCTTGCATACCTTCTTACCCTTGTTGATGAGAATTCGCGCCGCAATTCAAAATGGACCTACGATTCCGAAGAAGTCGGAGAGGATTTCTTTGAGGATGCCATGCAGGAATACTGCTACAGTTTCTATGCTCTGGGCACCCCTGCAGGGTATGAGGCATTTCTCAACCTGTCGCTCAGGCTCTCGCAGACATTTCCTGACAACTACGGCTTCCTGAACAACGTCGGATCATATTACATGACCGCGAAGAATGACAGCAAGACCGCCTGCAAATACTACAACAAGGTGCTCAAGGCTGATCCCGAAAACTACCTCGCCATCAGGAACGGCATCGTCGCATCACGTAAGATGAAGAATGTCAAGCAGGAAAAGAAATATCTCGGGATGATGGTCAAATACGGTCCGGAGAAAGACCGTCTGCAGGCACAAGGAAGACTAAAGGCTCTTGGGGCTGAGTGATGGATGCGTCTTTCTTCATAGCAGGGAGACTCCGTTTCAAGGGGAAGATCGCAATGATCTGCATTGCGGTCAGTTTCCTTGTCATGATCATCGCTGTGTCCGTTTCGTCCGGCTATCGCCATGAGATCCGCAAGGGACTCTCATCCCTCTCAGGAGACGTGCTTATAACCCGCCCCGATCAGAATATCTTCAATGAAGAGGCTCCGATAGAGGCATCTCCGTCCTATCTTCCTTATGTTGAGGCGGTTCCTTCTGTTGAAGCAGTTATCCCGACAGTATATAGGAGCGGCATCGTGAAGCATGATGACAATATGTATGGCGTGGTGCTGAAAGGCCTTCCTCAAGGCACTGAGTCCGACTCCGTTTCGCTTGGAGTGTCCATCTCATCAAGGCTTGCCGAAAAGACGGGACTCAAGGTCGGAGACCGCATGCTTACATATTTCGTCGGAGAAAGGACAAAAGTACGTCAGTTCAATGTGACAGGGATTCATGATGCCCTTGTCGAGACCGACGACCGACATATAGTCTATGCGTCCAATGCCGATCTTCAGAGGCTGAACGGCTGGGATCAGGACCAGGTGTCCGCTATCGAGGTTGTTCTCGACGCGAGGAATATGACTGAGGAAGGTATCCGTGAGGCTTCTGAAGATGTCGGGGCTGCCATACTTTCGCATTTGTCTGAAGACGAGGAGTATGTGATCGCTGTGTCGGCGGTCTCGAGGTTCCCGCAACTCTTCACCTGGCTTGATCTTGTGGACTTCAATGTCTCTGTCATCCTGCTTCTCATGACGATAGTGGCAGGATTCAACATGATTTCAGGCCTTCTGATCATGCTTTTCGAACACATATCCACCATAGGTCTTCTGAAATCCCTGGGTATGACAGACAGGGCCATATCGAAGGTCTTTCTTTCGAGTTCGGCTATTCTGGTCGGCAAGGGAATGCTGATCGGAAATGTCCTTGCACTTGCGTTCTGTCTGATACAGGGAACGACACATGTGCTCACCCTGAATCCGGAGAACTACTATGTGTCGTTCGTACCTGTCAATGTAGACTTGATGTATGTACTTGGTGCAGATGCCGTGGCCTTTGTCGGGATAATGCTCCTGCTTCTCATCCCGTGTCATTTCATTTCCAAGGTGGATCCTGCTGAGACGGTCCGTGTCCGATGACTTATGCATTCGGGCAGATCCTGCAGATGGCCTCATATATGGTCATGATGTTGTCGATGTAAGCGATGGTTTCGTGGCCCTGAAACTTTCCAAGTTTCACCGATTCGTTTTCGAGGATTGAATCGTCCCTCATCATAGGAATGACCTTCACGATCTCTTCCCATTTGTTGCAGTCCACCTGCTGCGAGGCAGCGAAATTGCGGCAGTCGGCGATCCTTCCCTCTCCGGCGTTGTATGCGGCCAAGGTGAACTTTATGAGTTCGGTCTGATCGAGGTCGTACATGCTGAACATCTTCTGGAGTCTCTTGAGGTGACCGGTACCTGCCTGAAGATTCTTCTCCGGATCCAGCAGGTCATCGATTCCATAATATTCTGCTGTGCCCGGCATCACCTGCATGAGTCCTCTGGCTCCACGACGTGACTTCGAATTTATGGAGAACTTCGATTCCTGATATACCACGGCGGCGAGCATACGCCAGTCCCATCCGAGTGTGGCGGCATATTCCCTGATGAGGTCGTCGTACGGGCTTACGCGGTCTGTCAACACCCCTCTTTCCGCTCTCTTTATAGGATTGAATACCCCGTTGTATCGGCTTGAAATCTTCTGGAACTCATCCGACTCCGCCATATGGCTGATCCAGATGTTGATTTGTCGGAGTTCGTCTTCCTTGAGTTCGGATACAGCCCATGCCGAGCATGAATTGAGCATCCTGGATGCTTCTATGCCTTCGGATGACTCGATGTCTTCGGTATGCGCTATGACTATGTCGACCTTGCCTTGTCTGAGCGAATCAAGGTAGTCGCTGTTTCCTGATGCTGCAACAATATTGATGTTGCATCTGTTGTCCTGAGCGAATCTGTTCAGGAGTTCGTAGTTGAGACCGGTCTCAAGACCGTGCCCTCCGTACATCTCGTCACCGAGATCGATCACACATGTTATGTCCTTGCCTGCAAATGCGTCTGCGCTGTGTGCTCCGTTGAGTTTTCTTCCGGTCTCACACAATGGGGTGATGCAGATCACCATGAATGTTATCAGGACATTCCTTAATCTTCTTTCTGCTTTTTCAGTTAATCTCATCTTAAATGAATTTCAGCGCACTAACGGCGAGAGGCACTCATGCTCCCCGACGTTCTTCCTGTGGAACCGCTTCTTCCGCCTCCCGCGGTCGAAGCGCCTGCGGCGCCGGTTGAACCTTTACCCGGCCGTACCCAGAAAGGCCATGTGATACCGAATTTGACTGCTCGCTGAGGGCCTATGTAACCTGCCGCAGTGAAATAGTCTGCAGATTTGTTAGGCCATCCCATGTTGACATTGACATACTTGATGAATATGCTCGCCTTCTTCCATTGGATGTTGACGAACGCATCAATATAAGGGCAGTTTCCGTATTCCTGTACATTCTGGTTATGGAACACACCTAAAACCGGGTTGTATGCGGGCGCATACCATTTCGTGTTGTATGTTCCGTCAGCACCGATCTGCATCTGCATGGCGCCTTTTACGACATCGAACTGCAGATAGTATCTGAAATGAAGAGCCACAAGCGGCAACGGCAGCACATCCAGATCGGATGACAACTGAAGCATCGCCTGGTGGTCCAGATGGAATTTCCACACCTGGAAATTCTTCTTGATCTTTGCGGTCATGACACTCATCGGCGTCGTGTTCTGACGGACTATGCCGGTGTCGTCATAATATATGTTGTTGTCCAGCAAGGCGTAGCCGAACGAAGCAGCCATATCCCATCGAGGGATCGAGAGAGATGCTTCCGCACGGGTCGTCGAAATCTTGCTGAAGTCGTTGTCCCATTTGAAATGGTTGGTGAACAGGTGCTGCTGATAATAATCAGGCTCCTTGAGAGCGGTTTCGAAGTGGAGAGCGAGGGTGAGAGGACTCTTTCTGTCCCTTCTGAAAGGGTAGAAGTTCATCACCGCATTCGCCTCAATGCCGAAGTCGTTGATCTCATGGCCGAGGAAATTGTACTTTCCCTTTGCGTCCCATCTCAGGTACTTCCTGTACTGACCGTTGGCACCGGCATAGAGATAGACTGAGTTCTGCACTACGTTGTTGCTGCCCTCGATGTAGTCCACAGGCCTGAAACTGTAGTAGTTGACGAGTTTGTCACCCAGACCTACGTCCAGTTTCGAGATGATGCCGTCTTTCTTCCATGGCTGGAGCCTGATGAAGACCTTGTTTTCAAACCTCATCACCCTGAGGGAATCCATGCTCTTGGTCGGGTTGATGTAAAAGCGGTCGTGGTAGAATTCACGGGCACTGGCATCCGAGGTGCTTGTGGAGATGTTGTCGGTGTAGGTCTTCCTGAACACAGAGTATTCGCTGCTGTGTCCGATGAATGCTGTGGTGACATCCGTGTCGGTGACCTTGGAAGTGTCGGCCTGAGCCGCCGCCATCTCCATTTTTGCCTTCTCGGCCTCGATGATGGCTGCTATGGCCAAGGAGTCTCCGCTTGCCATGATGCTGTCGCGCACAGCCTCCTCTCTCTTTCTTTCCTTACGCCCCTTGAGATCTTTTAGGAATGAGAAAGGAATCCTGTAGGACTGGTCGAGGAAGATGGTGTTCCTCTTCATCTCGTTTCCGGCATCACGCAGATATACATCAATCTCTCGGGCATCAACTGTCGTGTCACGGATCCACATCTCGTCAATGACACCTCCGTTCTCGCTTCTTGCGACCTTGTTGTAGATGTATCCTGCATGCATCATGTACTTCTTGCCCAGGTAGTTGGTGGATGCGACGAATGTCTTGTTGGCGGTATCCTCTCTCTTCAGCATACCGTTTCCGCCATATCTCTTGAACTCAAGGGTCAGGTTGAGTTCAGGGGTGATGTTCTGGGTGGTGAGTACCTTTATGTTGGCTTCTTCCTTTTCCTGGTTCGCAAACAGAGTTCCGTAGTACGCGAGTTCGGTGAAAGGCGTCTTGGTGTTATATTGCGGCAATTCGTCCGGAGAATAACTCCAGATGCGGTAAGGCGTGTAGAATATGGCGTTGGTCTCCTCCTTCCTCTCGAAGAAGTCATACATCTGAGTGGCAGAACCGCTCACTCCGAGCCATGTGGCGTTGACGTCCTCGCGGAAGAAATTGTAATCATAGAAACATGTGTTGTATGAGGTGTCTGCCGCCATGTCCCTGACTCCATTGAGATTCTGGAAGTCGCTGTCACGTTTCCATGTGATGATTCTCTTGAAATGGAGGGAATCCGGAATGGCATAGGTGTCGAGAACGCGAGGTATTGACTGACGCACGCTGTCCTTGTAGGCCTTGATACTGTCCTTGATCTCCAGTTTGCGGTTTGCAGCGGCGATGAGGGCAGGGAGTTTCTGCTGGGCATCGTACTTCTTTCTCTCCATCCTGCTCAATGAAGCGTACCATGCATCGAACTTTGCCTTTGCCACTTCCGTAGAGTCCTTGATGTACAGGGAGTCCAGTCTGGCAAGTTCGAGAGTGTCTCCTGCATTGATGAGGGAGTCGCGCACCTGGAATCTTGTGGTCGAATCCTTGATGGCGATGTAATACTTGAACTTGAAAGGATCTGTGAATTTCAGCGAATCAGGAATCCTGATCGTGTCCCTTGCTGTGAGTATGAGAGGTATTACAGTGTCTCGCGAAGCGGTATCGACACCGATGCTGTCAGCAGGCTCTGACTGAGGAAGGATGCTGTCTGAAATATGTACTGTGTCAGGCAACTGACTGAGTATGAGTGAGTCTGCAAGTCTTCTCAGACCTGCAGACCTGCTTGCGTCGACCCCGAACGACTGCACAGCAGCGATCGAAACCAACACAAGCGGAACCCATATTTTCGCCAGAAAATTCTTCATAACAAGACGGCAAAGGTACGAATAATTCTTTAATATTCAATACCTATGCCTTCCGCGGCCATTTCTTCAAGAGCCTTGAGATGGCCCTCGTGATCCACATATGCCACGCAGTCCTTGAGGAGATGTACCTTGTATCCCGCTTTCATGAGGTCTTCACAGGTGTTCCTTACGCAATATTCGGTGGCGATGCCGCAGACATACACGTCCGTGGTGTCGAGCAGTTCGAGGATCTCTCCCAGGGACTGTCCTGCATTGTTCACCCCTTCGAAGCCGGAATATTGTTCCGTTGCCTTGTCGCATCCCTTGTCAAAGGTGAGTTCTTCCTGTACATAGGGCAGGAGGTCCTTGTGGATCTCGCCTCCATGCGTACCTGCGACGCAGTGCGGCGGCCATATGCCTCCCTGCTCCTTGAATGACGAATGGTCCGCAGGATGATGGTCGCGTATGAAGAGGATAGGGAAGGTGTCAAGGATCTCGTGATCCTCTCCTCCCTGGCCTTTGGTCTGGGAATCAATGTACTTCAATGTCTCGCGGACGGCATTCTCCGCGTTCTGACATGCCAGGCTTCCGTCGATGAAGTCATACAGCATGTCCACAACTGCCAATGCGTTATTTTTCATTACAATTTGAATTCACGGATCTCTTTCACCAGCCTGTTGATGATCTCCATCTTGAGATTGTACAGGTCGTCAGAGATGTCCACCTTATAATAATGAGGGTTGATGAGTCGTCTCTCGCTCGGGCTGAAATGCTGTAGCGTGTTGTCGTAATAGGCCTTTTTCTCGGCCAGAGTGTGCTTAGGAACGCATCGCCTGCCGTTTTCAATGACCTTGTGCTGCATGGTCAGGGCGGTGTATGTTCCAGCCTCGAAGGTCTTGTTCTTGTATCTGTCGTACTCGTCGCATACGGTGAAGGTATCTCCTGCCTCGATCTTCTTGCTTAATTCGTCTCCCCTCAGGCAGGTCACGTCGACCTTGTATATCTCTCCCTTTGCAGGGTCGTCGATCATGATCCTGTATGTGATCTGGAAGCCCGGATTGATGAGTTTGATCTTGTCTTCCGAGCGTTTCAGGACTGCTTCGCCGTCGATCCGGACGAGTTTGTAGACATTTCCGAAACATGGAGCGGCCTTGGATGTGGCGATGGCGTCACCGACTCCATACGAGTCTATGCATGCTCCCTGACGTTCGAGATCGGTGATGAGGTATTCGTCCAATGAGTTGGTGGCGAATATCTTGCATTTCGTGAGACCGTGTTCGTCGAGGATGCGGCGGCATTCGATCGAGAGGTAGGCGAGGTCTCCGCTGTCCAGACGTACTCCGTAGCCCGGCGCATAGTCGTCGTCGATACCGTTTTCCTTATATGCGCGGATCGCGTTGAGGACTCCGCACTTCAGGGTGTCGTATGTGTCTATGAGGAGAATGATGGTTTCATTCCTATGGGTCTTGATGTAGGTGTCGAAGGCCTTGAACTCTCCGGCGACGCTGCTTCCGAACGAGGTCACGAAACTGTGGGCCATCGTGCCTGTGGAGCCGTAGTCGAACATTGCTCCGGCCATGATGTTTGACGTGCCGGCGCATCCTGCAATGATCGCAGCCTTGGCTCCGTATGTCGCTGCCCAAGGACCATGTGCCCTTCGCGAACCGAATTCGCTCACAGGACGGTTTGTCGCACGGCAGACTCTGGATGCCTTGGTCGCTACAGCCATCTGATGGTTCATGATGCATAGCATAGGGGTCTCCAGGACCTGAGCCTCGATGAGCGGACCTTCGATGATGATGATCGGCTGGTTCGGGAAGACGATCTCACCCTCACGCATCGCATAGATGGTGCCCGTGAACTTCATTGCCGAGAGGTAGCCTCTGAATTCGGCGTATTCTTCGCCAGGGAGGAATTTCTCAAAGAAGGATGGGTCCATGTTTCCGAGGTTCTCGACCATCTCGATCACCTCGTCTGTGCCGCTGACCACAGCCCAGTTGTTGTTTTCAGGCGCTTTCCTATAGAAAAGATTGAATACGGCAGTCTGATCTTTCATCCCGCTGTCGTAAAAGGACTTTCCCATTGTGTACTGGTACTTGTCCGAACAGTATGCGTGATTGAGCATTTCCGTGTGTGTTTTAATAATCATACAAATGTAGTCTTTTTGTCTGAACTATTTTGTAAATTCGCAAAAAATCTGCTGATGGAACAATTGTCATCACTATACACCTCCGTCTACGGCACTCTCCCTGATTCCGTCGAGCCTCTGACAGGCTCGGCAAGCAACCGTAGTTACTTCCGTCTGTCGTCGCTTTCAGGTACATGCATAGGCGTCAGAGGGACCGATGCTCAGGAAAACAAAGCCTTTGTCACCATCGCCCGCCATTTCCGCTCCAAGGGAATCAATGTTCCGGAGGTCTATGCCGTCAGCGATGACTGTCTGGCCTATCTTCAGGAGGATCTCGGGACGGAGATGCTTTCGGATCGGGTGGACGCGGCCTTGAAGAGGGGAGGGGTGCCTGTTGAAGGCCCGCTGACCGACTTGCTGTGCCGGACGATGGCCTCCCTTCCGAAGATACAGTTCGAAGGGGCTGACGGGCTCGATTTCTCTGTGTGCTATCCTCAGCCTTCGTTCGACCGTAGGATGGTGATGTTCGATCTCAACTATTTCAAATATTGTTTCCTGAAGCCTTCCGGTCTGGAATTCAACGAGGTGCTTCTGCAGGATGATTTCGAACGCTTTGCGGATGATCTGCTGCGGGATGATACGGACACCTTCCTTTATCGGGACTTCAATGCCCGCAATGTGATGGTCCGTGACGGAGAACCTTGGTTCATAGATTTCCAGGGCGGTCGTCGCGGACCGATATATTATGATGTAGCTTCTTTCGTGTGGCAGGCGAGGGCGAAATATCCGTCGGCGCTGAAGGACTGTCTGACGGAGTCGTATCTTCAGGCTCTTCGCAGATATGCGGATATTCCTCGTGAAGAGTTTGACGGCAGGCTTCGTCTGTTCGTGCTTTTCCGCCTTCTGCAGGTGCTGGGTGCATATGGATTCAGGGGCTGGATGGAGCATAAGGCGAAATTTGTCACAAGCATACCCCCGGCGATAGAAAGCCTGCGGGAACTGATCGCGGCGCCGTTTGAAGCATATCCGTATCTGATGGAAACCCTGGTGAGGATGACGGAACTTCCGCGTCTCAAGGACGATTCTCCTGATGACGGACGTCTGGAGGTGAAGGTCTATAGTTTTTCGTTCAAGAAAGGCATACCGCAGGATCCGTCAGGCAATGGCGGAGGCTATGTCTTCGACTGCCGGTCGATTCACAACCCCGGACGATATGCCCCATATAAGAAACTGACAGGAAGGGATGAGGAAGTTATCCGTTTTCTGGAGGATGACGGGGAGATCATCGGCTTTCTGGAGCATGTCTATGGTGTCGTGGATTCGCATGTGGAGACTTACGTGCGAAGAGGATTTACGAGTCTGACTGTGAGTTTCGGATGCACCGGAGGGCAGCATAGGTCGGTCTATTGTGCGGAGCATCTTGCCCGCCATCTTGCCGCCCGATATCCTTCTGTCCGCGTCCGCCTCATTCATCGCGAACAGCGCATCTCGAAACTCTTCAACCCTTGATTATGTACGTCTTTGAAATATGAAAACCATGATATTTGCGGCGGGGTTGGGTACCCGTCTGAAACCGGTCACCGACACTCTGCCGAAGGCTCTGGTCCCTCTGGGCGGAAAGCCCCTTCTGGAGCATGTGTCGCGGAAACTGATGGATGCCGGCATAAATGAGGCGGTGGTGAATGTCCATCATTTTGCCGACAAGATAGAGGACTGGATCGCAGGTCAGGACTGGATTGTCAACGATCCTTCCGAACTGGCTGAAGGCAAGGTGCTTATGCAGGTCAGCGACGAAAGAAACCGGCTTCTGGAGACCGGTGGGGCGGTGCTTCATGCGCGTCCTTTATTGGAAGGATGCGGGGCGTTTCTGGTGCACAATGTGGACATTATGTCCGATCTGGATATCCCGTGGTTCATCTCGCAGCATGATCCGGATTCCTTTGCAACTCTTCTGGTCAGCGAGAGGAAGTCGTCGCGCTATCTGCTTTTTGAGCCGGGGACCATGCGTCTGGTGGGTTGGACTAATGTGAATACGGGAGAGATGCGTCTTGCAGGGCCGTGGGTGGAGCCGGAGAGATGCAGGCGCCTGGCATTCTCAGGAATACATGTCCTGTCTGAGGATGTGCTGGAGGCCATGGAAATGTATGCGGTTTCGCACGGCTTGTACACTGCGACGGACAGTCCACGGTTTTCGATAATTGATTTTTATCTTGATATGTGCGGCGTGCGTACGATTTATGGTGTGGAGGCTCCTGCGCTCAATATAGTGGATGTCGGCAAGATCGACACCCTCAAACACGCGGAGGCTCTTCTCCGTCATCCTGAGAACCGAAGCGACGTGAGGATCTGATAAACAACGATTATATGAAATTTATCTGAATCAGACGGTCATCAGAGGGATTTCGTCGCAGTTGCTGCGCGCTCCGTCCTTTGAGAAAGGAATGTTGCGGAGTACCACGAAGGTGCTGGCGACGAATGCCGTGCAAGCGATGAAAATGCCCGCATAGGCCCAAGGGCTGAGCACTTCTGTGAAGTTTTCGGCCTCTGCGAGGGCTGGTATCTTGCTGAATATCACCGCCATTGTATTGTTTACGCAGTGCATCAGCATGGTGAGTTTCAGCGAACCTGTCTTGTAGTATACATATCCGAACAGAAGTCCGAGAATGAAGGCAGGAAGAGCCTGCCAAGGATTCATGTGCAGGATGGCGAAAAATGCTGCAGATACGCAGATCGCGACTCCCGGTCTGGTCTTCTGGAGAAGTCCTCTGAGAACAAGACCCCTGCAGAGCCATTCCTCAAAGATAGGAGCGAACACGGATACTGACAGGAGAGTGATCCATACAGGTCCCTCAAGAAGCACCTCCATTGCCTGTTCGAACCATTCGGGTGCAGGTGGCAGGAGAGTGTTCAGACTATCTGCAATGAATGCAGTGGCCATAGTCGCAATGGAAACGACAAGTGCCAGACGGAAGCCGCTCAGACTTCCGAAATGACTGCTGTCAAGAGAGTAGCCTGTCTCGAAATATTCGTTCCTGCGGCTGTTGGCAGATGCATAGAGCATCGGAGGAATGAACATCACCGGATATGAAATCACGGTACCGTACATGGTAGCGAATTCCGCTGATACCAATGCCATGCCCCCGACAAGAAGGTTGCCGAGGAATGCTCCGATAAGGAACATGACGAAAAGCATCGCCATGCCACTGTATCCGGGAACATAGTGGTTATTTCTGAAAAATCTCATAATTGTCATCCTGAGGAGGGACGAAGTCCCGACGTGAGGATCTATTTATATAAAGGTGTAGGGTAGACGCCCTTGTCGGCAAACTCCTGGAACTTTGCCACTACGCCTGGTCTGTCCTCCTTGAAGGTGACTCCGAACCAGCGCGAAGGAGTCGAGAGGAGTTCGCACTTTCCTGTGCCTTCCTTGATGATGCAGTCGATAGCGTAAGGAATGTAGAACTCAGCCTTCAGTTCGTTGATGTTCTGCTCGAGGAACTTGGTGAAGATCTCGCCGCTCTTCTCGAAGTAGTCAGGAGTGAAGCCCCACATGTTCATAGAGCAGAGTGCCTTAGGAGCGAGTTCAACTGTCTCTCCTGTCACATTGTTCTCTCCGTAGATCTTTCCGTCTTCAGCCATTGCGATCTTGTGGTGCTCGACCACGTCGGTGAGGAAACCGGTCGCATCCGCTGTTCCGATGCCGCGTGACACTCCGCCAGACTCGGAAAGAGTGTTGTCGAGTTCGAAACCTACGAGAGCATACTCTCCTGTCTTGCCTTCGTGTGTCCTGAGCCAGTCTCCAAGGACTCTGAAGGATTCCTTTCCGTAGTAGTCGTCACCGTTGATGACTGCGAAAGGTTCATTTACCACTTCCTTGCCCATGAGCACCGCATGTGCTGTACCCCATGGCTTCTCGCGGTCAGGGTTGAGGGTGAACTGTGAAGGGATCTTGAAGAGTTCCTGAGTCACGAACCGGAATTCGAGAGGCTCTCCGTCAACGCATTTCACGTTGCTGTATTTCTCCTTTACGACCTGCTCCATCTGTTCCTTGAAATATTCGCGCACGATGTAGACGACTTTTCCGAAGCCGGCCTCCACCGCGTCATAGATTGAATAGTCGATGATGGTCTCACCGTTAGGGCCGAGTCCGTCCATCTGCTTGAGTCCGCCGTAACGGCTGCCCATGCCTGCTGCAAGTACCAAAAGTGTCGGTTTCATATTTATCAACATTAGTTATTAAAATTCGGTCAAATTTAATTAATTTTGTCGACACATCCGAAGGGGTGTCGGGGAATTTCGTCAAATAAAGTTAATGTTGCACATTTTGGGAAAAATCAGTCAGGTTTTCAAGGGACCGCACCGCAAGTTTGCGTGGTTTGTGGTCGTCGCTACGGGCCTTTTTGCGTTCTTGTGGATTGTCGGTCCGGGCAATACTGTCATACATTGGGCCAAGGCTGCCATAGAAATCCGCCGTCAGGAGAAGATGATTCAGGACTATGAGCGTCAGAATGCAGAGATGGACCGCAGGATAAACATGCTCAAGACAGACAAGGATACATTAGAAAAATTCGCCAGAGAGCAGTTCAATTTTGCTGTCCCTGGCGAAGATGTATACATTGTCGAATGATATTCTAGAATCCGGTGTAGGTCCAAGGGGTGATGGCACGGAGTTCCTCCTTGACGGATTCGCTTACATCGAGCGTTTCGATGAAATCCGCGATCACTTCATGGTTGATGCCTGCACCTGTACGGGTCAGCGCCTTGAGCGTCTCGTAAGGGTTCGGGTAATTTTCTCTGCGGAGGATGGTCTGGATCGCCTCTGCTACGACCGCCCAGTTTCTTTCAAGGTCGGCACGTATCGCCTCCTCGTTGAGGATGAGTTTGCCGAGGCCCTTCTTGAGGGAGTTCAGGGAAATTATCGAATGAGCCATAGGCATTCCGATGTTGCGGAGAACTGTCGAGTCTGTGAGGTCGCGCTGCAGACGCGAGATCGGCAGTTTCATCGAAAGATGTGTGTAGAGGGCGTTTGCCACTCCGAAGTTTCCTTCCGCGTTCTCGAAATCGATAGGGTTCACCTTATGCGGCATCGCAGATGAGCCCACTTCTCCCGCCTTCACCTTCTGGCGGAAATACTCCATAGATATATATGTCCATATGTCGCGCGCGAAGTCGATCAGGATCGTGTTGATGCGGCGCAGGCAGTCGAAAAGGGATGCGAGGTTATCGTAGTGCTCGATCTGAGTGGTAGGGAAAGACCTCTTCAGGCCGAGTGAGGCGACGAAGTCGTTACCGAATCCTATCCAGTCTACGGAAGGATAGGCTACCTTATGTGCGTTCATGTTTCCTGTTGCGCCACCGAACTTCGCAGGGTATGTCAGTTGCGAGAACTGGCGGATCTGTTCCTCGAGGCGTACGGCGAAAACATTGAATTCCTTGCCTACGCGGGTTGGAGATGCCGGCTGACCGTGCGTCTTGGCAAGCATCGGGATGTCTGCCCAGTCGGATGCCATTCCCTTTATCAGGCCGAGGACCTCCTGCAGGAGAGGCATGAAACACTCTTCCACAGCCTCCTTGAATGAAAGCGGCACCGATGTGTTGTTGATGTCCTGGGATGTGAGTCCGAAATGTACGAACTCTCCCCATTTCATGATGTCCATTTCCTTGAAACGGTCCTTGATGAAGTATTCTACAGCCTTTACATCGTGATTGGTGACCTTTTCGATTTCCTTCACCTTTGCTGCGTCTTCCGGAGTCATGTTGCGGTAGATGTCCCTGAGGGCTTCGAACTTCGAAGAGTCGAAGTCTGCGAGTTGCGGCAGAGGAATCTGACATAATGCGATGAAATACTCTATTTCCACGCGCACCCTGTATCTGATGAGCGCGTATTCACTGAAATACTCTCTAAGTGGTTCTGTCTGACGGGAATATCTTCCGTCGACGGGCGAGACTGCCAAAAGTGAATGATTGTCCATTGCTTCCGTTTTAATAATGCTGCGCAAAGATAGGAAAAAAGGAGAAAAGGGACAATTTCACAGATAATATATAAGGAATATTAAGAAAAAAGTTTATATTTGCCCCGATATACCTATTTTAGGGAATTTATTTATTAACAACCTTATAAAAAGATTTAAATGAAACACTTATTGTTCAGATCGATGCTTCTCTGTGTAGTGGCATTGACGACTGCAATTTCATGCGGCGATCAGCCGAATGAAGGAACAGAGCAGAATCCAGGTGGTGAAGGCAATACTGCTGATTTCGGGCTTGCTCTGAAGACCGTCGCTTCCGATTATGTGGAAGTGACAGTGAGTGCACCTTCTGAGGTAGAAATGGCCTATATGGTGACGTCAAATCCTCAGGCGATGGCTGCGGCCGTTCTTTTCAAGGAAAATTCCGGAAGCACAAAGGTTACTGTCACTCACGGACAGGTGCTTAAGATTACAGAAAACATCGTACAGGATGCCGTTCATTACATCTATGCTGCTGCCAAACTGGACGAGAAGAAATTCTCGAGCGTGATCGAACTTGAGTTCGAGACGGAACCTTATGCCTTTGATGAGATGGTCACAGTCGTTGATACATATCTGGACGGTTACAAGGTTCATATCACCGTCCCTCAGGAGACTAAGGACAGAGGCAATGTGATCCGTTATGGTTCGACAAGCCTTGCATGGTACAACCTTCTCAAGAATTCCAAGGGTGGTGATGGAGTGGATCTCAATGCAGTTGCCGCAAACGGTAACCCTTATGGAAATTATGTGAAGAATGACTCTACCATCGTCATGAACGACATGAATGTCGTGAAGCTCGACAATAGCGGTGAGCCTATACTCGATTCAGACGGTCAGGAAATCGATATCCATGACCCTATCGTTCCTGGCGAGCCTACCATCTTCCTTGCGGGAGAGTGCCGTTGGGGTACTCCGGAAGAATATGCCGAGATCATGGGTTTCCATCTTCCTGAGAGGAATTCGTACTCAATTCCTATGTATGACTGGAATACAGGCTGGACAGGAGCCTTCCAGAAGAAGACCTTCTTCGCGAAAGAACCGACCCTCTGTGATGCGACTGTGACAGTCGACATCCCTGAGGATGAGATTACTGTCACCGATGCTATGGTGTACTTCACCATGGAGGGAGATGTGGACCAGTATTTCTACATGATTCTCGACAATGCTACATATAATCAGGTGTTGAGCATGTATCTTGACGGTCATGAGGAATGGTTCCAGTGGTTCCTTACTTCATATATCGCATTCTATGAGTGGGGTGTATACCCTCTTGCAGAGGACGGATATACCAATGCTGCCTCAAGTTTCGTGGAGCCTCTCACAGGAGGAGAGACCTATCATGTGCTTGCGACCGTATTCGGTGATGAGAATGGTGCGACACAGAATTATGTACACAAGACCTTCAAAGCCAAGGAGAAGACAAAGCATCCTCCTGTAGTCGAAGTGACGGCTGTGGAAAACGGAGATCCTTACAATGCTACATTCAATATCAAGGCTCCGAACAAGGACCTTGTCCTTGCATATTGGGCATGTAACTATGCACGGGAATTCGAACTCATGTTCAACGCGAAGTATACATATCCTGACATTCTTAAAGGTAATTATACCTTCTCTACAGAAGAGATGGCTGACATCAACTCTGATGAGGGACTTACGGTTTCATACCAGACCCTGGACGGAGAGGTGACAAGAATGGCTGTATACGGCTGCAATGATGAGTATACATTCAACAATATCGATGAGAACCAGGAAGGTGCAGGCTGGGCAGACTACAATGCTCCTATGTATGAGAGCGAAAAGACCCCTGTGAATTCTCCTCTGTTCGAGGCGCTTGCAGGCGAATGGACCGCGACCGCCACTATCGTTGCCAATGAAGAACTGGAAGATGGTTCGACTGTATCAAGAAATGTCCAGCACTCTTCAAAGGTGGTTATTTCCGCTTCCGCTCCTGAACTTCCGGAAACTCTTGATGAGAGTGTATATGCGCTCTACACCAATAATTCGAGAGAAGATGTGGATGGTATGTTCGAGGAACTCAAGTACCTGACAGATCAGTTCACCGAGTATCGTCTCAAAGGCCAGAACAGACTCCTCTGTAACGGTTTCATCGATTTCGACTACTACAAGGATCCTGGTCGTATGACATATAGAAGCCCATACGATCTCTTCATTGCCACAAACTATAGTTCTGTGGACGTGCCTATGCTAATGTACGACTTCGGACCTAAGTGGTTCCTTGAAGTTCTTGAGGACGGAAGCGTGATCGTTCCGTTCCACTCGATGTATATGCCTCCTATGCATAACTGGCCTGGTTACTCATATTATGTCGGTGGTGTCGGCGGCGGATATGCATTCTATGATGCGACAGACCTTGTGCCTGGCTTCCCTGTGGAGATCTCATCTGACATGGCGACCATCACCATCAAGCCTATCGTGGCGGTGGATACAGAGACAGGAGCAACATCCTCATATTATATGAATGCTCTGGGAGTAAATCCTCAGAGTACTACAGGAGAACTGGAGATTGTCGCTACAATCATTTCTGAAATCGTGCTTACAAAAGGCTGGACAGCCTCTGAGACATCTGCTGCTGTACGCGCTGCGGCACCTTCAAAGGTCAAGGCTGTCACAGTTGACGGCGCTCCTGTCAAGGAACTTCCGAAGGCACGCGTTTACAAGTCAATGAGTGACTTCACCAAGGTCGCTCCTCGTCGTCAGTACAAACTTGACGAGACTCCGAATGTGGTGACTATGGATATGGTAAATGAGACTTCTCGAATGATCCTTAAACATTTCAACGCAGAATAATGAAGAATCTGATTAAATATGCATCGCTGCTTTTTGCGGCAGCGATGCTTTGTGCTGCCTCTTGTTCAGGAAACGTGGATCCTGAAGATGACAACAACGGTGGTGAGGATCTTGTCCTGCGTCTGTTCAGCGACAGGAATCTCGTTCAGACCAACGTTGATGTGGCTACTCTGACAGTGACTCTCGGTGACGAAGTCATTACAGAAGACGTAGTACTCTATGATGGTGACGACAATGAGGTTGACCTTCCTGAATTCAAGTTCAAGGCTGAGGCTGACGGTGAATATGTGTTCTGGGCAGTTTACGGCACCTATACCTCTGAGGAAATAACCATCAAGGCCATTGATATGGCCATCCCTGAGAGTCCTGAGGACCCTGAGCCGGACAATACCAGCTTCAAGACCAGAGTGATGCTTACCGAGTTCACTACGGTGGGATGTTCTGCATGTCCGTCGATGGAGAGGGTTCTTCATGGGCTGGAAACAGACGAGAATGAGGACGGTACTCTGACATATGCCGATGTTCTTGACAAACTTGTGTTTACGGAATGTCATTCCGGTCTGATAAACAGTGTGGCCGACCCATGCTATCTTCACAATCAGGCTTTTGAGGACTTCTATGCGATCACAGGCTTCCCTACAGTGAAGTTCGATATAGATTACCTCCTCATGCAGCAGGACAAGGGAGCGATCAAGTCATTGGTTGACGAACTTTATTCTGCCAAGGCTTCGGTTGCTCCAGGCATTGCAGTGAACTCCAGCAAGGAGGGCTCTGATGTCGTTTTCAAGGTGACCGTCAAGGCAGCTGTCGATGGAGCATACAGGGTGGGAGCATTCCTGCTTGAAGATGGCATCGAGGCAAAGCAGACCAATATAAAGGCCGGTGAGGAATATATGAATACCCATAACCATGTGATCCGATATGTGGATGCACAATATAAGACCGGTTTCTATGGCATTCCTGTTTCAAATATCGTTGCCGGAAAGACTGCCGACATCATGTTTGCCTGGGATCTCGATGAGATCTGGGCCTATGGCACAGAGAAGGGTGCGATCAACGGAGGTATAGAGTGGCCTGCACGCGTTGATGAAAACCTCCATCTGGTGGTCTTCGTTTCAATGAAGAACACAAAGGGTAATTACTTCGTGGCGAATGTGATCGATTGCCCGATCAACGGTGAGACTCCGTTCGAATACGCCGACTAAAGCAGCAGCATCACTGCAAACACATATAGAAGGAAGCCTTGGAAACAGAGGCTTCCTTTTGTATTTTCATCAATTATGGTCTCTGTGATGTCACGGTTATGGATTTCTTTGAGGTCAGGAATTGTTCTCCAAGACCATTTGCTGATAAGGTGTCCGTTGTTGAAGTAGGTGACACCTCCGTTCGAGCGGTTCATGGTGAGCAGGGTCTTGTAGTCGCAGAAATAATATGGGATGTCTGAAGGAACCTCCGGCGAGGATACCAGAAGAATAGGACGGAAACCTGTTTCAGAGGCCCTGTCCATGAACTTTGCAATCTTCGTCCAACGCGACTCTCTGATATCTGTGTCGTATACGGATATGACCATCACCTGTCCCTCGGCGGCAAGTGAATCTGCATAAGTGCCTTCGGCATCGTAGAATGATAGGTTTATGGTGTTTCCCGCATCAGAGCCTTCAATCGTGCGGATTTCTGTGCTGACGAAGGTCCATGTAGAGTCCGGAAGGTTTTCCAGACCGAATTCTTTCTGCATGCCGTCTTTCTCGTATATGAATACAGATTCGAACCTGTCCTCTGCGGAGTATGTGCTGCCTGTCTGAAGTTCCGCTGCCGGTCTGAAGTCAGTGAAATCCACCATCGGAATATACATCCATGAATATATGGTGAATGCCGCTACAGAAGCGGATACGATCGCAAAAGATGCATATTTGCGTCCCCGGTTCTGGCCCAGATGTTTTGGAGGGAAATAGTATGCGGCCAGAAGAGCGCACAGGATAAGGTTCTTGACAAATGTCTGCCCGTGAGTGAGATGGATGGCCTCTCCGAAGCATCCGCAGTCCATTTCAGGGTTGAATATCACCAGCAGGAGGGTCAGGATGGTGAAGAATCCTTGGAATCCTATGGCTGCCAGGGCCATCGTCCTTCTCCAGACTCCGGTGATGAGTCCTGTACCGATGATAGTCTCCGCCAGGGCGAAGACAGTCCCGAGAGGCTTTGCGGCAAAGTCGAGGAATCCGATATGAAGGAACTCGAAGTACTCCTTCATGACAAGTCCTGCTCCCACGGGATCGAGGAGTTTGAGAATGCCGGAAATGAAGAATACAAGACCTGTAAGGAATCCGCAGAATCTCTTCAGTCGAAGAAGCAAATATCTCATGATTTCAAATTTCAGTTAATTGTGGCGTCGACGACAGCCTTCACCTTTGCGAATATCGCGCCCGGAGGAAGCATTTCCCCATTCTCATCTGAACAATCTATGCGGATGAATCTCGGATCTCTTTCGCACTGCTTTCTGTAAATGTCCCTCACGCGTATCTGGAACGCCATGTCGGCCTCATGGATGTCCTGAGCCCCTTCAAGGTAGTCTCTGTCGGCGCCGCCCCTCTGACTCTTCAGTTTCGACTCAACGAATCCGATAGGGACATCCAGGAAGATGTTGAGGTCGGGGAGGGGGAGCTCGAAATCACCGTATTCGGTGTTGAATATCCAGTCTCTAAGGGCTTCGGCCTCGTCAGGATCGCCCACCTTGGCGCACTGATATGCGATGTTGGAATATACATATCTGTCCAGAAGGACTGCACCTCCTTTGGCAAGTCTTTCCTTCATTTGCGGTGCGGCTCCATGACGGTCTTCGGCGAAAAGAAGGGCCACGAGCTGGGGATGGACGGTCTCGTTCGATCCGAAGTCTCCGCGAAGGAAACGGCTGATGAGGTCTCCGTAGACGGGAGCATCATATCTTGGGAAATGGATATATTCTAGATCACCGAAAAGGCTTTCCAGATATGTTCTGAGTTTCTTTACCTGTGTGGATTTGCCTGCTCCGTCCAGGCCTTCGAGGACTACTAGCATACGATTGTTTTTAAGTTATCAGACAAAGTTAATCAAAAACTGTCATTTCGAGCGAAGTAGAGAAATCTTTTTACTATTTTTGCGCCCGCAATGAAAACGAACAGACAAATAGAAATCATGGGTATCGTCAATCTCACCGACGATTCCTATTTTGCCGGCAGCAGATGTGCCGATGTGGAGTCCGCCCTTTCCCGTATCGGACAACTCGTCGCCGATGGTGCCGACATCATAGATATCGGAGCGTGCTCGACCCGCCCTGGAGCCCTCCCCGTCGGTCCGGAAGAGGAATGGAACCGTCTCCGTCCCGTACTTGAGGCGGTCCGCAGCAGATTCTCTGATGTGCGTATTTCCATAGATACATATTGGTCTTCTGTGGTGCAGAAGACTTATGATATTTTAGGAGACTTTATCGTCAATGACATTTCTGCAGGTGAGGATGATCCGCAGATGCTTCCGACGGTGGGGCGCTTGGGGCTGACGTATGTTGCCATGCATAAGCGAGGTACACCGGAAACGATGCAGACTCTTGCTGAATATCAGGATGTTACGCAGGAGGTTATTTCCTACTTCCGGGAGTTTTCCTCACGTGCGGAGGCTCACGGCATCAAGGACTGGATCCTCGATCCCGGGTTCGGCTTTGCCAAGACGGTGGAGCAGAACTGGCAGTTGCTCAGGGATCTGGGGGAGATTCTTCGCTTCGCTCAGAATGATAGTGCCGCTCAGAATGACAAGAAGCGCAAATGTCTGGTGGGCGTGTCGCGCAAGAGCATGATTTATAAGCCTTTGGGTGTCACTCCCGAGGAGGCTCTTCCTGCCACTCAGGCGGCCCATATGCTTGCCCTCATGAACGGGGCGGATATCCTTCGCGTACACGACGTCAAGGAGGCAGGACAAGTTGTTGCACTTTTCAATATTATGGCATAGAGAGCCTTCTATGGCATATCCCTTAGGTTTTGCTTGAAATTTTTTGATTTTCAAAATAATAATGAGTACTTTTGCCATTTAAATCGCCCTTTGGGGCAGGGTATTTTATTGTATAAACATAAATTTATAACATAATAGTATGAGAACATTCCTCTTGAGCATAGCGCTCTTCATTTCAGCAGTGTGTGCTGCTCAGGTACCGTCGGTCAAGGTTGAAAACTCAAAGGGAGAAGCCGTTGACACCAAGGCTCTTCTTGAAGAAGGCACTCCGATGATCATATCTTTCTGGTCGACATCGTGCAAGCCTTGCATCCGAGAACTCGATGCTGTTTATGATGCTCTTCCTGACTGGAAGGAAGAAGCCGACTTCCGTGTTGTTGCGGTTTCTACGGATGACAGCCGTCTCCTTGCAAAGGCGAAGTCATTTGCAGAAGGCCGTGGCTGGGGCGAGGATTTCGTACTGCTGTTCGACAAGAACCAGGATTTCATGAGATCGATGAATGTATCGGTCGTTCCTCATGTGTTCGTAGTGGACGGAAGCGGAAAGATCGTGTATTCGCACACTTCCTATGTGCCTGGCAATGAACTCGAACTTTTTGAGGCTATAAAGAAGTGTTCGAAGTAAACCCGTAACAGACTGAATTTATGAAAAGATTGTTTCTTGTCATCTTGACTGCGGTGTCTGCCGTGATGCTTTCTGCACAGGAAAAAGGCTACCTTACAGGCAGTTTCGAAACTAACAACCACTTCTATGTGGCAGACGAAGGGAACGGTCTGAAAGGTTTTGAGCCTGATGACGACCCGTTTGCTTCTAACAACTATCTCAAACTCGACTATTATAAGGGCAAGTTTTCTGCAGGTCTTCAGCTTGAAGGCTATGCACCTGCCATCATCGGCTACCCTTCCGAACTGGATAGGTTCAAGTTGACTAATTTTTATGCTGACTGGAAGGATGAAGACTTCCAGATAACGGCCGGAACATTCTACGAACAGTTCGGAAGCGGTCTGCTTTTCCGTACTTGGGAGGATCGTGCTCTGGGTCTCAACAATGCCCTTATGGGTGCGCGTTTTGCGTATGATTGGGATAACAAGATTGCATTCAAGGCTTTGTGGGGAATGCCGCGCTATGGAATGGAATTCTCTGATACTCAGGTCAGAGGTGCAGACCTCAGTGTGTCGCTGGCCGACATTATCGGACTGGATGATGTGGTCCTTTCCATTGAAGGTTCCGCACTCAACAAATATGCGAAGATCAGTATCGATGCGGAAGAAGCGGGAGCGAAGGCAAGTACTCTCGGGTGGTCGGGAAGACTCAACTTCGACTATGCCGGTTTCTTCTTTAAGGGAGAGTATGTCGATATAGGAAATCAGTTGGTGTCAGGCACTCCGAAGAGAGGAAATGCGCAACTGGCTGAGTTGGGATATAACGGCCGTGGTCTGGGTGTCACTGTGACAGGGCGACGTCTCGAGTGGATGGGACAGAGGATCCTCCCTTCTGTGGCATCACCGATCAATATGATGTCATATGTGCCTGCGATGTGTACCCAGTATACATACATGCTCACCACTCTTCATCCTTACAATCCTCAGGTTGGTGACGACACATCATTTGCATTCAACAGCGGAGAAATAGGTGGACAGGTTGATGCATTCTACAATTTCCGTCGTGGAACTGTCCTTGGAGGAAAAAGAGGAATGAAGATTCATGCCAACTTCTCTACATATCGTACGCTTGCACAGGAAGGCTCATTCAAACCGGGCAACCTTTTGTTCAGCGATTTCAGTTTTGATGTGGAGAAGCAGTGGACAAAGGAGTTCAAGATGCTGCTTATGTATTCGCTGCAGGAGTACAATCCTTCGTATGGTGCCAACAAGACCACATGGCTCTCCAATATCTTTGTAGCGGACCTTCTCTACAAATGGACTCCGACGTTCTCTACCCGTATGGAACTTCAGTATCTGACCACTCATGAAGACCAGAAGGACTGGATGGCAGCCCTCCTAGAGGTCAATTTTGCACCTCATTGGAGCATTTGGGGTAGCGACATGTACAACCATGGTTCGTCAAAGATGCATTACTATAATGTCGGTGTAAGTTACACCAAGGGACGCACCAGGGTGGCGGCAGGATACGGCCGTTATAAGGATGGTATGGTATGTTCCGGCGGTGTGTGTCGCTTGATTCCAAACTATACGGGAGCAAACTTCAGCGTGACCACATCATTCTAACCCCTGTCATTTCGAGCGAAGTCGAGAAATCCATGAAAAGAATAATCCACATAACATTCTCTCTTCTGGCTATTGCCGCATGTTCTGGAACAATTGACCCTGAACAGAACGGAAACGGAGGCAATGAAAATACAGAGGTGCAGATTCCTGATGAATTCACTGCGCCATTCACCCTTTCTGCGGACAAGACCGAAGTCGAGGCAGACGGAGCGGATGCTGTTACTTTCTCTCTCAAGGACAAGTACGGCCGCGAGATGCTTGATGACAAGAATACTCTCAAGGACATCAACATCACATCTGACAAGGTGGTGAGGGTGCCGAGGCTTACCAGGACTGCAACATTTATCGGTAACGGCGTTTATACATTTACTGCGAGATATAATGGCGTAAACAGCGAAAACTCTGTTGAAATCAATGCAGTCAACAGGGCTGCATATGAAGTCTTCCACAGGAATGTAGGCCTCTTCAAGGCTACCAGCGTGTGGTGTGTGGCATGTCCTGCTCTGGCAAACAGTCTCCATGGCCTGTCTGATGATACGAAAGACCATTCTGTAGTGCTTGCATTTCACGGAGATTTCGGCTCTACCGATCCGTTCTCCTTGTATGTTGGAAATGTCGACGTAGGCTCATATCTGATATCACGTTTCGGAGGCAGCGGCTGGCCGACTCTTGTGTATGACCTGAGTCATGCTGAGACTGGTTCCAAGGTTACCTCCGTGCTTGAAGACAATATATACAGGCGTCGTCTGGAGCATCCTGCCACTTGCGGCATAAAGATCTCTTCTGTGGCTGTTGACGGTACGGCACTCAAGGTTAAGGCGGCATTGAAGACCAGCGCCGGAGGTGACTATGACCTCGCATGTGCGGTGCTCATTGACGATCTGGGACCTGTTGAAGGCGGTTATTCTGTTGACGGAGACGGTATGTATGATGAGGTGGTGCTGAATCTGTCGCCGAACTTCATAGGATATGTTTCTGCGGAAGCGAAGACTCTGGAGAAGGATGGAGAGACGGAGAGGGAGTTCTCTTTCGACTTTGGTGAGGGCAATGTGCCGTCTGAGGATGTCCTGAATAGATATTATGTCGCAGTCTGGGCTCATAAGAAGGTGGACGGTGAGTCTGTGATGGATAATATTGTCAAATGTTCATACGGCAAGGCTGTTGATTACAGATATAACGAATAATCATGTTGAAGATATTCAGATACATGCTTGCTGCTGTCGCGGCCTTTGGATTTTATTCCTGTACAGGGACTGTGGATCCGGAAGCCGACGGGGGCGATGATACTGATGTCAATGAGGTACCGGATGGGATTCTCAGGATTTTTGCTGACAAGACTGAGATCTCTGCTGACGGGAATGACGAAGTGACTTTCATAGTGATGTTTGGTAAGGAGGATGTCAGTACAGCAAAGACGCTTCAGCTGATAAGGAAGTTCAATGGGGAGGAGAAGTTTATGTCCTATGGGGCTAACAAGTTTTCCACTGTGACGGCCGGTACCTACGAGTTCACTGCCAGATATTATTATGCCGGGAATAACTATACGGACAATTCTGTCACTGTGGTCGCTTCCTCATTCTTCTCGGGGGAGGAAAAGGATTATGCTCAGAGGGTGCTCGGCGTCTATTTCACTTCGACGGGATGCACAAGTTGTCCGTCGGCCTCAAAGGGTATAAAGAAAGTCCAGGATGCAAATCCCGGCATGGTATCCGTTGTTGCCTTCCATTCGGATATGGGCGGTATTGCGGATCCGATGACAGTTCCCGAGACTGCGGATTTCAGCAGCACTTTGGGAGGTGTGGACGGACTTCCTCGTTTGTTCTGGAACATGCGCAGAGGTGATAAGAAACTCATCGGGCCCGAGTTTGATGAAAGTTTTTCCGAAGAGTGTCAGGCATACAAGCCGAATTGTGGTGTTGCTATAGATACAGAATATTCACAGGGGGAGTTGAAGATTGATGTCGGCATCACTTCAAATGTCCCTGCCGTTTACAGATACATTGTGTTTCTTGTGGAGGACGGCATAGTGGCGGATCAGTCCGGTGATAAGGACTATGTCCATAATAATGTCGTACGCGATGTCCTTACGAGTGCTTCTGGAGACAAACTCAATGATAACCTTCCTCTTACGGTTGGTGTCGAGGCCAAGGCTTCGAAGACTGTGACTCTTTCCGATGAATGGGATGTGGAAAGCATGAGGGTGATTGTTGCCGCAATGGTATCGGAAGACGGTGGTTACACATGGACAGCAAACAATGTGAATGAATGCAGGGTGGGAGAAAGTGCGCAGTACGTACTGGCCGGTGCCGGCAGCGGTGGTTCGGGCGAAGAGGCATTCAACCGTCACGTTCTTCTGGCTGAATTTACAGGAGCGTGGTGCATAAACTGTCCTGAGGGATATGACAATATGAAAGGAATCCTTGCCCTCCCTCAACTTTCGAAGTATAAGGACTATATCCATATGTGTGCTTTCCATTCTGACAGGGAAGGTACGGATGCCCTTGCGATAGAAGAGACTCAGGATCTTATCAGTCTGTTTGACGGCTTGGCATATCCTGCATTCACTACGGATTTCAGGGAATCTGGAATCCTGACTGACACAGGAGCGTCGTCGCTTCGCCCGAGCATAGAGTCCGCGTTTACGGAACATCTTCCAAGTTGCGGAGTGGCTGTTTCTTCTGAGATGGATTCAGACGGGACGAGTGCTGGGGTGACGGTAAAGGTGACGTCTCTGGAGTCGTCTGTATACAGGGTACTTGTGCTAGTAGTGGAAGATAAGGTCACAGGATGGCAGAAGACCACCATGTATCCTGACGGAATCGATGATTATCTTCACAGGCATGTGGTCCGAAAGGTGGTGACCTCTTATGTGAAGACCTTTACCGGAGAGAAACTGACCGATGACGGAGTCATAGGTGCCGATGAGGAAGCCGAAGGTACATGGACGGTGGATGTAGAAGGTGCGTGGAATCTGGATAACACTGAGATATATGCCATAGCACTTGATGCTGACGGTTTTGTTGACAATATGAATGTCTGCCCGATAGATGGCGGAGATTCAGGTTATGATGTAAAATAGAAAATGATGCTATGCTATGAAAAGAAACTTTAATTTATTGCTGATGGCTCTTGCTTTTTTGGGGGTATTCGCTTCCTGTGCGGACAAGCCTCTTGAAGATGAGGGCAAGACTGATGATACTGAGCAGACACCGGGTGAGGAAGGTGGAAAGGAAGAAATTGGTGGAACAGAGGATCAGCCTGCATTCACATTCCCGTATTTCGACGCATATCCTCTCGAACCTGGCAATCTTTATGCTGAAGGCTCGGATGTGGGAGTGACCATCGAAGTTAAAAGGGTCGAGGACCAGAATTTCGTGTTCGAACTTCGTCCGGGTGCGATGGTACAGTCGTTCAAGTTTGATGTCTATCCTCTTGCTCAGTTGTACAACAACCTTCTGAATGACAGGAATTCCGGTGTGCTTGCCGGCGTTGATGCCATCGATATGGAAGAGCATATCCGAACCTACCTTTTCAATGCGGAAGGCAGTGGCGGATACGAGATCTCCATTGAGGACTTCGATAATCCTGAGGATTTCCTTCAGATCGAATATGACTGGATGAGCACATCATATGCTGCGGCATCGGCCATTGCAATTCCGGACTGTGACTACATCATTGCTGTGGTCGGCGGCACTGACACTACAGTCAATACAACCAATCAGGAAGAGATCACTCTCTGCTATGTACATACCACAAGTCAGGCTCTCATAGGAGACCCGCAGGTCGAGATAGAGGTGAATACGGGCTATCGTGCATTCGGTGTGCAGCACTATCCGAATGCGGATGCTGCCGGAATCTATTTTTTCGGAGGTCTCACTGCGGAAATCGATGAATATATAGATGCATTCGGAGACACGATGTTCCGTGACTTCATGCGTACAAGGGTCACAGAACCGTCGGTATATGATCCGAATGTGGAAGGCTCATGTTACTATTCATGGGATTACGGGCAGGCTGCCGATCATGACATCCTGAGTACGACTTGTGCTGTGGCTGTCGACGCAAACCTCACTCCACAGGAGGGATATAGCAGAAGCGATTTCCAACTTGAGGAGATTCCTGAGGAGCAGGAGATTGTGGTTCCTGTAATTGATATTCTTGAGGATAGGGTTGCATCGGTATATTTTGAATTCATGGTGGAAATGCCGAAGGATTGCAACACAATCTTCTATCGTGTCTACACACCGGAACAGAAAGCGGCTCTTGAGAGCGAATCGGAAACGACAAGGAAACTTGAGGCCATCGATCTTGTTCAGAACGGATACGGCTGTCACAATCCTAATTTCCTTTGGGACAAGGATGCCGGGAAGGGTTCCGAGGCTGTCGGTTCTTCAGGTAAGGTCAGACTGGATTACTATGCCGGTCTGGAGCCTGGTGCTACATACTATATCGGTTACACAGGTCGAAACGGTTATGGTACTCCGGGGCCGCTTACATTCTCGGAGCCTGTTGTCATGGATGCGAGGAATGTGACATCTCCTGATCAGTGCAAGGTGAAGGATCTTAAACTTTGGCTTGACAATCCGGGCCGTACGCAGTTCCGGATGAACATCACCTATGACCCTTCTACCGTATCCATGGTGTATGTGCAGTATATGACCAGGGATATGAATCCTGGGCTTTGGACAGATAGTTCATGGGCAGAATGGGTGGAGTATATCTTCTCACCTTCTGAGACAGGTTCAGGATCGATGGAGTATTCCAATATAAATGTCAATGCCTGGCCGACCGTTTCAAGCGGAAGCGATCCTTTCACCTGGACAGGAATGACTCCGGATACGGAGTATACTGTCTTCCTTTGTGCGGAGGACTTTGACGGCAACATCAGCCCTATGCTCTTTGACAGCATCGTGACAAGTGAGGTGCAGGTGGGTCCGGACCCTACCATGAACCTTTCGCTTGTACCTTATGAAAGAGGTGACTCATATGACTGGACTGTCAGATATGAGATAGATCATGATGTAGAGTACTTCCTCTATTGCTATACTCAGGGAACTGCTGATCTTGCCCCTCATATATCGGGTCTCAATCAGGGACATCTTAACAATATCGCTGAGTCGGGAATCAGTTATGAGAAATGGCGTGACGGTATCTACAACTGGGTTGCAGGTGGTTTCGAGAACAATGGAGGCGGTATGCGCGCTGACAGCGACACATCTCAGGACTGGAAGGGTGATGACGTGGTCATTGCCGCATGTATAGCAGTCGGAAAGGATGCTGAAGGCGAACCTGTCTACAAGATGTACCATCTCATCTGCAAGGATGGCAAGGCACAGACTCTGGAGGAAATCTTCGGAATAACAGAATAAACACAATGTTTATATATTACTTTTTTATTAACTAATCCCTATTTATTATGAAAAGACAGATTATGAAAAGCATTTATGCTTTCTGCACAGGTGTCATGACACTTGTCGCTGCGTCTTCTCTCGTAGTTTCATGCTACGATGATGCTGCACTTTGGGAAGAGGTTGAGAATCTTGACGATCGTCTTACTGAGGTCGAAAAGATCAAGGATCAGCTTGCTGCACTCACAGCGCGTGTTGATGCCCTTTACACTCTCGAGTTCCAGGTGTCAGATTCGAACGAACTTCAGTATTCATTCGACGGAGGCAAGACATGGGTGAGCACAGGTGTTGTCCTTGAGGAGTGCACTTGCGAGATTCCTGATCCATGTACCTGCAAGGAGGTTTCTCTCGTTGATAACGGTGACAGCGTGACTATCACTGTAGGTGATCAGTCGTTCACTATTGAGAAACCTGAGGAAATCGTGTTCGAGATCCGCGCAGGTAAGGTTTACTTTGCTTCGGAGGCTACTCAGAAGGTGACAATCAAGTCTTCTGGCATCGAAGATATCACAGTGATGTCATATCCTAAGGGCTGGTATGCAGAGATCGCTTCTGACGGAATGCTCGAAGTGACTGCTCCTAACTATGAGGATACAGAATATACTTATGATGAGGATTGGAATATGATTCCTGCAAAGTGTGCAGCTTCAGGTTACGTGAAAGTTCACGCTTGCAGCGCAGAGGGCAAGTGCATGGTAGGTAAGCTTTCTGTGACAGTGACCAACCGTCCTGTTGAGGTTAAGGCTTACGCTGGAAAGGCTTACTTTACAGCAACAAGCAACAATAGCTATGCTCCTGAGTTCTACTATGGCATGTCTCCAAGAGATTCATTCGAGGCTGAGGTCGCTGGTCTTCTTTCAGACCTCAATTCAAAGGGCTGGTCAGACTATGCAACGAACGATAGTAAGTTTGAAGTCGTTGCAGACGTTGCCGAGCTTCTTGGTGCTGAGCCTGAGGCAGGTGTAGAGTATGTGGCTTGGGCTCTCGTTTCTGACTGGAGCATCGAGACCTATACAATGGACAGCTTCGTGGTTGCATACTATTCTGTCATCAATGTTACTGCGGTAGAGGATGAGTCACAGAAGACAGCATACAATGTAACTGCAACAGTGACTGTAGATGGTACTGATAAGTATCTTGCTTGCGCACTCCCGGCTAACTACCTTAATTACGAAGGAGCTCTCGAGGACTACAAGATGAATATATTGATGTCACTTGATCCTGATTCTTGGTCTGGCCCGATGGGTAAGTACTACACTGAGTCATATACAGGTTCAGTCCTTGATATCGCTGAGGGAACAACTGCGTCTATGTCAGGCAACTACGCTCCAAATCTCGATATCTACCTCCTCATTATCCCTATGGATGGACGTTCGTGGGACGAGTACACTGTAGAGGATATTTATGAGTTCAAGTTCACTACCGCACCTCTTACTGCAGGCGGTTCGGTTAATGCAACTGCTGAGCAGGTATCCACTTATATGGCTCAGGTGTATGATTATGAGATCTGGGACTATGTAATGGTAGAGAAGCAGGTTGACAAGTGTTCTCAGGTTGCTGTCAAGATCGAGCCTTCTGCTACTAACTGGGTAGCTTTCTACTATCTGTGGCTTGACGATGAAGAGTGGAACCTCTATGGTGGCGATGACGAGCTCCTCGTTAACCGTCTCCTCCAGGAGTGGGGTATGACTCCAAGCGATGTCGACTTCCCTTACTATGACTGCCTCGACACAGATCCTGCTACAACCCAGCACTTCGTTGCTTTCTTCGTTGACGATTCAGGAAAGTATGGTCAGCTCGCGAAGATTTCAGCTACAACTGAGGAACTCGTCTACAGCGAGATCTTGTTCACTGAACCTTACGAGACCAACCTTACTGACGGCGTTCTCAAGAACACCACTGAGTTCATGTTCAAGCCTGTTGTAGAAGGTGGTACTGCCGCTTCATACAAGTATATATGGTGGGAGACTTATTACTACAATCCATACGAGGAACAGGACGATGCCGCTATGGCTCTGACTATCCATTTCGACCGCGATAAGAGAGCAAAGGTGGTTTCTGCTGATGAACTTGTTGACGGTTATATGTATGTTCCTAACTGCGAGTATGGCAACTCATACATGGTTGCTGTCCTTCCTTACGATGAGAACGGTGCTCCAGGTAAATCTGCAGCGATCTTCAACTTCCAGAGTGTATTCTCAATCGACGGCGTGATTACTGAGGGTGCAGCATTTGAGGCTACCAAGCCGACCATCACTCTTGTTCTCCCTGAGGATTCAGAGTTCTATCCTGACTACGGTTATGGTGACGGCGCTTACTATGGATATGCATACCAGTCATACTATGACAAGTATCAGTTCTATTATGAGGTTGCCTACACAATAGTTCCTGCAGAAGCAACTGAGGTATGCGTAGCTTATGTAGACGGCCTTTCATATGATATGACTGAGCCGGCTGCCGCAAAGGCTGCGAAGCTTTGGTGCCTTGGTTATGGATCATGGAGAACTATGACTACTACAGAGCCTTATGAATCAGGTTTCTTCTACTCAAACAACTACCACGATCAGGCTGCTCCAAATCTGTATGTTGCAGCCAGCTGGAAGGATGCTGAGGGTAACTACTACTACACTGAAGTTCCTTTCCAGGACAAGATGCAGTACTATCATGACAAGATGTACGCAATGATCTATGGCGAGCAGTCAGAGGTTGAGCTTACTGTCGAGGGTAAGCAGTGGCTCTTTGATTGGGAGGCTATGGGTGTTTCTGCAATGCTCGACTTTGGCGTTTCAGCTGAGGCATACTTCTATCTTGCATATGATGCGACTGATTTTGGCATGGAGGGTTATCTTGAGTACGTCGGCTCAGAGTATTCTGTGGCAGCAACTGACGCTACATCTGGTGTAATCACCCTTGTAACATACAACATGTATGGTGAGGAGCAGACAATGGAGATCACATATACTGACCTTACTGAGACTACTTGTCATTTCACTTGCGCAGACATCCAGCTTGATGTTGACGCAACTGTTTCAGATACAGTTTACCCTGTTACTCCTAATGGCGTAGCCATGTAATTTTAATCAGGTATTGTATATGCTGTAAGAATTCCTTACGGATAATGTAAATGCCGGATAACAATCGCGGTGCGACACCTCTTGGTGCCGCACCGCTTTCTCTTTCTCTCCCGCATGAAACGCCATATTCTTCCGTTTCGCATCTCTCCGTCATGCCCGACCAGATCGGGCATCCGTCCTCCTGAGGTCATGAGCGATCCTCCCTGTCATCCTGAGCCTCCATTTTTCTCCGTCATCCTGAGGCTCCGCAGGAGCCGTGAGGATCTTTCCGCTCCCTCTTTTTGCAGCGGAATTTGTTTGATATTTGCAAAATATCAAACAAATTTTCAGTATCAAATCGCCTCTGAAAGTGTGTCAGGGCGCGATTTTCTGATTTATCCGTATACTTTTTCTTTACACGGATAATCCTTCTGAACTTTGCCTTCGTAAACATAAACACTTTTGACTATGAAGGAATATTACGAAGAAATTCAGGGAAACGGACAGGATGTGCTGACCGGTTATGCAAGCCTGACGAACGACTACATGTTCAAGAGGGTGTTCGGGAGCGAAGAGTGCAAGGATATACTCATCCAGTTCCTTAACGACATCGTTGCGGGACCTACGATAGTTGACGTGAAGATACAGAACGCAGGAGTACTTCCGAGACCGTTCTCTGTTCTATACGAGTTATCCGATCATCCGTCAGGCTGCGCGGGCGAAGAAGAGTTACCAGGACGAGCATGGCAACACGGTGGGGTTCCGCTGGGACTTCAATCTCAAGCCCGTGACCTTTGTCGGCATCACCGACTTTGCCATCTCGCATGGTGCGGAATGGCCTCAAGGCAGGTACAGGTCGCAATATCTGATTCGTGAGAAGGACACAGGGGAACTCTTCGGTGACAAACTCCAGTTTATTTTTCTGGAACTGGCCAGGTTTGACAGGAGTGAGGAGGAACTGGAAAATGTGACAGACAAGTGGATGTACCTGTTCCGTAACCTTCCGAAACTGAAGTCCCGTCCTGCCGCTTTTGATGAAAAAACATTTGAAAGATTGTTTGATGTTGCAGAATTTTCTAACTTTACCGCAGAACAGTTTGAGTCATATAAACGCGCAGAGAAGATGAAGTACGACTATCAGAACACCATAGACTACGCTGAGAAGAAAGGCTGGCTTCGGGGCAAGGAGGAAGGACGAGAGGAAGGGAGTCAGGCTAAGGCGTTGGAGATAGCCAGGAACCTTAAGGCTAAGGGTATGCCGCCTGTCGAAATTGCTTCACTTGTAGGTCTGACAGAGAAACAGGTGGCGGCTTTGGAATAAGTAATTCCTGGTCGTACCCCCGCATCATAGCATGGCGGCCAATTTGAATCTGAAAATCATCGCGGGACGGCACATGTGTGTCGTTCGATAGGTATTCAACTGATCATAAGAATCATCAGGCATCACTCCATGATTTTGATGTGTTTGGATATATGCGTATATTTGCGTACATTTGTTTCTTCTTTTCCCTTGTTATGAAGACTTTTTATTGCACTATACTTCTGGCCTTTCTTTCGTTGTGGACGCTTTCTGCGCAGAGTGATGTCGCAGTGTTGAAAGGAAGGGTTGTTGATTCGGCTGACGGTGAGCCTATGATCGGAGTCGCTGTCATGGTCGAGGGAACGAAATATGGTACCGTGACGGATCTTGACGGTACTTATGAACTTAGCATCCCACGGCAGAAATGCGAGGTCACTTTCTCTTGTGTCGGATATGATGACGAGGTGAGGATATTCACCTTGAAGAATGCCGCCTCTTTCAGCCGTATAGTGATGGACATGAATGCCGAGCAGTTGGATGACGTAGTCGTGACCGGAGTCTATGAAAGAAAGAAGGAAAGTTTTACGGGAGCATCCGCAACTTTCAAGACCGATGAACTTAAGGCCGTCGGTTCATCCAGTGTCCTTCAGAGCCTCAAGACTCTGGACCCTTCATTCAAGATGATGGAGAACACACAGTTCGGCTCGAACCCTAACATGATGCCTGACATTGAGATCCGCGGAAAGACCAGTGTCGTGGGGTTGAAGGAGGAATATGGTACAGACCCAAATCAGCCTCTCTTCATTCTGGACGGTTTCGAAACCACCCTTGAGACCATCATGAATCTGAACATGAACAGAGTTGCATCCGTGACTGTTCTCAAGGATGCCGCATCCACTGCCATCTACGGATCCAAGGCTTCAAACGGAGTGGTGGTGATAGAGACGAAGGCTCCTGCAAGAGGACGTCTGCAACTTTCATACAAGGGTGATTTCGGACTTTCAATCGCAGATCTGAGCGACTATAATCTGATGAATGCAAGAGAGAAACTTGAATTCGAGACCTTAGCCGGCGTCTATAAGGACAATATGGGCGACCCGTTCGCACAGATCCGTCTTGACAATCTGCGCAACGAGAGACTGAAGGAAATAGAAAGGGGAGTGGATACCTACTGGCTCAGTGAACCTATAAGGCCGGGTTTCACGCACAAGCATAACATCTATGCCGAAGGAGGTGAGGACAAGATCAGATATGGTATCGGTCTGAGTTATGGCAATGTGGCAGGAGTCATGAAGGATTCCGACAGACGCACTCTTGAAGGTAATGTCGATCTTATATACCGTACCGGCAAGTTTCAGTTCAGCAACAAATTGTCGATAAACTGGCTGGATGTGACAAATCCTACGGTGTCTTTTGCTGAATATGCCTATGCGAATCCGTATTACAGGAAATACAATGCCGACGGTAAGGTGGACAAATATCTTTATTATCCTGAAGAAGGAGTAGATGACTATCCCGTGGCCAATCCGTTGTGGAATGCCCATCTGAATAACTGGGATACGGCCACTGGCTTCGGATTTACCAACAATTTCATTTTCGAGTGGTTTGTCACCGAGGCGCTTCGTCTGAGGGCTAAGTTCGGTCTCACCAAGCAGGATGACGACGAGCAGGTGCGCCTCTCTCCTCAGCATACTCAGTTTGATGATATGGGCGAGACGGAAAAGGGACTTTACACCCATACCCAGATCAAGGAACTGGTTTATGAGGGGGATTTTGCCGTGACTTTCGGTAAACTGTTCGCCAAGAAACATATGGTAAATGCTGTAGGTGGTTTCAATTTCAGCAATAATTCCAGACATATATACGGATACTCGGCAAACGGTTTCACGGACGATCAGTTCGATGCCCCGTCTTTCGCCAACGGATATCCGTCGGGAGATTCTCCTGATTATAGCGAGAGCCTGAAGCGTGCGGCAAGTTTCTACATCAATGGAGGTTATGTCTATGATGACAGGTACCTTCTCGACTTCAACTACCGTCTTGACGGTGCCTCCATGTTCGGTACAGGCAACCGTTTCAGGAACACATGGTCCGTGGGTACAGGATGGAATATCCATAAGGAGCCGTTCATGAAGGACAGTGATTTCTTCTCGATGCTTAAGATACGTGGTTCGGTAGGTAATCCGGGCAACCAGAATTTCTCAGCATATCAGGCTTTCTCGACATATAAGTTCAACGGCTGGATGACAAATGTCTTCGGAACAGGAGTCATCCTGAATGCCTTGGGAAACACTGACCTCGCTTGGCAGGAGACGGTGAACTATGATGTCGGTGCCGACCTCACATTCTGGGGTGATAGAGTCAACATGACCCTTGACTATTATTGGAAACATACCGATCCTCTTCTCGCGGTGATCACTACTCCGGGTTCCATGGGTGTGACCAGTGTGGCGATGAATGCCGGAAGTCAGAAGACTCAGGGATGGGAGGCGACATTCAGGATATCTCCGATATACAGACCGGCAGAAGGAATAAACTGGAACATCAGCCTGAATGCTACAAGTTCAAGGTCGGTATATGCTGACATAGGAGATTCGTTCAGTGCACTGAATGAGAGCGGTAAGTCGTCTCTTGTCGGAACGACCCGTTATTATGACGGAGGCAGTCCTACAGCCATATGGGCAGTCCGTTCTGCCGGCATCGACCCTGCTACCGGAAAGGAACTTTTCGTAAAGAAGGACGGAACCTATTCGTTCACCTATGATGTAAATGACGAGGTCGTGGTGGGAGATACCCAGCCGAAGGTAGAGGGACTGATCGGTACCATGTTCTATTTCAAAGGACTCTCTTTAGGGTGCTACTTCCGTTACAGATGGGGAGGACAGGTGTTCAATTCGTCTTTGTTCCAGAAGGTCGAGAACATCGGTACACAGGACGTATACAACAATCAGGACAAGCGTGCCCTCTATGACAGATGGTCTGAGAATAACAGAGAGGCATATTTCAAGGGAATATCCCTTGTCCAGAGGACAGAGAAGTCTTCGCGTTTCGTGATGGATGACAATTCGATTGTCGGCGAATCATTCAACATAGGATATGAGTTCCCTGACAGAGTCGCCCGGAGGATGCGTCTTGGCGCTATGAATGTGCAGCTCACGATGACTGATGTCTTCAGGGCGACTTCCGTCAGGGTCGAGCGAGGCATAGACTATCCTTTTGCAAGGACTGTCACCATGTCTGTCGGTATTACATTTTAATTGAGGGTGCTATGAAGAAGATATTTACATTGTTTGCAATAATGTCTTTGATGACTGCGGTGTCCTGTGATGCTTGGCTCGATGTGAAGCCGTATGACAAGATGTCTGAGGGTGACCTGTTGTCAAGCGAAGATGGCTTCATCAAGTCCCTTAATGGAATATACATCGAACTTAACAGCGACATGCTTTATGGTGGGGCTCTGTCTGTGGAGATGATTGAGATAATGGGCGGTGCTTATGTGATAGGAACGGACAATTCGGTATGGGGTAATTATGCTGATCTTGCCGAGTATGAATACGGTACGGAATATTGGCGTGCAAGGATGAACGAGACATGGAACAAGGCTTATTCCCTCATACTCAACTGCAATCTGCTTCTGGAAAACCTTGAGGAAACAGATGTGAAGTTCTCCGGAGACAACAAGAATGTGATAAAGGGAGAGGCTATGGCCCTGCGGGCTATGCTTCATTTCGACATGCTTCGCCTGTTCGGTCCGGTGTATTCGCGCAGTCCTCAGTCGCTGAGCATCCCTTATTACAAGAAATATACTTTGGTGCCGAATGCGCTGCTGCCTGCTTCCGAAGTGGCTGATGAAATCATGAACGATCTCATGGAGGCCAGGATTCTTCTTGCCAATGATCCGGTAAGGACATCAGGGACGATGACGACACCTCCTGCAGACGGATCTTCCGTGTTCATGTATTACAGAAATCTGCGTCTGAATTATTATGCCGTGACCGCACTTATGGCCCGTTGTGCTCTTTATTTCGGTGATCGGGAGGCCGCTTATGGATATGCGACGGAGGTGATAGAGGCGTCGGATGCCGGCATCTTCCCGTTTGTTGACAGGAGCCTTGTGACCGGGTCACCGGATGATCCGGACCGGATCTTCTCTTCTGAGGTGATCTTTGCTCTGACCCACTCCCAGAGGAACACTCTCTTCAAGGACTATTTCGATCCAAGCCGCATCCCTAACTATGTGTTCAGGATGGACAATGACCTCATGAGCAATATAGTATTCGGCGGTGGGGCCGTGACCGGAGGAAACCAGGATGATTACAGGTATCGTGTGAACTGGGTCGCTACCGGGGCGAATCGGTATTTCTACAAGTATTCGGATATGGTCGATACGGGTAACATATGCAATACCATGATTCCGATGATACGTCTGGGGGAAATGTATCTGATTGCCGCAGAAAGCCGTTCTGAAGATATCGGGGGCGGTCTGGCATATGTGAATATCCTTCGTTCCAACAGAGGTGTGACCAATCTCCAGTCTCTGACAAGAGAAACTCTCCAGTATGAATATATCAGAGAACTTTACGGTGAGGGACAACTATTCTTCATGTACAAGAGAATGTTTTCCCCAATAATGTTCTCATCCAATGCAGGCAGGAATCCTCAGCCGGACGATGCTGTCTTTGTGGTTCCTTTGCCTGATACTGAAACCGACAATTAAAGCCATGAAGAATATCTGGATAATACTGACAATTCTTCTCCTTGTTTCATGTGAGGAGCGCAACCCGGGCTATTTCAATGACATTACCGGTGTATATTTCAACAACACTTCCGGGTCGTTGTCTGTCACTGACAGTCTGGATCTGACCTTCGTATATCAGTCTGGCGATATCATGGAGGTGCCGGTCAGGATCCAACTTGTAGGAAGGACTTCGCTAGAGGACAGGGCTCTGTCTGTGACGGTGGCGTCGGACAATGCGGTGGAAGGGACAGATTATCTCCTTCCAGAGAATCCTGTTCTCCCCGCTGGAGCATCATATACGGATTACATGATTACCTTGATGAGGACTGATGCCTTGAAGCGTGAGAGGAAGATGATCCGTCTTGATATTCATGAGAATGAATGTTTTGCACTGCCTGTCACTGAAATAGTGCAGTTGGATGATACTGTTTCGACGCTGGAACTAAGGATTTATTTCTCGGACATGTTCACAAAGGCGCCTGTTGCCTGGGATGAAAATCTGGTGGGAAAGTTTACCCAGCAGAAGTTTGAACTTATCTGCAAGGTGCTGGATATAGATCCTGCAGACTTCAATGATCCTGGAGTGATTACCTTGGCGAAACTTCTTTATATTTCCTCAGAAATGACGGCTTATGTCCAGAGTGAGGTGGAGAAGAGGACTGCCGGTGAGCCATATGATGAGGAAGCATTCGATGCAGAGACTGATGAACCATTGACATTCCGAAGATGAAAAAGACAATATATATGATGATGATGGTGCTGATTGCGGCATCATGCAGTCAGGATAAGGGCAACTATGATTATGTTGACCTGAATGAGCCACAGATCAGCGGCCTTCAGGATCAGAATGTCCTGACTTTTTCCAGACTGGTTATTGTCCCTGATCTGGGGAACGGGAATTTCAGCGGGGAAGAGTATTCGTTTGAATGGAAGGCTATAGACAGAAACTCCTTGTCTGATCCGACAGTGATCGGTACTGAACGGAATCTTGATTATGAGGTGACTCTGGCCCCGGGCTCCTATGCCCTGTATTTTACAGTCAAGGAACTTTCTACGGGGCTTTATTGGCAGGCTGAAGTCAATCTGACTGTGAGTTCGTCCATGTCGGAGGGATGGATGGTGCTTTGTTCTGATAATGGTATGGCCCGGCTGGACATGGTATCGTCAGTTACCGGAGAGACTATGAAGGATGTACTAAGGGCAAGCGGGATGCCTCAGATGGGAGGCCCTCGAAAGATCCAGTGGCTTTCGGACAAGACGGATGCTTCATCCCCGTTCTACCTTCTGACCGATGATGGAGCCACTCGTCTGGGAAAGGATGCGTTTGAATGGAAACCCGAATATGACTTTGCCTACGAGGTGGCCGTTACGGAGAAACTCACTCCTCATACGATAGTTTCCGCAGGTTTCGGCAAAGTGATAGTGAGCGGGACTGATGCGCATTATTGCGAGATAATGGGAATTGACGGGCTTTACGGCAGTGCTGTCAATAAAGGTTTTGATGTCGCGCCATATGTCGGTGCTAATGTCCTTGCTACTCAGGTATATGCTGCTGTGTATATGCTTTATGATATGGATGCTAAGCGTCTTGTCGCCTATTGCCCGCTGCTTGCTGCCAATGATCTCGGTGGGCTGGAGCCTTTGACCGGTATGGATGAGATGGGCCGTATTGCAGAAGGTATGGCTCCGGGAGCAGGTGTACTTGGTACTGCCTTTGATTCCTGGCCTGAGGGGCTGGATCTGGTCTATATGGAAAACACACGGTATGATCCGGGCAATGCGAAGATGGGCATCACATATGTGCTGCTTTCAGATGGCAGGTCGTGTCATCTGTATGGTGTTCAACTTGGTGACATGCTCCGTTATGCCGATTGTACCTATGTGCTTGGCAAAGGATATTATGGGGATTTGTCCCAGTGTCGGGATATACTTGATGACCAAGCCCTTTATGCATTCAGTTCACTGAAGAACTATATGTATTATGCTGTTGGCAGTACGGTCTACCGTGTCGACCTTTCTGAGTCTCCTGCATCGGCACAGGTGCAGTTCTCTCTACCTGGCGAAAGAATCACATGCCTGAAGTTCAATCTGTATCAGAAGACAGAGAACTTCCAGAAGAGTTACGACCTTGTGGTGGGTAGTGTGAAGAATGGGGCAGGACGACTCAGGGTATATGACGGTCGTGTGTCTGACGGAGATTTCAGTGAAGTGGAACCTGTTGTGTATGATGGTTTTGCTGAAATCAGAGATGCGACGTATAAGGAAAGGATTTATTAAACTTTTTTGATATGAAAGGCTTGTTTGGTTTGATGTTATCGCTTCTGATGCTTGCCGGTTGTGACGAGTCGGTTTCCGGTGATGGTATAGTGTTGGAAGTCAAGGTCGATACTCCCGTGGCAAAGGAAGTCGTGGTGGTGTGTCACAACAATATTGAGGTGTTCCCTCTTGACGGGAATGGGGAAGCATCTGTCATCCTTAACGGACTGGATGCCGCATATCTCAGGCTCTTTCATGGACGTGAGTCCATACAACTGTATGTGGAGGATGGCGACCGGGTGTCTTTGAGTTTCCGTGGGGACGATCTCGCGGGGTCGTTCACATATGTGGGAGGAAAGGCTGATGCAGTGAAATATCTCAACAGCGTTTCGCTGATTCCTCTTCCGGACGAAGATTACGCCTTGCCTTTTGAGGAATATGTGGCCCGTCTGGACAGAAGGGAGCAGGATGCTCTGAACATACTCAAGGCGAACAGACTTGAAGATGATGGCTCCTTCGTCCGCAAGGAGGAAGGAAGGATAAGGTATTCCTACGGCGCTCAACTGCTTATGTATCCTGTAGGTCATATGATCATGTCCGGTGACATGTCTTACATGCCTGAACAGGCCTATTATGACCATGTGGCTTCCTATGCGGTTGAGGATGCTTTTCTGGCCGGAGTCGATGAGTATCGCGATTTCGTTGCCGAGGCGATGCATATCCTTGACCCGGAGGGGAGAAAACTCACTGATATCTATCCTAAGACTGTGGCGCAGATGAAGTATTCTGCCGCAAACCTGTCGGATACGAAGGTACGGGAGGTAATCATGCATCATATCGCTTCGGCTTATGTGGATAATTTCGGAGTGAAGGATATCGCTGAAATGGAAAACCTGTATCATACTTATGTCAAGGATACTTCTCTTGTCGCGCAGTACAGGAAGAAGCAGGAAAGGTGGGATTTGTCCCGTCCGGGCAGACGTTCTCCTGACTTCAGGGCGGTGGATCTGAGCGGTAATGAATATACGCTTAAGGATTTTCGTGGAAAGTATGTGTATATCGACATGTGGGCTACATGGTGCAGTCCGTGCAGAAGGGAGATGCCTTATCTGAAGACTCTCGAGGAACAGTTTGCAGATGCGCATATTGTGTTCCTCGGACTTTCTGTGGATAAGGACAAGGCGGCATGGGAGAAGATGGTAGGCGAAGGAAACATGACAGGAGTACAACTCTATCTTGGACCACAGAGCAGTTTCATGGATGCATACAGGGTGGAGGGAATTCCGAGATTCATCCTTCTGGACAAGGAAGGACGGATCATAAGCAATGATATGTCGCGCCCGTCCGAGGAGGCTACAGCCGTCACTCTGGGACAGTTGGAAGGTATCAGATAATGAAAGTAAAATATTGATGATATGAAACGTTTGATTATTCTTATGATGCTTGCCACCCTTTGGGCATGTGACAAGTCTGCTCCGGAAAACGGAGGAACAGAAAACGGAGGGGGATCTTCCTCTGAATGTGTAATACCTTCGACTGCACAGGCCGGTAAGGAGGTGATCATCCAGTGGGATGGTTTTGTGCAAGGGGCAGACATTATCCTTGTGTCTGCTGATGGTAAGGAATATGATATGGATGTCCGCGGAGTGACTTCGTCCGGACTGACTTTCAAGATTCCTTCAAATGTACCTGCAGGAGTCTATAAGGTCAGACTTGTGCAGGACGGTACAAAGGAACTCGGACAGATCACTGTTACCGCTGCATCTATGCCTGTGACAGGACTTAAGGTGCCTTCTGGTGCCACACAGGGCGATCAGGTGATAATTGCTGGAGCGGGATTCGAAACCGGCTGTTCGGTGAAGTTCACTGGAGCATCGGGAGAGGAGATCACTCTCGAGGCTTCGGTCATCAGCAGCGGTATTTCGATAGACATTCCTGAAGATATGCCTGCAGGCGCGTATGTGGTATATCTTGTCCAGGACGGAACGTCGTGGGTGATGGCAGAGAACTTTATGATATATGAGGAACTGGTGATGAAGACTCTTGTGCGGATAGAATATGATACTCCTTATGTAGGAACTGCCATGTTGAGGTATTCGTGGGATATATCTTATGGTGATCCGGTCACACTGACCTTGTCAGAATATGTTGTGGAAGGGGAAGAGGCTTCTCTTGAGGCGTATGACAAGTATGTGTGTGATGTTACTCTTTCCGCGATAGAACTGGCTGAAGACGGCCGTGAGCAGTCAAATGATATGGAAATGACCTACGACCGTAATGCTGAGTCCGGGTTCCCTGATGCATCGGACGTCCTGATTTATGGGAAAGAAGAACCGACTCGTTTCACCTGGACATATAATTCAGATGGTTTCCTTACAGACATCTCATCTCCAAGCCGCTCTTTCTGCGTTTTGGAATATTCCGACGGAAATCTCATCAGATTCAGAAACACCGGTTTCAAGTACGAGAATCCGGGACTCGTCAATCATCCGGGTGCTGCCGATGTTGCGTGGGGTTATATGTCCATGATGGAAATCAATGATCCGTTTGTCTATTTTCCATATCTTCTCGGATGGTATGATCTTGATTCGGCCCTGCTGCCTTCTTCTGTCACTGTTCCTGATCCGGAAGATCCGACGGGAACAGGTACTGTCGACTATCCTTTTTCATACGAGTTTGATGAAGACGGCTATGTAATCTCCATGGCATGGGATACAAATAAAATCGGATACTTCTACGAATAGAAGTATCCGATCTCAAACTTACTTGCCGTAACTGTTTACGAAGTTGATCGCCGGAGCCGCCTGGTCTTTTGTGAGTGTGAACTTCTTACGGTAGATGGTGGTATAATTTCCATCAGGATCTATAGCCATTGCTGCTATCATGAGAGGTGTGTTCCATAGTCCTCTGAAGTATTGTGATGTCGATGATGACCATCCTATTCTGAAGAGTTGGTCGTACAGCATGCTGTCCGGATGTTTTTCAGGATCCTCAAGTCCGTCTTCGTAAGTGAAGATAGTGTAGTAGTATTCTGCATATTCTCCGTCAATCTCGATTTTCAGAGGCAGCCATGGGTAACCTGCCATTCCACCAAACTTGTCAGGCTCGATCTGAGCGATCTCGTCACCGTCGTAGAATTCGTGGAATCCGCATGTTACTGTGGTCTTTGAAATCTTTGCTTCTGGAGTTGTGAAGGTTTCGCTGAAATGTACAAGACTCTTGAATTCCAGACTTTCTGCATCCCTGTCGATGAGGATGGCTGCAATCCTATATGAAGTGCTTGGCGTGAGATAGTTCAGGTATCCATGATCATCAGAGATGGTCAGTTCGCTGCTGAATTCCCACATGTCTCCATAATACTCTCCGTTGAACTTTTCCTTGATTGCACTCTTGATCATGTTTGCTGTCATTTCGGCAGGGAAGATGTCCCAATAATAGTAGTGACCCTTGTCAGAAGGGAGTACTGTGACTTCGGCGCTGGTGGTCTTCAGGTTGCTGATTTCAAATTCAAATGTACATTCTTCGGCAGCACCAAGCGGAAGGGTCTTGACTTTCTGTATCTGGACATCTGTAGTCAAGGCTCCGGACTTGTAGCCGAAAGTCACTACATTGTATTCGGTATCAGGCTTGAGTTCCTTGAAGTCTCCTCCCATGTTGCCGTTGCTTACGTAACTCCATATATAGAAGGTGCCGAGCCAGTCGTAGAAATAATGGAAGACCGCATCGTCATCTTCAAGATTTACTTCAGCCATGTCTGATACGGGCTCTGCGAGGAGGAAGTAAGGATCACTGTTGGTTGTCGTTGTCTCGACGTGGAATGAACTCTGGGTGATGTCGCTGATTGTCACGGTGATCTGATTTGCTGAAGGAGCTACATCTCCTGTAGTATGCTCAGCTATGGCTACATCACCGATGACATTGCATTCCTTGTCCCATTTGAAAGCATAGAATATGTAGTCAGTGTGGACGATTCCTTCAAATGTACTGTTTGCCTGATTCTTTGTCGTGTTGTTTTCGAAGAAGTCTTCTTTCGATGAATAATCTCCGTATGAAAGATATTCTTCAATTTTTGCAGTCAGCCATGCCGTTACGGCCTCCTGTGTGTTGTCTCCGTATTTTTCGGCCTCTTCAGGGGTGATCATGTTCCAATAGTAGTCCACTCCGTCATGTGACGGAGTTACAGTCACATCCATGATGGCGTCAGTCTCCTTTATGTCGAATTCAAAGGTGATAGGGCCGTCATATGGTTCCTTAGTTGTTATGCCGGCTGTGTAGAGCGCGGTAGTCCTTTCTCCTTCTGCGGATATACCGTAGACATAGAGGATATATTCGCTGAGAGGATCAAGGCCTTTATATGTAAGGTTGTCCTTTGACCCTTTGATCATGATTCCGGCAAGGTATTCCGAGAGCGATACGCCATAGTAGTTCGCTTCAGACGCAAAATACGCCAGATCAGCCTCGAATATTGCCTGATCTCCGTCGTATGACTCATACCATTCTTTTCCGACGATCTGACCTATCCATGTCATGTCTTCGGATGAAGTCTTCACTGAGAATTTCACGGATGTCGCGTCTGTCTCATGAATGGTCAATGTGACAGGGGCATTCCACTGCTCCTGGCTTATGGATATTTCCTGCTCTTCGGCTCCTTTGTAAGTTACCTTGATCTTTGCAGTCCTGAGGGCTCCTGTGTCGTTCTTGCCTGCTGAGAATTCGATGACTCTGGCCTTGACTGAAAGGTTTTCGATCCACGAGGCCTCGCATGTCGCCTCTGGAGAGACCCCCTCTACGGGATTCTCGACCTGATATGCAACCTTTCTTTCTTCACCTTCAGGACTGATGGTGATGTCTTGCTCTGCGACCTGTATCACCGGACTCTTCTGCTCCGGTGCAGGTTCTTCCTGACACGATGCCAGACATGCTGCGAAAGCAGCGATTACTGATAGATACTTCGGGAATTTCATTGCTTGTGTGTTTATCTGTATTCGTATGATGCTGACTCTCCGACCTTGCATACTGTGCAGTTTACAATGTCATATACATCGCCTGAGGCGTCTTTCTCTGTGATGAAGACCATGACTTTGCAGTTCTCTGATTTCCATCCCTCCTCAAGAGAAAGTCTGAAAAGCATGTCTTTCTTGTTTCCTGCCTTCACTTCACCGAGGGATATTCCATAGACGCATTCCGTCTGTCTGCTTCCGTACATTGCTCTGAGGGCGTTGTTATGAGTATGATGCCAGTTTTCTGTGGCGCCGTACTGGGTGGCGAAGATGTTGTCTTCAAGCAGCCATGCTCCGATGCGGTATGTACCGTCTTTGCTGAACTTGAATTCAGCATTGACCACGACTTCGCCATCGGCTGCTTCTGCTGCTGCGGCTATTCCTGCATGGACTGCTTCCTTCCTGTGGCTGTCGATCTCCCGGCATATTTCTTTGTAGTCATATCCCGTGTTTTTGTTAGTGAGGTTGAATGTGAGTTCGGGATATGCGCCGCTGTTGAATAATGATGAAACGGTCTTGGCTGCGGAAGAGTAGGCTGCGTCATTCAATCCGTCGTAGTAAGCATGTGATGCCACGAGGCAGTATGATGAATTGTACTCTTCATCCTCTGACAGGGTCTTTAAAGAGGTCATCATCTTTGGACAGTTAGGACATGTCGCACCTGTATGCTGTATGAGAAGCATGCGGTGATGGAACGAGGTTCCGTCTTTTTCCGGATCTGAAGGGATTTCGGGAATGACGGAGATTGCCGATACCGTGACTTCATCGGAGACGTTCAGCCCATAGGCTGCGTAGAAGGTGTACTCACCTTTTGACGTTGTGCTGAACCTGTCGCTGCCAAGAAGTTTGTCTGACTCTGTGAAATAGATTTCCGCCTTGTCTGTCACGTCCTTTGCCTCCGAGCCCTCCATGAAGGTCACTGTAAATGTGGCAGCATCGTTTCCGTCTGCGCAGATAGCGGTCTTGTCTGCCGAGATGGTGAGTTTGCCTTTAGGAATATCTGTCTGTCCGTCGTTGTTGTCAGTCTGGCCGGATTCCGCACATCCTGACATCAGAATGACGGAGATAATCGATAAGATTTTCGTTGTTTTCATAAATGAAATTTTAATTTTACAGCAAAATTAGCATGATGTGAGTTGTTTTGCAAGGAAAAAGATACTATTAATGACTTTTTTCTCGTATATTTGAAAATTTAAATCTGAATCTGACCATTATGCATGTCAATAGATATCTGGCGGTTGCCATCATCGCACTTTTAACATTTGCTTCTTGTAACGAAGGACCTGCTGATACGCAAGGTCCGGATAACGATAAGGAACAGACGGAAGGAGATACTCAGCCTTTGTCCGATATCGTGAATCCTTATGCGGAAAAGAAGGTGTCCTACCGTGGTGCCACTGTGACGGTGAAGTTTGATCCCGTCGCTTCCTGGACCGCTTCCCTGAAGATGCTTTCACAGACAGAGGCGGACTGGGTGAAATTGATCGCATCCTCGGCAAGCGGTGATGCTAAAAAGGGGAGCGCAATAAAGATTGACTTTGAAAAGAATGATACTGCAGAGGAACGCTTTGTGGAAGTGTGGGTTACCGTGGAGGGTTTTGATGCCGTGAAAGCGGCTGTTCTGACTCAGGCGGCCAGCGGTGTCAGCGTGGATGCTGAACTGAATGAGACCCTTAATGCCTATATGCATGGTATTCTTGAGAAGGACTACCTCTTCAAGGATGCCTACAATGCTCAGGAAGTCGACCTGACTGTAAGTTACGCAGACTTCCTTTCCACTCATCTGCTGTCGCTGGATGAGGCTAATGTCGAGGATGGCGGATACTATCGTGCCACTTATGGTAGTCTTGCCGGTACCCGTTTCATCTATACCAACATTGCCGAAGTACAGGCTGGAACCAAGGCTGTTCAGACAGGGGGACTTGGATTCGGACCGTTCATCTCCACTGCCCTGACTCAGGGATCGACAGACATGGCCATTGCACCATCATATGTCAGGCGTGGCTCTCCTGCCGAGGCTGCAGGACTTAGAAGGGGAGACCTTATATATGCAGTGAATGGTGTGAGACTTACCACCGGTACCTACAAGAATTATTTTGACGGTCTGTATGCGAATCCGTCAGGCTCATATACATTCTCATTTCTCAGATTCGAGGCTAATGACAAGGGAGGGTATGACCTTAATGCATATGAATCAGGTGTCGCTACAGCAGGCGCTCATGTATATGATCCCGTACTTCATGCTTCTGTGCTGAGTGACCCGGATGACGAGTCGGTGAAGGTCGGCTATCTTGTCTATGAGACTTTTGATCTCGATTCGCATGAGTTTCTTAAGGAAACCATCCAGGATTTTGTGGAAGCAGGTATAACTGATCTGGTTCTTGACCTCAGGTTCAATGCAGGAGGGGCGGTGGCCCAGAGCAGGTGGCTTTCAGGCTGCATCGCAGGTCATGCAAACTGGGACAAGACATTCACCAAAGTCGTCTATAACGATGGAGTTACGGAGGACTGGAAGTTCAACTATGGGTATAATAACGATACAGACAATCTCGGCCTTCCGATAGATCTCAGCCTTGAACGCCTCTTCGTCATAACTTCATATAATACCGCTTCTGCTGCGGAATTGGTGATAAGTTCTCTCAGAGGTATCGATTTCCCTGTTAAGATGATAGGGGTGCGTACGGAAGGGAAGAATGTCGGAATGACAGTTTCAGAGACCACCTGCAAGGGAAGGAGATTCATTTTCTCCCCTGTCACATTCTATGTCATGAATGCCAAGGACTGGGGCGATTATAAGGATGGCATCGAGGTTGATGAGGCCGTGAACAATGACAACGGTATCGCCGAGCCTCATCTGGAAGCAGATGATGTCTTCCCGTATTCTTTCTCGGATTGGGGCAATATGGACTATAACATCGCACTTCAGTGGGCATATTGTGAGATCACAGGCAAAGACAGATGGAAGGATACGCCTCGTACCAAGGCTGCTGTTGAATATTGTCTGAGACCGCTTGACTTCCAGCCGCTGATATTGCCATGCGGACGTTACGGAAACCTTATTCATGAAAAACAATAATTTCAAAGCATATGAAAAGTAACCTAATCTTTAAATCAGTCCTCAAAGCAGGACTTGCAGTGCTTATGACTGTTTCTTTCGTTCTGTCATCATGTACGAAGGAAATCATTAATGAGAACTATTATGAGAATGATTATGATGATTCCGAACTGAAGGAACAGATAGACCTGATCATTGAGAAATTGTATGATCTGGAAGAGAGGATGAACAGTGAGATCCAGGCACTCAAGCAGATGCTTTCAGGAAAACTTCTTATCAGTGACGTGAGCACGGATGCATCTACAGGCATCACCACCATCACTCTTTCTGACGGATATAAGTTCCAGCTTCTTCCTGAGAAGGATCTGAAATCCTATGTCACATACATCACTCTCAGTGACGGAGTCGACTATTGGGCTTATATCGATGATGAAGGCAGCAAGCAGTTGTTCCTTGACAAGGACGGAGAGGCTATCCCTGTTGTCAGCGATGCACCGGAGGTTGTAGTCAAGGATGGAGATACTTTCCTGGTGATCGGTGGTGTCGAGTATCCGCTTACAGGTAACTCTGTATTCTCAGATTATGAACTGATTACAGACGAACTTACAGGAGAGGTTTATGCTGTAACCTTCACTTTCGGTGAGGATATGACATTTACTGTGACTGTCGATGGTGCTGCGGGCTTTTTCTTTGTTAAGCAGTCAGGATGGTCTGCTACTCCTATTTCCGACTATTATGTTGCAGAGGGACTTACTGAGCGTGTCCGAGTGGAAGCGAGAGGTGTTGTGGATTATGTCCTCCAGATTCCTGACGGATGGAGAGTAAAGGAGTTTGTTGACTATGACGGATCTATGGCTTTTGATGTGACCGCTCCTTCTTCTGAACTGATCGAGAGCGGAGTTGCTGCTGCTGAAGGTGATCTCAAGGTTGTTGCCGTTCTTGAAGGTGGTAGGGCGACTGTTGCAAAACTCTATGTTTCGACAGAGCCTTTCAAGGAATTGGCTGTTACATATGGAAAAGCGAATCTTTCCATGTACAGTGGTCTTGAGAAGTTTGTCTATGGTGTATGCGCAGCCGCAGACTTTGATGAGGCTGCCGTCTTCACCACTGCCGAGGGCCTTCTTGAAGTGTATGATTACCCTGACGGATTCTCTGTGTCGGATGCTGATCTGAGTGATCACGACCTTTCAGAGGTCGCAGGTGCCGACCTTGTACCGGGTACCGAATATGTGTTCTGGGCTATTCCTGCATTGTACTACTATACTGAGTCTGAGGCGGGATATTATCTTAAGGAAGGTACTCTTGTGAGCAAGACATTCACGTTTGCTGCAGTCAGGTTTGAAGTCGGTGGGGCAAGTTTCCGTGATGCACAACTCAGCATGGAACTGAAAGGTGTAGACTCTTATTATGCTGACGTTCTTCCTAAGAAAGACTTCCTTCTTGAAGATCTTTTGTACTGTCTCAATATGCCTGGATATTATACTGCGCTGACCACTCCTATGGAATATGAGGGATCTGTATTTACATTTGCAGATGTGACTCCGGAGCCTGAAACAGAGTATGTGGCGTGGATGGTTGTTGCTGAAGAAGGCAAGACCTATACAGCGGCGGATGTCGTGGTGTGCGAGTTCTCGACTCTTACTCTCACCGCCGGTAGTACGGTAGAGGTTTCATATTCAGGTGTTGAGACCAAGCCTCTTGAAGTGTCGGCGACCCTTTCTGCAAAAGGTGCTGAAAACATCTACTATGCTTTCTTGACAAAGACTGATGCAGCCAAGTATGCAGACGATACTGCCAGAGCAAAATACCTTTTTGAGTCAGGCAAGTCAGTGACTGAGGAGACAGTCAATGTGAAGGCTTCGGATTTCATCACTAAGATGAAGCCTGCTACTGACTATGTTCTTATGGCTGTTGCTTCTGATGCCGAGGGCAAATACGGAAAGGTCCTTGTCTACAATTGTGCAACTACTGCCATCACATATAACAGTCTTTCAGTGCAACTGGAGGTGGTGACTAATGATCCTGGCAATGTCGTGGTGAATATTTCTTCTGAAGGCGCTGCAGGTTTCGTTTACTGGATCGGCAAGACTTCGGATAATACGTGGAAGAGTTCAAACTATCTCGGAGGAAGCGCGGAGAGTGCTCAGGAGTACATGTTCCTCAATGCTGAACAATACAGGATTACATCCTTGATGGAGAAGTATCCTGTTGTGAACGGCAGTATCACAATGACTGATCTTGATATGAAGGTGGACTATGTTGTCGTGGCTATGGCAAAGGATAAGGACGGCGGAATGTCAAAGGCCAATGCCTTGTTCTTCACCACAAGGGCTGTCGCTATCGGACAGGTGGTCACTTCAGATGATCCGAAGTGGAAGGCTGCCATGCCTACAATCGAGTGGATTGATTCCAAGTTTGTTGCGGCTGCCGGCCAAATGCCTGGAGCGTACGGATTTTATGTGACTGTACCTGCTGACTATACTGCATATGTATTGGCAGGAACTGACAGTTATCTTAATGAGGGAAATGCAGATTTGACTCTTTCTGTTGAAGAGGAGATCCTTAAGATCATAGAGTATGTGGATAAGCCACGTGACTGGCATCTGACAGTCTCAGAGGATTGGGTCTGGCCTCATGTGGGCTATGAACATTATCGTAGCGAGCATGGTGCGCCTCTTTGGGGTAACTCTGTAATCTGGGCGAGTCAGGAATACCATGACTCTGTCTGTGATTGTGGTGGCAATTATGTGGAGACAAAGAATATGCAGGGTCATGATGTGGAAGTCACACACCTGATCAACATCAATAATGGTGAAAAGATCGAGTTCAGACAGCCTTCAGCAGTCGGCAACACGATAGAGGTTATCGACAAGGTGTTTGTCGTGTGTCAGGATCTTCAGGGTAACTGCTACGAGATGTTTGCTTATGATGTGCCTGTGGAGAAGTTCCAGAATGCAGGATCAAGAGATGAGTAAATCAAAGACTCTTCAGATATAGGATACTGTCCGGACCTTCGTTGAAAAGGAGGTCCATGACGGACAGATCGGATTGGAAGCCGTGTTTCCGGGAGAAGACCTGGAAATACGGCTTTTCAAGTCCCAGGTCGGAAAGGATTGTGTTAGGGCGTTTCGGATGGATGATTTCGCGAAGGTCTCTGCATATGATGGGAGATCCGTCAGCGGATGTGAGTATGCCGTCGCGGGAATAATCCTCTGTGATGCGCAGGTCGACTGCGATGCCTGTCTTTTCGATGAAGAACTTCATCAGATCCATGTTAAGTTCGAACAAGGTCTCTCTCTGACGGTCCATGATGTCGAAGAGTTCGTCCTGATAGTATTCGAAGTAGGCGGATGTGCGGTAGGCCGAGATGATGGCCCTCTTGTGCTGCTGAAGCCAAGGCTTTGACCAGGCTATCTTTATTTCCGATATGGGCTGCTTGTGTGTGCCGCCTTCATGAACGATAGGGAAGGAGAGGGTCTGCACTCCGTCTGCCGCATGGAAACGGAATCTGTTGCGGTAGGACTGTTTCTGGAAGTTTTCGCAGGCTTCTATATAAACGACGGACGGGGACAGTTCGAGTGAACTGTCTCCGTCGCGTCTATTGCTCAATCCTTCCATTCCCTCTGCCATGGCTGCAAAGTAGGAAACGGGCGGAAAATATGCGGTTGAAAGGAGTACGGGCACTTTAGTCGATATTGCCTTTCACATCGTTGCCCATGCCTCTGATGATGCCTCTCTTCGAGTTTCTGATGAATTCGAGGATGGTGTCTCTTTCCTCTGACTGAGGGAAGCCGAGTTCGATCTTAGCCAACGCATCCGAAACATTGGTGCCGTTGCTGTAGATGATGTCGTACATGTCCTTGATGCTGCGGATCTGGTCTGAAGTGAAGCCTCTTCTGCGGAGACCCACGATGTTGACGCCTGCATAAGTGAGAGGGTCACGGCCGCAGAGCACATATGGCGGAACGTCCTTGTTGATCTTGCAGCCGCCTCCGATGAAAGCGTGCTTTCCGATCCTTGAGAACTGGTGTGCCACAGAACTTCCTCCGATTGTTGCCCAGTCGTCCACGTCAGTCTCGCCTGCGATGCCTACATAACTTACGAGGATACAGTTGTTGCCTACGCAGCAGTCATGAGCGACGTGGGTGTATGACATGAGGAGGACGTTGTTTCCGATCTTGGTCACGCCTCTGCCGCTTGCCTTTGTACCGCGGTTGATGGTGGCGCACTCACGGATGTTGACGTTGTCTCCGATCTCCACATAAGTCACCTCACCTTCGAACTTGAGATCCTGAGGTATCGCTCCGATCACTGCTCCAGGGAAGACTGTGCAGTTCTTTCCCATCTTCACATAGTTGAATATAGTGGCATGAGGAAGAATCTTGGAGCCGTCTCCTATCTCCACATGTTCCTCGATGTATGCGTATGGTCCTACTTCTACGTTCTCTCCGAGTTTTGCATTCGGGTGTACTGTCGCAAGTGGGTGAATATTTGCCATAATTGTTGTGTTTATAGTGTCTGTCTGATGGATTTTGCTGCAGTGGTGTTGATGCCGTGTCCAGCCTTTTCTGCAGTCACCTTGGCCTTGAGGAAACCTCCTGCAAGCCTGAGGTCGCCGATGAGGTCAAGAAGTTTGTGCCTTGCACATTCGTTAGGGAAACGGAGGACGAGATTGCTGAGATAACCGTCTTCGCGCACCTTGAGTGCCGGTACATTGAAGAGGGCTGACATGTTCTGCACCTGCTCGTCCGTCACCGGATGTTCGACTATTACTATTGCGTTGTCGACGTCTCCTCCCTTCACGAGTCCGTTCTTGAAAAGGAACTCGATCTCATGGAAGAAAACGAAGGTCCTGCATGTTCCGATCTGTTCAGGATATACGACAGAAGAGTCCCAGATGGCATGCTGTACACCGAGAACCCTGGAATTGAAGTCTATCTTTATGTCGTAACTGAATTCTTCGGCAGGCTCGATCCTGACCACTGATCCCTTCTCGTTGGTGACCTCGATGGTCTCCTTGATCTCAATGTATCTTCTGGGGGCATCCTGCTGCCGGAAACCGTCTGCCCAGATGGCATCGATATAAGGTTTTGCGCTTCCGTCCAAGATAGGGACTTCGATGTTGTCGATGTCGATGATAGCGTTGTCCACTCCCATTCCTGTAAGTGCGGACATCACATGCTCGATGGTCGACACAGATGCCTCGCCTTGGGAAATGGTGGTGCTTCTGGCTGTGTTTGATACGTTCTCAGCCAAAGCATCGACAAAAGCGTCTTCTCCTATATCTGTTCTTCTGAACCTGATGCCTGTGTCCGCAGGCGCCGGGTTGATGGTCATCTTTGCTACCTTTCCTGTGTGAAGTCCTTTACCTTCAAATGAATAGCCTTTCTTGACAGTCTGTTGAAATTGCATTTCCTTCTCTCGTTCCTATAATTACCTGCCGGACCCTTCCGTTCCGGCCAACGCAGTGTAAATCAGCCTGCAAAGATAGTTAAAATATTTCGATATCCCTATTTTTTGCCTGCTTTCTTGAATAATGTGTAACTTCTCATGTAGTCCATGTATGGGATTGCAGGTGTACCGAAGTATGATTGTCCGGGAGTCTTGACGTTTGACAGAAGCCCGGCCTGCGCTCCGAATGAAGTGTTGTCCGCCACTGTAAGGTGACCTGCGATGCCTACCTGCCCTCCGAGTATGCAGTGCTCTCCGATCCTGGTCGAGCCTGCTATTCCTGCCATCGCCGCCATCACGGTGTTCGGGCCCACTTCGACGTTGTGGGCGATCATGCATAGGTCGTCGATCTTGGTGCCCTTCCTGATGACGGTCGATCCCATCTGGGACTTGTCGATGCAGGCGTTGGCTCCGATCTCCACATCGTCCTCGATGATGACGTTTCCTGTGTGTTCGATCTTCTTCCATGTGCCGTCCTCGAGAGGAGCGAATCCGAATCCGTCTGCTCCGATCACGGCGTTTGCATGAATGATCACGCGGTCTCCGATGACCATTCCGGGATAGATCTTTACGCCCGGATATATGATGCAGTATGATCCGATCTTCACCCCGTCGCCGATGTATGCACCTTCATAGATCTTGGTGCAGTCTCCGACTACGGCTTTTTTCCCCACATATGCGAAATCGCCTACATAGACCTTCTTTCCGAGCCTTGCGCTCCACCTTACCCTGCTTCTGCAGCCTCTGTAGCGCCTGTACGAGCGTTTTCTGGCGGTGACGTAGTCCAATAGCGCTGCCACGGACGAATATGCGTCGTCTACGCGCACCAGAGTCGCGGAAACGGGTTCCTTCGGCTCGAATGTCTTGTTCACTATGATGATGTCAGCCTTGCATTTGTAGACATAATGCTCGTACTTCGGGTTGGCGAAGAAGCAGATTGTTCCGGGTTTTCCGCTTTCGATACGGGCGAATGAGGTGACGGTCGCTTCAGGATTGCCTTCGACTGTGCCGCCGAGGATTCCGGCAATCTCTTTTGCTTTGAATTCCATAATGTTGCAGGTTCTGGTACAAATATTTGTTTATTCTGATTTTATTCGTACATTTGCACCGTGAGAATGATTCAGGGGGCTGGAAGCCCCCTTATTTTATGCATTAAACGGAAGCAGAATGAACGTGTCAGTTATTATAGATGCAATCGGCGAAGAAATCGTTGCACGCGGTTTCTTCATCGTTGACGTTTCGGTCAGCAAAGATAATGATATTATTCTGACTATCGAGTCGGAAGAGGGAATTGTTGAACTTGACGACTGCGTTGCAGTGAGCCGTTTCTTCGAAACGAAGTTCGACAGAGAGGTAGAGGACTATTCTCTTACGGTGAGTTCGGCGGGACTGGACCAGCCTTTCAAGGTGCAGAAGCAGTTCGACAAGGCTGTAGGTACAAAGGTCGAGGTCTCTCTCAAGGGAGGCAGGAAGATGGTGGCGGAACTCGTCGCTGCAGACGCAGAGAGCGTGACCCTCAGATATACGGTCAAGGAAGCCGTGGAAGGAAAGAAGAAGAAGGAGTTCGTGGAGCATACCGACACCTTCCCGATGGACCAGGTCAATTCCGTCCGCCCATACATTGAATTCAATTAAACATTATAAACAAAATGGAAAAGATAGAACTTAAAGACGCTTTTGCAGAGTTCAAGAACCAGAAGAATATCGACAGGCCTACCATGATGGGTGTGCTTGAGGATGTGTTCAGGACTCAGATCACCAAGACCTACGGATCGGCAGACAACTTCGATATCATCATCAATATCGACAAGGGAGACTGCGAGATCTACTGGAACAGGGAAGTTGTTGATGAAGTGGAGGATCCTAACACAGAGATCTCTCTCGAGGAGGTGAATGCCGACGGTGACGACTACGAGGTCGGAGAGACCTTTGCCAAGAAGGTGGAACTCAAGGACTTCGGCCGTCGTGGTATCCTGAATATCCGTCAGAATCTTCAGGGACGCATCATGGACATCGAAAAGGCTAACCTATATAATAAATATGTCGGCAAGATCGGTGAGATCTTTACAGGTGAGGTGTATCAGACATGGGCGAAGGAGGTCCTCATCCTTGACGAGGACGGAAACGAACTCAGACTGCCTAAGTCGGAGCAGATTCCCGGCGAGCACTTCAAGAAGAACGATACTGTCCGCGCCATCATCAAGAGCGTGGAGATGAAGAACAACACCACTCCGTACATCGTTCTTTCACGTACCACTCCTGAGTTCCTCGAGAAACTCTTCGAGCAGGAGGTTCCTGAGATCTACGACGGACTCATCACCATCAAGAAGGTGGTGCGTGTGCCTGGCGAACGTGCGAAGGTGGCTGTGGAGTCATATGATGAGAGGATCGACCCTATCGGAGCATGTATCGGTGTGAAGGGTGCGCGTATCATCGGTATAGTGCGTGAGCTCCGCAACGAGAACATCGACGTTCTCCAGTGGACGGGAAATACGCAATTGCTCATCCAGAGGGCTCTCAATCCTGCCAAGATTTCTTCAATCGTCCTCGGAGGGCCTGAGGAAGAGAAGATCAAGGTATATATGCTTCCTGACGAGGTGAAGAAGGGTATCGGTAAGGGCGGATGCAACATCCGTCTTGCAAGCATGCTCGTAGGCAAGGAGATCGAAGTGTGGAGAGAACTTCCGCAGAATGATGTCGAGGATGACGAGGAGGACGTTCTTCTCGTGGACTTCAATGACGTGATCGAGGACTGGATCATCGAGAAACTCCATGGCATCGGATGTGACACCGCCAAGAGCGTTCTCGCTCTGTCGGCGGCGGATATTGCAAAGAGGGCTGATCTCGAGGATGAGACAGTGGCAGAAGTGCTCGACATTCTCCGCGCTGAATTTGAAGACGAAGAGTAACATAAGGGGTAATATATGGCAGAAATAAGATTAAGTAAACTTACAAAGCAATTCAGCATCGGACTTGCCAGACTCGTTGATTTCCTCAATGAGAAAGGGGCCAATGTGGAGATGAATCCGAATGCCAAGGTTTCGGATGAGTACCTTCCGGCCATCGAAGCCAAGTTCGGTGAAGACCTGAAACTCAAGAAAGACTCGGAAAAGGTCACGATCAAACTCAAGGAGATCATCGAGATGGGCTCCAAGAAGAAGAGTGCCCAGGAAGATGAGGCACCTGAGAGGGAGGTGGTGATCAAGAGCAATGTGCTCGATACTGCGCCTGTAAAGGCAACTCCTGTCGAGTCTGAGCCTAAGAAAGAACCTGTACAGACTGTCGGGCCTAAGGTCGTCGACAAGATTGATCTTTCGAAGTTCGAGAAGAAAGCTCCAGCGCCGGTTGCTGAACCTGAACCGGTTGCTGAACCTGAGCCTGCTCCTGTCGTTGTGCCTGAGCCTGCACCTGTGGTGGAGCCTGTACCTATAGAGAAGCCTGCTCCTGCCGTGACCCCGGCGGAAGAGCCTGTCAAGGCTTCCGAGCCACGTGAGGTGAAGATCGAGGTGGAAAGACTGGCCGGCCCTAAGGTTGTTGACAAGATTGACCTCTCTCAGTTCGACAAGAAGAAGAAAAAGAAGAAGAGAGACAGGATCGAAAAGGGTGCCGCAAGCCAGAAGGTGGATGTCACCAAGGTCGAGGCATCGAACAATGCCGGCAAGAAGGATAAGAACAAGAACAAGAATAACGGCGGCAAGCCTGCAGGAAACGCTTCTCAGCAGGATGCCGGCAAGAAGGATAAGAAGAGCCGTCGTGACCGTGGCGGTGACAAGTTCAAGCCTATGACGGAGGCGGAGCAGGAAGAGATGCAGAAGGAGATCCAGAAGCAGATCAAGGAGACCTATGCCCGCATGAACGAGAACAAGAAGGGTAACTTCGGAGCAAAGCACAGAAAGGAGAAGAGGGAACTTGCATCTCAGAGGATGCAGGAGGAGATGGAGATGCAGGAAATGGAGCAGAAGGTGCTCAAGGTGACCGAGTTCGTGACAGTGAACGACCTCGCGACCCTTATGAACAACACTCCAGTGACCAAGGTCATCGGTGCCTGCATGAGCCTCGGTATGATGGTGTCCATCAACCAGCGTCTTGACGCAGAAACCCTCGTCCTCGTTGCTGAGGAATTCGGATATGAAGTCGAGTTCGTGACAGCAAACCTTACTGATGCCATCGCTCAGGGTGAGGCAGAGGATTCTGAGGAGGATCTCCTCCCACGTCCGCCGGTGATCACCGTGATGGGACACGTTGACCACGGTAAGACATCGCTCCTCGACCACATCCGCCAGGCCAATGTGATCGCGGGTGAGGCCGGAGGTATCACCCAGCACATCGGTGCATATAATGTGAAACTTCCTGACGGACAGCGTATCACCTTCCTTGATACTCCAGGTCACGAGGCGTTTACTGCGATGCGTGCCCGTGGAGCCAAGATGACTGACGTCGCCATCATCATCGTCGCTGCCGACGACTGCATAATGCCGCAGACTGTCGAGGCCATCAACCATGCCCAAGCTGCAGGTGTGCCTATGGTGTTTGCGATCAATAAGATCGACAAGCCCGGTGCCAACCCTGACAAGATCCGCGAGCAACTCTCGCAGATGAACATTCTGGTCGAGGACTGGGGCGGAAAGTACCAGTGCCAGGAGATCTCCGCGAAGAAGGGTATCAATGTCGATCTTCTTCTTGAGAAGGTGCTTCTTGAGTCAGAGATGCTCGACCTCAAGGCTAACCCTAACAAGAGGGCTTCCGGTGCGGTCATCGAGTCGTCTCTGGACAAGGGTAGGGGATATCTCGCTACCATCCTCGTCCAGAACGGAACTCTCAAGGTGGGTGATGTGATGCTCTCAGGATGCTTTACAGGCCGCGTGAAGGCTATGTTCAACGAGCGTGGACAGAAGGTGGAGGAGGCTGGTCCTTCGACTCCTGTGTCAGTCCTCGGTCTTAACGGAGCGCCTACTGCAGGTGAGACCTTCGTAGTGATGGCTGACGAGAAGGAGGCTAAGGATATCGCCAACAAGCGTGAGCAGCTCATCCGTATCCAGGGCATCAAGACCCAGAAGCATATGACTCTCGAGGAGATCGGACGCCGTATCGCCATCGGAAACTTCAAGGAACTCAATGTCATCGTCAAGGGCGACGTGGACGGTTCTGTCGAGGCTCTCTCGGATTCAATCATCAAACTCTCTACGGAGGAGGTACGCGTGAATGTGATCCACAAGGCTGTGGGTGCGATTTCAGAATCGGATATCCTTCTGGCTGCTGCATCGGATGCGATCATCATCGGTTTCCAGGTGCGTCCTATGCCTTCTGCGCGTAAACTTGCTGAGAAGGAGGAGATCGAGATCCGTCTCTACTCTGTCATCTACGACTGTATCAACGAACTCAAGAGCGGTATCGAGGGTATGCTTGAGCCTGAGCAGAAGGAGGTTGTCACTGCGACTGCCGAGGTTCAGGAGACCTTCAAGATTTCCAAGGTGGGTACCATCGCAGGTTGTATCGTGCGTGAGGGTAAACTTCAGAGGACTGCGAAGGTGCGTGTGATCCGTGACGGTATCGTTGTGTATACCGGTGAACTCGGATCTCTCAAGAGGTTCAAGGATGATGTCAAGGAGGTTCTTTCGGGTATGGACTGCGGTCTCAATATCCAGGGCTACAATGACATCAAGATCGGCGATGTTGTGGAGGCTTACACTATCGAAGAGATCAAGAGGACGCTCTAGTCACTTTTGTATAAACGGTTTACGGTATTCTACGGAAGCAGAAAACAAGGGAAATGCTTCCGTAGAATACCGTAAACCGTTTTAAAAGTCCCTTCTCGCTGAACGCGGGATGAGGTTCCTGACATAACCCTCTGGAACTTCTATGTCAGCGGGAGAATTTGATGCAGCACCAGTTGTCGATGGAGTCGTGGCTGACGTAGGTGAGACCGGAGTTCCGGGCCATTCCGATGATCATAGGCATGTCTTCCACATAGAATCCGCTGACGAAGAGCAGGCCGTCCTTGCGGAGCGAGAGGGCGTATGTCGGGATGTCCTGCAGGAGGATGTTGCGGTTGATGTTGGCCAGAAGCACATCGTATGAGCCCCTTTGAAGGAGAGATGCATCCCCGCACCAGGTCTCGATTCTTGTGCCGACCTTGTTCAGGCGCGCATTGTCATATGCCGAGATGGCCGCTATTGCGTCGATGTCGATACCGTATACCTTTGCAGCCTTCATCTTTGCCGCAAGAATGGCGAGTACAGCCGTACCGCATCCCATGTCCATCACGACCTTGCCACGGACAGCGTCCTCGTTCTGCAGAAGAGCGCGGCACATCATGTAGGTGGTCTGGTGATGCCCTGTGCCGAAGGCCATCTTGGGGTCTATGGTGATGTTGAACCTTGTCTTCTTGAGACCTTCATGGAATGAGGCCTTGATGGTGCAGGTGTTGTCCACGACGATGGGAGAGAACTGGCTCTCCCATACTGCATTCCAGTTTACAGGCGGTACAAGGGTGGCGTTGAATTCCACATCGAAGCCCATCCCTTCGAGGCCGCTCAAGACAATCTTCAGGGCATGAGCATCATAGAGTTCCTTCTGAATGTAACATTTAAGGAAAGGATTCTCGCTGCTGAATGATTCGAACGGAAGGTCGCTTACTTCCGCAGTGACTATTTCTGCGTTTTCTTCGCTGTACGGAGTGATCTTGACAGCAACTTCAATATATTCCTGACTATTCATCTTGAGTGTTGTTTGATGATTCGTTTGTTTCTGTGCTGACAGCCACAGGCTCATCAAGTTGTTTCTGCTCCTCTTCGCTCAAGGCCTCGAGTTCCTGGTCGACTGCGTTGACATAGCCGATTTCCTCTTTCAGATCACTGATAGCCTCTTGTCTTTCGTTTTCCTTTATGGCTGCATCGATTCCTTTTTCGAATATCTGTCTGATCGATTCGGCGAGGTTTATCCTGGTTTCGTCAATCACTGCTGTGAATACAGGCACATTCTCGTTCCTGTATTTAGGTTTGCCGATCTTGAACTTCATGTTGTCGAAATCCTGACCGTAGACATCCACTCCGACCTTTATAAGCATCGGTGACTTTATAAGAGATGCATGATATCTGTATGAAAGGTCCAGATTCTGCTTTCCGCTGAGAGCGAGAGTATATCGGTCCAGCTTCA
>CAZYCJ010000002.1:0-50385 GCA_964645495.1 uncultured Muribaculaceae bacterium
AGATGGAGATTCTCGCTCAACTCGGTGAATACAACCGCCTCCGCACCCGCCTGAACAATGAACTCGGCAGGGTTTGATTTATGATAAAATATTAAAATTAACGATATATGAGCAAGAAATTCAACAGAACGCTTGTGACCTGTGCGCTGCCATATGCGAACGGTCCTGTCCATATCGGCCACCTGGCCGGTGTGTATGTGCCAGCAGACATCTATGTGAGGTACTTGAGGATGAGGGGAGAGGATGTACTTTATGTCTGTGGTTCCGATGAGCACGGTGTGCCTATCACCATCAAGGCGCAGAAGGAGGGATGTACTCCTCAGGACATAGTGGACAGATATCACAAGATCATCAAGAATTCATTCACAGGTCTCGGAATCAATTTCGACATCTATTCGAGGACTTCTTCGAAGACCCATCATAAGAATGCTTCGGACTTTTTCAAGAAGTTATATGATGAGGGTAAGTTCATCGAGAAGGTGAGCGAGCAGTATTATGACGAGGAGACCAAGACCTTCCTTGCGGACCGCTACATTACAGGTACATGTCCTCGTTGCGGTGCAGAAGGCGCTTACGGCGACCAGTGCGAGAAATGCGGTGCGACTCTCAGCCCTGACGAACTGATCAATCCGAAGTCGGCGCTCAGCGGCGGCGAACTTGTCAAGAAGGAGACAAAGCATTGGTATCTGCCTCTGGACCAGTATGAAGGCTGGCTTTCCGAGTGGATTCTTGACGGTCATAAGGAGTGGAGAAGCAATGTATACGGTCAGTGCAAGAGCTGGATCGACGGAGGTCTCCAGCCGCGTGCGGTGAGCCGTGACCTGAACTGGGGCGTGCCTGTGCCTGTCGAGGGAGCAGACGGAAAAGTGCTTTATGTATGGTTCGATGCTCCGATCGGATACATTTCGAACACCCAGGAACTTCTTCCTCAGACTTGGGAGAAGTGGTGGAAGAGCGAGGATACCAAGCTTGTGCATTTCATCGGAAAGGACAACATCGTTTTCCATTGCATCGTCTTCCCTTCGATGCTGAAGGCTGACGGTTCATACATCCTTCCGGACAATGTGCCTGCTAACGAGTTCCTCAATCTTGAGGGTGACAAGATCTCGACTTCACGCGGTTGGGCGGTATGGCTCCACGAGTATCTCGAGCAGTTCCCGGGACAGGAGGATGTCCTTCGTTATGTGCTTACAGCAAATGCTCCTGAGACAAAGGACAACGACTTCTCTTGGAAGGACTTCCAGGCGCGCAACAACAGTGAACTTGTGGCCATTCTCGGCAACTTCGTGAACCGTGCTGTGGTTCTTACGCATAAGTATTTCGGCGGCCGTGTGCCTGCTGACCTCAAGCCTGAGGCTGTCGATGCGGAGACCCTCGCACAGATCCGGCCTTTGCGTGAGGCGATGGAGAAATATCTCGACGGGTACAAGTTCCGTGAGGCTCTCAAGGAGGCTATGAACATCGCTCGTCTCGGAAACAAGTATCTTACTGATACAGAGCCGTGGAAGGTGGCTAAGACCGATATGGACAGGACTGCGTCGATCTTGAATGTTTCTCTTCAGATCTGTGCTTCGCTTGCTGTCGCATTCGAGCCGTTCCTTCCGTTCTCTTCGGAGAAACTCCGTTCTATCCTGAATGTGGGAGTTGCTGCCGGCACCGACCATCGTGCAGGTGAGCAGGGGGCTGTCAGCGAGAACATCTATGCTGCCGGCGAGGGTGCTGCCCTTCATACTTCTTCTGTCATCCCGAGCGACACCCCTGTCATCCCGAGCGAAGTCGAGGGATCTCTTACCCTTTCATGGGACGACCTCGGCAAGTCGGTGCTTCTTCCTGCAGGACATCAGTTGAACCAGCCGGAACTTCTTTTCGCGAAGATCGAGGATGAGGTTGTGGATGCTCAGATTGCTCGTCTTGAGGCTATCCGTGCTGAACGTGAAGCCGCTGCAAAGGCTGCTGAGGCCGCTGTAGTTACCCCTCAGAAGGATGAGTGTACTTTCGATGATTTCGGAAAGATGGATATACGTACTGCGACTGTTCTTGAGGCGGAGCGTGTGCCTAAGACTGACAAACTTCTTAAGTTGACGATTGATACCGGTATCGACAAACGTGTCATTGTTTCGGGCATTGCCGAGCAGTATTCTCCGGAGGAGATGGTGGGCAAGCAGATATGTGTCCTTGCGAACCTTGCTCCTCGCAAGATCCGTGGCATCGAGTCGAAGGGTATGATTCTGATGGCTCGTCAGAATGATGGCAAGATGCGTTTCATTACGCCTGCGGAGACTCTTTGCAACGGTGCTGAAATAGGATAGTCGTCATCCCCGACTTGATCGGGGATCTATACAATATGATAAAGGCAGAATACTACAAGGACCTCACTAAGATGAACACCTTCGGGATGAAGGTGAAGGCGCGCTGTTTCATGGAGTATGATTCGGTGGCTGATCTTGTGGATATCGAGTTCGGTGAACTGGCTCGTCCGGTGCTTCATATCGGCGGGGGCAGCAACCTGCTCTTTACGGATGATTTCAAGGGTACGGTCCTGCATTCGAAGATCAATTTTATAGAGATACTGGACGAGTGCCATCGGGATGGTGTTGAAAAACTGAATCCCTCCCACTCTGGCGAGTGGGCCCCTCCCGTTCACGAGGCCACGGGCGGCCACGGTTTTTCAAACCATCCCGATGGCACATCGTCGGAGGTTACTCCCGACAGTCATTCCGAGGAGCGAAGCGATGTGGCAATCTATGTTTCTGTCGGGGCGGGGGTGGTGTTCGATGATTTCTGCGCTTGGGCGGCGAAGGAGGGATTGTGGGGTGTTGAGAATCTGTCTTATATTCCTGGTGAGGTGGGAGCTTCGGCTGTGCAGAATATCGGTGCGTATGGAGTTGAGGTGAAGGATGTGATCAGGACGGTATATTGCTATGATACTGTCGAGGAGGAGTTTGTGAAGTTTGATGTTTCCGAATGTGATTACGGTTATCGTCATTCGATTTTCAAGACTCCTGAGGTCAGGGGAAGGTATATCGTGACCCATGTGGTCTTTGCGCTTTCGCGTGTGCCAAAGCCTCGGTTGGAATATGGGCATCTTCGGGAGGCGGTCTTGTCTTGTCATCCTGAGCAAAGCGAAGGATCTCTGACCCCGGCGATGATACGCAAGGTGATAATCAGGATCAGGAAGGAGAAACTGCCGGAGCCGTCGGTGATGGGCAGTGCAGGAAGTTTCTTCAAGAATCCTGTCATCAGCATGGAGCATTTCCAGCGGATTGAGGCTGCTGCAAAGGCAGAGCATGGTGCTGACTATAAGGTACCGCATTATGTTGTCGAATGCCAAAGTGTTCCGGAGGCCCCCGCCTGCCATGGAGCAGGCACCCCCTACCCGGGGGTGGGAGAATGCCTCCTCCACACAAATGGCATATCGACACAAGAACCTCAGACTATCCTAATCAAAATCCCGGCGGCGTGGATGATCGAGCAGTGCGGATGGAAGGGTCGCAGGAGCGGTGGCGCGGCAGTGTGGGAGAAACAGCCGCTTGTGATTGTAAATTACACCGGGGAGGCTTATCCGGAGGAGATTGTCGGTCTGGAGAAACGCATCATCGCTTCTGTCAAGGCGAAATTCGGCGTCGAACTGCATCCTGAAGTCGAGCATGTATACTAAACACTTCCTCAGTTTTGTCATAAAATGATTATCGTAAAATGATAATTTGCTATATTTGCATAAAATGTTGATTTATGAATAATCCTTTTGTTACTACGGGTTATGCCGGACCGGAATATTTCTGCGACCGGGTGTCGGAGACCAAGGCTCTGACCGATCTGCTATGCAATGGCAACAATGTGGCTCTTATTTCTCCTCGACGTTATGGAAAGACAGATCTTTTGAGACATTGCTTTTCGCAGCCCCGGATCGCCATGAACTACCATACATTCATAATTGACATATATTCGACAAAGTCTTTGGCGGAAATGACCGAACGGCTTGCAAAGTCAATTCTGGAGGAACTCAAGCCCAAGGGACAAAAGGTCTGGCAGCATTTCATCAATGCACTGTCATCGTTGAGAGGTGGGATTTCATACGATGCTGCAGGAGTGCCCTCCTGGACATTGGAAGTAGGTGACATCAGGAATCCTGCAAATACTTTAGATGAAATATTCCAGTATATCGAGCATGCCGACCGTCCATGTCTGGTTGCAATAGATGAGTTTCAGCAGATAACAAAGTATGAGGAAACGAATGTAGAGGCGACTCTCAGAACGTATGTTCAATATTGTTCCAATGCAAACTTTGTCTTTTCAGGCTCTCACAGAGATATGATGGGTGCGATTTTCACTTCTGCATCACGTCCATTCTACCAGAGCGTCACAATCATGAATCTGCCTCCTATAGATGAGGCTGTATATGTTGATTTCTGTCAGAAGCATTTTGAATCTTACGGTAAGCATCTGGATGTGGAGGTTGTCCATCAGCTGTATGCGATGTTTGATTCCACGACATTCTATATGCAGAAGATGATGAATGTACTTTTCATGCAGACCCCTGTAGATGGTGTATGCTCTGTATCTGATATAAGGTCCGCTCTTGATTTCATTATAGACTTTACATCTCTGACTTATGAGGACCTGCTGTATCAGCTTCCGGAGAAGCAGAAACTTGTGATGCTGGCTATCTGCAGAGAGAAAAAGGTCAGCAATATCTTGTCCGGTGAATTTGTGAAGAAGTACAGTCTTCTGTCTCCAAGTTCTGTTAATTCTGCGGTCAAAGGCCTTCTCGAAAGAGGACTTGTCACAGAGAATAGGGGAGTTTATCAGGTCTATGATCTCTTCATGGACATATGGATCCGCGAACGTTATACGAAATAAGACATAACATATATGAGTTCATTTATAGTGGAAGGCGGGCATAGGCTCAGCGGAACAATAAGGCCTCAGGGCGCAAAAAATGAGGCTTTGCAGATAATAAGTGCGGTGCTTCTGACAAAGGAGGAGGTCAGGATTTCCAACATTCCGGAGATTCTGGACATCAAGAACCTTATACTTCTTCTTGAGGGGATGGGCGTGAAGGTGACCCGTCACGACAAAGGTGTGTATACCTTCAAGGCGGACGAGATCGATGCCGATTATATCATGAGTGCCGATTTTGTCGCAAAGTGTGCGAAGTTGAGGGGATCGGTAATGGTTGTGGGGCCGCTTCTGGCGCGTTTCGGAAAGGTCTACTTTCCAAAGCCGGGAGGCGACCAGATCGGTCGCCGCAGGGTGGATACTCATATTCTGGGTTTCATGAACCTCGGTGCGGAGCAGGAGTATGACCAGAACAGGAAAGCATTCTATCTGCATGTGCCGGAAGGAAAATCCCTTGAAGGAAAATATATGCTTCTTGATGAGGCGTCGGTGACCGGTACGGCGAATATCGTCATGGCCGCTTCCCTTGCCAAGGGAGAGACGACGATCTACAATGCGGCCTGCGAACCATATCTGCAGCAACTCTGCCGTATGCTCGTCAGGATGGGGGCCAAGATCGAGGGAATCGGGTCCAACCTGTTGAAGATCACTGGAGTCGAGAGGCTGGGTGGAACGGAGCATACTATTCTTCCGGATATGATCGAGATAGGATCGTTTATCGCTCTTGCTGCCATGAACAGAAGTTCCATCACCATCAAGGATGTGGCATACGATGAACTGGGAATGATCCCTGAGGCTTTCAGAAGGCTTGGCATCAACCTCGAGCGCAGGGGAGACGACATCTTCATCCCTGAGCAGGAGAGTTATGTCATCGATTCATTCCTGGACGGTTCCATACTTCATGTAGCGGATGCTCCATGGCCGGGCCTTTCCCCGGACCTTCTGAGCGTGATGCTTGTGACCGCGACCCAGTGCAAGGGAAGTGTGCTCATCCATCAGAAGATGTTCGAGAGCCGTCTGTTCTTCGTCGACAAACTCATAGACATGGGCGCTCAGATCATTCTTTGCGATCCTCACAGGGCGGTGGTGATAGGACATGACCACAGGTACCAGCTTCGTGCAGGCAACATGTCGTCTCCTGACATCCGTGCAGGTATCGCCTTGCTGATAGCGGCAATGTCAGCAAAAGGTACGAGCGTGATAAGCAATATCGAGCAGATTGACCGAGGATATGAGGATATCGACATCCGTCTCAATGCCCTCGGAGCAAGAATTACAAGACAGTAATCTTTTTACGGATCATATTCAGGCCGTCGCGGATAGGGAGTATTACAGACTCGACGCGACGGTCTTTTGATACCATATCGTTGAATGAGGCGATACCGAGAGTCTGCTTGTCTTGCGGAAGCGGATCCTGGCATACTTTCCCATCCCAGATCACATTGTCTGCCAGAATGAGTCCTCCCGGACGGACCATGTCGAATATGAGTTCGTAATATTCGCAGTATTCACGCTTGTTGGCGTCTATGTAGACGAGGTCATATTCCCGGCCCTCTTCGCGGAAGCGTCTGAGCGTTTCCTTGCAGTCACCGACATGGAGGTCTATCTTTTCCGAAAGGCCCGCCTTGTCGAAGCCTTCGAGAATCAGGTCTTCGAGTTCGTCATTGATTTCCAATGTATCGAGATGTCCGTCTTCAGGAAGGGCGGAGGCGAGGCAGATGGCCGAATAGCCTGTGAATGTGCCGAGTTCAAGGATGTCTTTTGCTCCGCTGGTCTGGGCAAGCATCCTCATTATCTGACCTTGCACCGATCCCGAAAGCATGCGGGAGTGGTTGGTTCTTATATGCGTCTGCTTCTCGACCCATTCCAGAGCCTCTGACGGGGCGGTCGCGTGGTCCTTAATGTACTGATAGATCTTTTCCATATGACTAAATGTATATGAGTCTGGAGAGTTTTTCCTTGTCAAAGATGGTGTGGGCCATTTCCATCAGGTCTTCCGCAGTGATGGCCTCGACGAGGCTCTTGGTCTCCTTTCCTCCAGTGATCTTACCATAAGCCAGAAGGCTTTTTCCCATCGACAGGCATTGGGTCTCGCCGTTATCTCCGCTGATGGCGAGTTGGCCGAGCATCTGCTTCTTCGCGGCCTTCAGTTTGCGGTCGGAGAACGGCTTTGTCTGAAGTTTCGCTATCTCCTTGTCAATGGCTTTCAGACATTTTTCGAGGTTGGCCTTGTCGCAGCCGAGGCTTATGGCCACCATTCCTGTGTCAGAGAACTGGGTGTAGGCGCATTCGACGCCGTAGACCCATCCGTTCTTTTCGCGGAGCACCGAATTCAGAATGGAGTTTGTGGCCGGACCTCCGAGGATGTTGCACAGCAGGACTGTGGCAAGACGTTCCCGCTCCTGATAGAGAGAAGGAGCGAGACCTCCTATGACGCAGTTCGCCTGATGATTTCTTTTGTTGAGGGTCTTGTCGAACGGAACCGGTTGAGGGACAATGCTTCTGTTATCTTGTAAGATTTCGTCGGACACATTTGGAAAATACTTCTGTGCGAGCCTCAGTGCCTCCTTTTCCATCTTCTTTTCATCGATGTCCGCCACTACGGTAAATGCCATTCTGCCTGGGGTGAATTTCTCCCTTACGAATCTGAGCAGTTCGTCGCGGGTTATCTTCTTTACAGATGCTGTCGTGCCGAGTATCTGTCCGCTCAGCGGATGTCCGGCGAAGAGCATTTCCTCGAAACGGTCGTAGATGTCTTCCGACGGTGTGTCCTTGTATGAATGGATCTCGTCGATGACTACTCCTTTTTCGGTATTGATCTCGTGTTCTGGGAATGTCGGGCAGGTCACGAGTTCGAAGAGGAGCGCAGCAGCCTTCGGGAGATCCTCCTTCAGGACTGTGGCATGGAAGACAATCTCCTCCTTGGTCGTGAATGCATTGAGTTCCCCTCCAAGGCGGTCGAGGTAACCGTTTATGACAGAGGCGCTTCTGTGTTTTGTACCTTTGAACAGGGTGTGTTCGGTGAAATGGGCGATGCCTCCGTGGAAACCCGCCTCATCCCTCGTTCCGCATTTTATGCTAAGGGCACAATATCCCACAGCCGAGTTGCTTTTCCTTACGGCATACTGAAGGCCGCATTCCGCTTTTCCGCTTATCATTTCTCTATCTTGCCCGTCCTGCTGTGATTCTTAAAATATCGTCCTTGAGGAAGCCTGTTCCGACCTTTTTCGTAATCTTGTGCTTCTTGAAGAAGTAGAGTCTATGGCTTTGAGTATCAATGAGCATCTTGTAGCAGAAGGAGCCTGGGGCAGGGTCGAATGGAGACACTGTATAACTTACCAGAGTGTTTTCTGCATTTTCCAGCACATATGCATCCGCCTGTTCCTCTCCAGTGACGATGATGCTGCCATCAAAGAACTGGTCCTTGACCATTTTTGTAACATTCTGACTGAGATCATCTTCCGAGAATACGATGGTCATGTCAGATGCTTTGTCAATATTGCTGGTATAGTTGCCTAGTCCGCCGTAGGCATTGATGTCCTTGTCTATGCAATTCAAGGTATGAGTCTGGATTATGTCAAGGAAGGCTGGAAGAAAGATGTGCTCTCTTCCTGAAGGAAATTTTGCTGATGATATAGGAACAGATACGACCTCGAGAAGGCCACTGATTCCTTTTTCCGCTCCCTTCCCTCCTTTTACAAGGGTCAGGAACAGTATGGATGGCTCAGACTCCTTCTTGAACTGTCCTTCCACACTCATGAGGAAATAGTATTCATCATTGGTCTTCAGTCTTTCGAAGTCATCGAGTGAGCAGAACTCATATGGAGATACACGCCATCTTGTGGTGATTTCGTCCTGAAGTGCGCTGTCGAAAAGGTCATTGCCTGAAAGGACTACCTTTGTGACCTTCTGTGTGAAGTCGCTGATCTTGACCTTCTTCGTGTTGATCTGGACTTGTCCCAAAGCCAGAACCGGCAGCAGCAGGGATATGATGATGATATAGGTTTTTTTCATTGCATCGGAGTTATTAATCTGAATCGGGTGCAAAGTTAACAAAAAAGATGCTATATTTGTAAGTTGACCAAAGAACGTTTATGAGTCAGTATATAGTATCAGCAAGAAAGTACAGGCCGGATTCATTCGGTACTCTGATCGGCCAGGACAATATCGCGCTGACCCTCAAGAATTCGATTCTGAGAGGGCAGTTGGCGCATGCGTACCTTTTCTGCGGCCCGCGAGGCGTCGGCAAGACCACGACAGCCCGCATCTTCGCAAAGATGATAAACTGTTCCAATCCTTCCGCTGAGATGGAACCATGCGGCACATGCGAGTCGTGCCAGTCCTTCGCCGAAGGACGCTCGTACTGCATACACGAACTTGATGCCGCATCGAACAATGGCGTGGAAGACATCAAGGCTCTGATGGATCAGGTGCGTGTCCCTCCGCAGGTGGGAAAGTACAGTGTCTATATCATCGACGAGGTGCATATGCTTTCACAGGCGGCCTTCAACGCCTTCCTCAAGACTCTTGAGGAGCCGCCTGCACATGCGATCTTCATCCTTGCCACTACAGAGAAACATAAGATTCTGCCTACCATTCTTTCGCGTTGTCAGACCTACGATTTCAACAGGATCACGGTCGAGAATATCGTGAAGAACCTCCGTATGGTGGCTTCAAGCGAAGGCGTGACCATCGATGACGAATCCCTCCATGTGATAGCCCATAAGGCTGACGGTGCCATGCGTGATGCCTTGACCATCTTCGACCAGACGGTGGCGTTCTGCGGCACTGATGTCCAGTATAAGGATGTTCTGCGCAACCTCAATGTCCTGGACTATGAATATAGTTTTTCTTTGGTTGAAAATTTCCTTTCCGGAGACTATTCTTCGGCGCTCCTGACTTTTGACGAGGTCTTGACAAAGGGATTCAATGCACTGCATTTCGTGGCGGCGCTTTCGTCTCATCTGCGCGACCTGATAGTCAGCAAGAGCGGAGGACTGGATGCTCTTCTGGAACTGCCTCAGTCTTTGAAGGTGAGATATAAGGAGCAGGCTGACAAGTGTGCGCTCCAGTTCCTGTATGATGCCTTGAATGTGACCACTTTGTGCGAGTCGGGCTACAGGGCCAGCGTGAATCCTCGTCTGCATATCGAATTCGCTCTGATGAAACTCTGTTTCTTGAACGGAGTGTCCGGTGTCCAGACTACAGGAACCGCGACCAGACAGGCTTCTGCACCTGCTCCTGTTGCTGAGCCGTCGGCTCCAGTCGCTAAGCAAAGAACAGGGGAGATGCTTCGCTCCTCGGAGCCGACGGCTCAGCAGGAGCCAGAGTCCCAGCCTCGTGAACGCCGCAGCCGCGGTACCCGTGCATCCGTGTCATTGAAGTCGTTGATGGACGAGCCTCAGGCTGCCGCCCCGGTGCAGTCAGTTGATGATGCTGCTCCTGCTGACGATGTCCTCAAGGCGAAATGGCCCGATCTGGCTAAGTTATACAGTGACAAGCCTCGTCTTGCGAGCATGCTCTCGACCACGACCCTGGACATAACGGAGGCCGACGGATTCAAGACAGTGACTTTCCGTGTCGTGAACGATGCGCAGAAGGACTGGGTGGAGTCGAAACTCCTGCATGAACTGGAAGGAAACTATCGCAAGGTAGCAGGATCCATGAAGATATATCTGAGGGTGACTGTCATGCCTGACGATGCTCCTGTGCAGAAGAAGATTTATATGCCGAGCGATCAGGCTGATGTTCTGATGAAGGAACAGGAGCAGGTGAGGGCACTGGTTAAGGATCTCGACCTGGACATAAAGTAAAATCTGCCGGCCGTGCCGGTGCAATATACAGAAGATGAAATTACGTTGCGAAAATCTTGTGAAGAAGTACGGTCCGAGGACCGTCGTGAAAGGCGTTTCAATGGAAGTGAGCCAGGGTGAAATCGTAGGCTTCCTCGGTCCGAACGGAGCAGGAAAGACCACAAGTTTCTACATGATAACCGGCCTTATCGTTCCTAATGCAGGAAAGATATTCCTTGATGATGAGGATATTACAGGTCTTCCTATGTTCAAGAGGGCGCAGAAGGGTGTCGGGTATCTTGCACAGGAGGCGTCCGTTTTCAGGCATATGACCGTTGAGGACAACATCATGTCGGTGATGGAGATGTCCAAGCAGTTCACCAAGGAGGAGAGGAAGCAGCGTCTGGAAGATCTTCTGGATGAGTTCAACCTCCATAAGGTGCGCAAGAGCAAGGGTATCCAACTCTCCGGAGGTGAGCGTCGCCGTTGCGAGATTGCCCGGGCGCTTGCAATCGACCCTAAGTTCATCCTTCTGGATGAGCCGTTTGCCGGTGTAGACCCCATCGCTGTCGAGGATATCCAGTATATCATCGCAAAACTCAAGTATAAGAATATCGGAGTTATCATCACCGACCACAATGTAGGTGAGACCCTTGCGATCATCGACCGTGCCTACCTTCTCTATGAGGGGTCCATCCTTCAGAGCGGTACCCCTGAGGCTCTTGCAGCAGATGATGAGGTGCGTACAAAATATCTCGGATCGAATTTCGTCCTCAAGCGTTCTGCAGCCTTCCTCCGCGCAGAAAAGGGCGGCCCTCAGCGCATCAATACCAAGGCTGAACACGAGGCTGAAAACGAACAGAAGGCAGAAGAGTAATTCATAGCAACACAGCGAAGGCTGTTTATTCAAGACGAGGATCGTCGGAATAAACAGCCTTCGCTGTGTCTGTATTTGAATCGCGGAATTACTTCACGCGCTCACCGTATGAACGGTCAGTGGTGTTTACGCGGATCTTCTCTCCGATGTTGATGAAGAGAGGAGCCATGATGATTGCACCGGTCTCGAGAGTGATCTCCTTCTGAGCGTTTGTAGAAGCAGTGTCACCCTTGACTGCAGGCTCTGTGTAAGTCACCTCAAGTTCTACATAAGTAGGGAGTTCGCATGTAAGGCAGCGCTCCTCGTCAGCGAGGAACATCATCTCTACATGCTGACCCTCCTTCATGAGGTCTGCATTGTCAACGAGTTCTGTGCCGAGGTGGATCTGCTCGTATGTCTCTTCGTGCATGAAGTTGAATCCGTCCTCGTCCTTGTAAAGGAACTGGTATGGTCTTCTCTCTACATTGATGGTGTCGATCTTTGCACCTGCTGTGAAGGTGTTCTCGAGGATACGTCCGTTCTCAAGGTTTCTGAGTTTTGTCTTTACGAAAGCGGGACCCTTTCCTGGCTTCACGTGCTGGAACCATACAATCTGGCATGGCTTGCCGTTGAAGTTGAGGTAAAGTCCGTTCTTGAAATCCGCTGTTGTTGCCATAAATATTAATTGTTTGTTGTTTTTATCGTAAAATCCGGCTGCAAAATTATAAAAATGTATGTTACCTGCAAAATTTTTGCTGATTATCAGCGCCTTTGTCCCCAAAAGTCTCTTCCCATTCAGGTACGAACTTGTTCAGTTCGAGGATGTGTTCTGCAGTGTCTTCGAGCAGCCACTTGGGCGTTGAAGTCGCTCCGCAGACTCCGACCTTGTCGTCTGCGCGGAACCACTCTCTCTTGATCTCGGAAGGGGAGTCGATGTGGTAGGTCCTTATGTTCAGAGACTTGCAGAGGTCACAGAGTACCTTTCCGTTCGAACTTGCCTTTCCTGCTACAAAGACGATGATGTCGTGTTCGAGGGCGAAACGCGAGAGTCTCTCATGCCTTGTCGCAACCTGCGAACAGATGGTGTCATGCACATTCAGCATCCCTCTGCCCTTGAATCTCTCCACAGAAAGTTCGTTGTGACGGGCCATATCTTCTTCAAGTCTTGCGCAGAGCCTCTTGTATTCGTCAGGACTCTTGGTGGTCTGACTGAACACCTCCGTAGGAACATCAAGGCGTACAGCCCCTTTTTCAATGGCCTCTTCCAGCATAGGCAGGTTTTCTACGACAATGGCAGTGCCTTCTGTCTGGCCTATGAGTCCGAGCACTTCGGCATGACCGATCTTTCCGAAGATGATGATCTGGCCACAGCCGTTCTCCTTATGACGAAGGTATGCCTCCTTTATTCTCTGCTGAAGTTTGAGAACTACCGGACAAGTACAGTCGATGATCTTGAATCCCAGATCTGCCGCTCTTTCATATGTCTGCGGCGGTTCACCGTGCGCTCTGATCAGAAGCACTTCTCCTTCAGCGCTGACCATCTCGTCGAAATCCTCCTTGTCTATGGTGACGAGACCCTGCTTGAACAGGCGCTCAAGTTCCGAGTCGTTATGGACAATGGCTCCCAAAGAAAAAAGCCGTTTGCTTCCGTTTTCCTGACTGTTGTTCTCCTTTAGAAATTCCTCCGCCTTGCCGATGGCTCTGATCACACCGGCGCAGAATCCTGAATTCTTGTCTATGTCTACAGTTATCATATCATTCGTCATTAACATCCGAAACGCTCGCGGATAAGTCCCTTGAGCCATTCCAACTGGTCCTGCATAGTCATGTGTGAGTTGTCGAGGACGACGGCGTCCTCTGCCTGTGTGAGCGGGGAGACCTCACGGTGAGAATCAATGTAATCGCGTTCCTGAAGATTCCTGAGTACGTCCTCGAGGTTCACCTCCTGTCCTTTTGCCTGCATCTCTGCGGCACGTCTCTGAGCCCTTGTCATCGGATCTGCGGTCATGAACAATTTGAGTTCCGCCTCAGGGAATACAGTGGTGCCGATGTCACGTCCGTCCATGACGATGCGCTTCTTCTTGCCGAACTCACGAAGTTTCCTGTCCACATAGTTGCGGACCTGAGGAACAGTGGCGATCGGACTGACCTTTCCGGCCACCTCGAGAGAACGGATCTCATTCTCGATACATCTCTCGCCCATATATGTGCCTCCCGGACCGAAGTGGATGTCAAGATTTTCCAAGCCTTCAGTCAGGTTCGGCACATCTATTGTAAAGTCGTCGGAGATGTGACCGTTTTCGATGGCAAAAAGGGTGACTCCTCTGTAGAGGGCACCGGAATCAAGATACAGGAACGAGAATTCATCCGCTATGATTTTTGCGAAGGAACTCTTTCCTGTTGACGAATAGCCGTCAATGGCAATGATAATGTCAGGTATATGCATCAGTACACGCGTTCAACACTAAAATCGAGCAAAATTATAAAAAAATAACGATATTTGTAGTGATGTTGGTGTTTAAAACGAAATAATGTAAGAGAATATGAAGATACTCATTATTGACGACGAAAGATTCATCAGGAATTCCTTGAAGGAGATTCTGGCGGATGAAGGCTATGATGTGGATGTTGCCGAGAACGGCGCACAGGGATGCGAGATGGTGGACAAGGAGAAGTACAGCGTGATCTTCTGTGACATCAAGATGCCTGAAATGGACGGTATGGAGGTGCTGGACAGACTTGGTCAGATGGGAGTGGATGCGGCGGTGGTGATGATTTCCGGACACGGAGACATAGATACCGCCGTCGAGTGCATCAAGAAGGGTGCGTTCGACTTCATCCAGAAACCTCTGGATCTCAACAGGATACTTATCACCATCAAGAATGCCACAGAGAAGGTCTCGCTCGTCAAGGAGACGAAGATACTGAAGAAAAAGGTATACGGCCAGGAAATGGTGGGTGACTCGGAGGCCCTCGTGCATATCAAGGACATGATCGAGAAGGTCGCTCCTACTGATGCGCGAGTCCTGATCGTGGGATCGAACGGAACCGGAAAGGAACTTGTCGCCCGTAATCTCCATCAGAAGAGCCCGCGCTCTGCCGCACCATACATCGAGGTGAACTGCGCGGCCATCCCTTCAGAACTCATCGAAAGCGAACTCTTCGGACATGAGAAGGGAGCCTTCACCTCTGCAATCAAGCAGCATAAGGGAAAGTTCGAGCAGGCTGACGGCGGCACGCTTTTCCTGGACGAGATAGGAGATATGTCACTGGCTGCCCAGGCCAAGGTCCTGCGTGTGCTGCAGGAAAAGAAACTGTCCAGAGTCGGCAGCGACAAGGACATAATGGTGGATGTGAGGGTGCTCGCGGCTACGAACAAGAATCTCAAGGAGGAAATCGAAAAGGGTAATTTCAGAGAGGACCTCTATCATCGTCTGAGTGTAATCGTGATAAATGTCCCTACTCTTGACGAGAGGAAGAGCGATATTCCACTTCTTGTGGATCACTTCATCGGACAGATATGTTCGGAGACGGGAATGAGTCCGCGCGAGATAGATGCTGACGCCATGAAACTTCTTGTCGACAAGTCCTGGACGGGAAATATCCGTGAACTCCGCAATGTTGTCGAGCGTCTGCTGATTCTTTCAGGAGCCCGGATCACTGCGGCCGATGTCAGAAGTTACGTCTTATAGGCGGATCATCTTTCCAGCCATGCCAGAAAATCCTCCACGCGGGAGCGGCTTACTGTCATTTCGAATGAGGCATCCGGCTTCGGAATGATCCTGAGTCTGCTTCCCGCCTGTTTCACGATGCTGGTGATGGCCTTCATCGAGAGGATGCAGCTGCGGGATATCCTGAAGAACTTGTCCGGATCAAGTTCTTCTCCGATCACATCGAGGGACGAGTCTATGATGTAGCGGTGCTCGTCGAAAGTGACCAGATAGTTGTTCTTTTCTTCTGAATAGACATATGCTATTTCAGATGTCTGGAGAGGTATGATCCTGTCATTGAAGCGGATGATGTATCTTTCCTTGTATTCTTTTTTAGATGCTGTACCCGTGCCGAGGGTCTTCATAAGTGCTTCTATGTCAATGTTTCCTCCGCTCATTCGGCACCTTGCTACAGCTCTTTTCAGGGCATAGATATCTATGGGTTTAAGGAGATAGTCGATGCTTCCTGCCTCGAAAGCCTTTATCGCATAACTGTCATATGCAGTCGTCATTATCACCTTGGACTTGACTTCGCATTGACGGAATATCTCAAAGCATTCTCCGTCAGACAGTTCCACGTCCATGAATATGACGTCCGCGGTGTTTGACGGGTCTTTAAGCCATGCTGTCGTGCTCTTTACGGAATTGGTCGTACCGACCACTTCCATATCAGGAAAATTCTGAGTCAAACTGCGTATCAGGCTCTTCTGAGCCATGACTTCATCTTCTACAATCAGGACTTTCATAGCCATATCATAATAATGGTAAGGTTACACAATAGTCAGTTTCGCTCTTGTCTATGTCAATAGCCTTGCCGGAAAGGTCAAGATAAAGTTGACGGATGTAGTTCTGTCCCAGCCCTATGGACGGGGTCCGAGTCACCTTAGGCACGATGTTGTTGCTGACACTGATGTGTCCGTTGCCGGATTTCACCCTTATTATCAAAGGATTGTCTACCGACACGGTGTTGTGCTTGGTGGCGTTCTCGATCAGTAACTGGATGGAGCACGGAGGGACAAAACGGGACATCAGTTCCTCGTCGACGTCGATCTCTACATCGAACCCTTCCGGGAAACGTACCTTGAGAAGATCCACATACTGGTCTACAAAGGTCAGTTCATCTCTGAGAGAGACCATGTCCTCATCCTCGCTCTTGATCATGTATCTGTACAGGCTTGCAAGTTTATGTGTGTATACGCTAGCCTGTTCGGTCTTGTCTTCACATATGAGACAGTCGAGGATGTTCAGAGAGTTGAAAAGAAAATGCGGATTGACCTGTCTCTTGAGTTTTACATATCTGTACTGGGCCATATTGGCCTTCTCTCTTTCCGCCTGCATCTCGCTCCTTGCCGTCAGTGCATAATTTATCATGTAGACGATGCAGTATGTCGTGATCTGCGCAAGCATCGAGACGACCAGAAGCACAGGGAATTCCTTCCTGAAATCAGTGCTTACGGAAAACGGCATTCCGAGACCGACCACCACGGCCTCCAGCAGGGAGGCCAGAATCATGAACAGTATCAAGGCCAGTGCCTTTCCTGCCGGAGACAGTTTTATGTTGATCTTTACGGCATATCTCACATAAAGAAGGTTGATGCATATGAGACAGGTGATCGCCACAGAGTTTGACATGACCTTTTCCGTCATTGCCATCACGCTTCCGGAGCCGAAAGATCCGCGGGAGAAGATGAACACCACGATCAGTCGTAGGGCGAAGACCCCGCCGGCAGCAAGCAGCACCCATTTCAGATATGGATAATCGGAATTGATTTCGCGTGACTCGGAATTCTGGCGGAAGATCTTCGTTATGGCCACTATGCTCCATCCGAGGACCTCGGTCGTGAGGGCGGTGGAAAGCGCGTGGATGGCATAGGTGGAGTCCAGGGCCAGTTCCAATGCATCGGCGACCAGAGTTCCCATAAGGAAACCGATGATGTTCACGACAATGATGATGGCTGCCGTGAACTCGATGCTCAGGTTCTTCTTCATACATATGAGAAGAGCCATCGCCATGGTGAGGACGGTGAGGAAAAGTTCGTCTTCAATACCTCCCATACGGCAGCATAGGGTCACTGCTGCGTGAAGCAATGCAAATATATGTATTATCCAGCCTGCGCTCAGTCGTTTCATAGGCCATCAATGATACAATCAGACCCCGAAGATAGGAATTTTGCGCCGATTCTCCAATTTGTGACACACAATTCGTCCCGAAAAAACGACCGTTCGTCACTTTCTTCGGACAGTTCATCAGATACCTTATTAAGGTATAGAACTTAATATTTATTTTTACATGATTATTGACACGAATAAACAGTAACCAAATAACCACACAATATGCAAAAAGCGAAACTTACGTTCTGGCAGATGTGGAATATCAGTTTCGGATTCTTCGGAGTCCAGATTGCATACTCCCTTCAGAATGCCAACATCAGCCGCATCTTTGCGACCTTGGGGGCGGATCCGCATGATCTCAGCTTCTTCTGGATCCTTCCTCCGCTCATGGGACTGATCGTGCAGCCGCTTGTCGGTAAGTACAGCGACAGAACCTGGACCCGTCTGGGACGCAGGATCCCATATCTTTTCCTCGGTTCCATCATAGCCATCCTCGTGATGTGCATGCTTCCTAATGCGGGCAACTTCGGACTTGCAGTCGGAGGAGCAATGATCTTCGGTCTCATCTCCCTCATGCTTCTGGACACATCGATCAATGTAGCCATGCAGCCGTTCAAGATGCTTGTGGGCGATATGGTGAACGAAGAGCAGAAGGCTCAGGCTTATTCCATCCAGAGTTTCCTCTGTAACGCGGGAAGTCTGGTGGGTTATGTGTTCCCGTTCATCTTTGCATGGATCGGTATCGCCAATACGGCTCCTGAGGGGCAGGTTCCTGACACGGTGAAATATGCATTCTACATAGGTGCCGCCATCCTCATCCTCTGCGTTCTCTTCACCACTTTCAAGGTGAAGGAGATGCCTCCGAAGGAATATGCCGAGTTCCACGGCATCGATCCGGACAAGAAGGAAGAAAAGGCCCCCGGAATGCTCACCCTCCTCTCGAAGGCTCCGAAGACTTTCTGGACAGTAGGCATCGTTCAGTTCTTCTGCTGGGCGGCCTTCCTCTACATGTGGACCTATACCAACGGTGCCATTGCCGATACCGTCTGGGGTACTACTGACGTTACGTCGGAAGGATATCAGGCTGCCGGAAACTGGGTGGGAATCATCTTTGCCGTCCAGGCCATCGGATCAATGTTATGGGCTCTTGTCATCCCTAAGTTCAAGAATATCAGGACTGCTTATGTCGTGAGTCTCCTTATCGGAGCCCTCGGCTTCCTTTCTGTCTTCTTCGTGCACGATCAGTATCTGCTCATCGGCTCGTTCCTGCTCATCGGTGCTGCATGGGCTGCTATGCTGGCGATTCCGTTCACCCTCCTCACCAACTCGCTTTCGGGAGACCATATCGGCACATACCTCGGCCTCTTCAACGGCACCATCTGCATCCCGCAGATCGTTGCTGCTGCGTGCGGAGGTTTCGTCCTCAAGATGGTCGGCGGTGCACAGGTGAGCATGTTCATCGTCGCTGCCGTTCTTCTTGTGCTCGGCGCGCTGTCTGTTTGCTTCGTAAAGGAAAAATAGTCCTTAATGACGCCAATACAAAAAACACAATAAAAACAATCTACTAACCAAACAAAATTCTTATGAATAGAATCATGACACTATGCGTGACCTTCCTTTTGACAATCCTGTCGGGGGGGGCACAGTTATTCGCCCAGGGCGGATACGAGGTGAAGGGTGTAGTTGTTGACAACGTCGGACCGATCATCGGTGCGACTGTTATCGAGCTTGGAACCACAAACGGTGTTTCCACTGGTCTCGACGGCGACTATGTCCTTAATGTTTCAAGCGCTGACGCAGTTGTGGAAATCAGCTGCATCGGTTATGCTTCTCAGCAGTTCGTGGCATCTCAGGTGCCTGCGACCATCACGCTGGCCGAAGATGCTCTCTTCCTCGATGACGTAGTCGTAATCGGTTACGGTACAGTGAAGAAGGGAGATATGACAGGATCCGTAGCTACTGTAAAGGCTGACGAGATCAACAAGGGTATGATCACAACTCCGGCTGACCTCCTCAAGGGTAAATCTGCAGGTGTTGTCGTAACTCCTGGTTCAGGTGCTCCTGGCGCAGGCGCTACAATCCGTATCCGTGGCGGTTCCTCACTCAACGCTACCAACGACCCTCTCATCATCATCGACGGTCTCCCAGTGAGCAACGACGGTGTGAGCGGTATGGCGGACCCTCTTTCATCAATCAACCCAAGCGATATCGAGTCATTCTCAGTGCTCAAGGATGCATCTGCAACTGCGATCTACGGTTCGCGTGCATCTAACGGTGTCATCGTGATCACAACAAAGAAGGGCGCAAAGACAAAGACTGGCGTTCCTCACATCAACCTCGATTACTCGACTTCACTCAGCCACGTCAGCGAGTATGTTGACGTCCTCACAGCTGACCAGCTCCGCAACCTCATGACAGAGAGAGTCAATGCAGGCCTTCTCAATGCAGATGCTCTTGCTGCTCTCGGCGAGGCTAACACAAACTGGCAGAAGGAGATATATCAGCTTGCAAACACTCATGATGCAAACCTCTCTGTTGCCGGCCGCGTAGGCTTTGGCAAGGATGCAGTCCTCCCTTACCGTGTGTCAGGTGGATTCATGTCACAGGAAGGTGTCCTCATGACTGACAAGATGAACAGAGGAACAGTTTCATTGAATCTCTCTCCATCGTTCTTTGACAATCATCTTACTGTTAACCTCAACGGTAAGGGCGTGTTCACTCAGAACAACTTCGCAAACCAGGGCGCTATCGGACAGGCTGTCCGCATGAACCCTACACACCCTGTATTTGATGACTCGGCAAACGGCATCGCAGGTTACTATGTACACCGTGACGGCGCAGGCAACATCAATACAATGGCAGTGCAGAATCCTGTAGCCATGATCACCCAGAAGCAGGATCAGAGCCACGCCGCACGTTTCATCGGTAATGCACAGTTCGACTATAAGTTCCATGGCTTCGAGGATCTCCGTTTCAACCTCAACCTCGGTATGGACTATGCACGTTCAGGCGGATTCACAGAGTCTCCTACAGGTTCAGAGCAGTCATATCATGATACTGCACAGTCAGGTTCAGGATATCACAGCGACTACACTTACGAGCGTATGGACAAGACTCTCGAGGCTTACCTCGCATACAGCAAGGATTTCGAGGGCGGACATCATTTCGATGCAATGGCAGGTTACTCTTGGCAGCAGTTCTACTACAAGTCTACAAACAAGGCATGGAAGCTTTCTGACGGCGCTATCCTTTCAGAGAGCACACCTGCAGGAGAGCTCTTCCTCGTGTCATTCTTCGGCCGTGTGAACTATACATATGACAACCGTTATATGATCACTGCAACCCTCCGTCGCGACGGTACATCACGTTTTTCAAACAACAAGTGGGGTCTCTTCCCTTCTGTCGCTCTCGGTTGGAACATCGGTAACGAGGAATTCCTCAAGGACAACGAAGTCCTCACAACCCTCAAGCTCCGTGCTTCATGGGGTCAGACAGGACAGCAGGGCGTAGGTGGCTACTATGACACTCAGGCTACATACTACACCAACCTTCTCGGTTCATACTACTACTTCGGCGGACAGCTTGTGAACCCTATCACAGCTCTCGGCTACAACGCTGACCTCAAGTGGGAGACTACCACTACATACAACGTAGGTTTCGACTTCGGTTTCCTCAATGACCGTATCACTGCAGGCCTCGACGCTTACTGGCGTGAGACTACTGACATGATCAACTACATTCCTGTACCGGCTCTCGGTAACCTCACAAACTACCTCAACTCTAACATCGGTAGCCTCGTGAACAAGGGTATCGAGTTCGACATCAATGCGATGGCAATCGATACAAAGGACTGGACATGGTCAATCGGAGCAAACGTTTCTTACAACAACACAGTGATCACCAAGCTTACAGCTTCTCCTAACGACAAGACAGGAGTCGAGACAGGTGGTATCTCTGGTGGTGTAGGTAACAACATCCAGATGCATCAGGTAGGATATGCACCTTCTTCATTCTATGTATATCAGCAGGTATACGACCAGGAAGGACGTCCTATGGAGGGTGTATATGTTGACCGTGACGAGAACGGTGTGATCAACGCTGACGACAAGTACTTCTATCACAAGCCGGCAGCAGACTTCACAATGGGTCTCAACACAACTCTTACTTACAAGAACTGGACACTCGCAGCTTCAGGACACGGCAGCCTCGGAAACTACATCTACAACAACGTAGCTTCAGACGGTGAGATGCTTGCAGACCTCTGGACAAACAGCTTCACAAGCAACCGTCTCGAGTCAGCTCTCTGGTCTAACTTCAACCAGGCTTGCTACCTTTCAGACTACTATATCAAGGACGCTTCATTCTTCAAGGTTGACAACGTGACTCTCGGATACACATTCCCAAGTCTCTTCAAGTCGGCTAAGCTTGACCGCGCACTCGGTCTCAACATCTACGCTACAGTTCAGAACGTAGCTACGATCACAAACTATGAAGGCCTTGATCCTGAGGTATTCAGCGGTATCGACAACAACCTTTACCCACGTCCAAGAACTTACATCCTTGGTGTTAAGTTTAACTTCTAATTTAAGGGATAAGACAATATGAAAACAATGAAATATATACTTGGAGTTCTTGTTCTTGCAATCGGAATGTCTTCTTGCGTGGGTGACCTCAACGTTACACCGCTCGACCCGGCATTGAACACTGCCGACAAGGCTCTCCAAACAGAGGATGACTATTTCGCTCTCCTCGCACAGTGCTATACAGGTTTCGCTGTTTCGGGCTCATACGGCCCTAACGGTGCAAACAACATCTCAGGTGTGGACGGTGGTTTCAGCCAGTATTTCCGTGGCCGCTATCACCTCAACGGTCTTACTACAGACGAGGCTGTCTGCGGTTGGAACGACCAGACTCTCCAGGACCTTCACGGTCTTAACTGGACTACTTCAGACGTATTCGTAGCAGCATTCTACTATCGTATCGCTTACCAGATCTCTGCTTGCAACGAGTTCATCCGTCAGGCAGGCAAGGCGCCAATCGACCTTCCAAAGAAGGATCAGTGGATCGCTGAGGCACGCGCTCTTCGCGCATTCTGCTGGCTTGACGCTATCGACAACTATGGCGGATTCCCATATGCAGACGAGACAAATTCAGTAGGTTCTACAGCTCCGGAGTATAGGTCACGCGAGCAGCTTTACGCATATGTAGAGTCTGAATGCAAGGATCTCCTTGAGAACAGCGCTCTCTATGACTATGGCCAGGGCGAGTACGGCCGCGTCAACAAGGGTATGGTTGCAATGGTGCTTGCAAAGCTTTACCTCAATGCAGAGGTTTATGTAGGCCAGGCAAAGTATGCTGAATGTGCAGCTGTCCTCAAGAACCTCGAGGGCAAGTACAACCTCCATACAAACACCCATGGTACAGGCAGCAACGCTTACCAGGAGCTCTTCCTTGCTGACAACGACAAGTGTACAGAGGAGCTTATCTTCGTGATCGAGCAGAACGGCACACAGACAGCAAGTTACGGTGCTACAAACTACCTCATCTTCGCTTCTACAGGTGACACAATGGACCCTGCAGCTGTAGGTATCTCATCAGGTTGGGGCGGTATCCGCACAACTCCTGAGTTCTACGGCATGTTCGACGCAGCTGACCAGCGTGAGCTCTTCTGGGAGGAGGGACACACTCTCTCTATCGACGATATCTCTACATTCAGCAACGGTATCGGTTTCCAGAAGTTCAAGAATGTAATGAGCGACGGCGGTGCTGCTTCAGACAAGGGTTTTGTTGACGTTGATTTCCCTGTATTCCGTTATGCTGACGCCCTCCTCATGCTTGCAGAGTGCGAGCTTAACGGCGTAAGCTGTGGCGGTAAGGCTGCTTTCGATGCAGTTCGCGCACGTGCAGGCATGCCTGCTATCGAACTCAACGAGGAGAACCTTATCGAGGAGCGTGGCCGCGAACTTTATCTTGAGGGATGGCGTCGTTCAGACCTCGTCCGTTTCGGCAAGTTCACTTCTGACTCATTCGTATGGCAGTGGAAAGGTGGCGTGAAGGACGGACAGGGATGTCCTGCCCACATGGCTCTCTTCCCAATTCCAGACAGTGACAGATATGCTAACACCAACCTCGAGCAGAATCCTGGTTACGGTGCTTAATGTGTCGGATCCTTTAAATGTATAAGATAATGAAGATTACAAAATATATCGTAATGTTGGCTGCAGCTGTCGGAATGACCGCTGCCTGCCAGAAGGAGGAGATCGTTACGTTCAATCCTGAAGACGTAGTCGCTCCTGTCCTTCATGCGGTTGAGGACATCGTTGTGACTGTTGACAACAAGTCCGAGGCTGTGACATTCACTTGGGATGCTGCTGATTTCGGCGTGAAGGCCCAGGTGTACTACTCTCTCGACATGGCTAAGGGTGACAAGAAGGTCAACCTCTTCAGCGGTGTATCCGGCACTTCGATGAACGTGTCATATGACAATATCAACAACAAGGCTTTCAACGACCTTGAGATTCCTTCAGGCGAGGCAGGTGAAGTTACATTCACTCTCGGTGCAAAGCTTAACGTAGGCGAGACTTTCTATGCTGCTCCTGTAGTTGCAAAGGTAACTCCTACCGCTGCTGAGAAGGTATATGAGAAGATGTGGGTTGTAGGTTCATACAACGGATGGGCTCACGATTCAAGCAACCAGTTCCTCTACAACTATGCTGAGGACGGCGTTATCTACACAGGTGTCATCGACTTCGGCGAGGATCATTCTGCTAATGAGTTCAAGCTTACAGGTGGTGCATGGGGTAATGACGAGCACTCTGCAACAGGCACAAATGCCGAGGAGGCTGCTACAGTTACTCTCGTAGCCGGTGGTGGAGACAACATCGCCGCTTACAAGGCATTCCGTTACTATCATCTCTCATTTGACAAGAGCGCTCCTTCACTTTCAAAGAACTTCAGCTTCAACCAGGTAGGCATCATTGGTCTTAATGGTGACTGGGAGAATGATATCGTGATGACATTCCACGCTGCAAAGCAGAGATTCTACGCTGATATCGACGTTCCTGCTGCAACAGAGATGAAGTTCCGTATGGATGCTGACTGGGGCGTTAACTTCGGTGGTGACATCATGGCTCTCTCTAACGGCGGTGACAACATCCCTGTAGAGCCAGGTCAGTATCGTGTATACTTCGACATGAACAACCTTGGTGCAGTAACTTGTACATTCGATGCCAAGATGTACGGTCAGGAGGAGTCTGCAGGAACAACACCTACAGAACCAGAGCCAGAGCCAACTCCGACAGTTGAGGGCTGGGGCCTCGTAGGTGAATACAACGGCTGGGGTGAAACTCCTGACGTGATGCTTGCTTCAGACGGTACTTATCTCGTGGCTAAGGGTGTTGAGCTCTCTGGCCAGGTTAAGTTCCGTAAGGACGGCGGCTGGGATGTGAACTTCGGTGCACCCGGCGATGTTGAGCCTGTAGAGGTCACAGTGAACACTGAGCTCGAACTCACATCCGGTGGTAAGAATTTCACCATCGCAGCAGGCACATACGATGTATATCTCGACGAGACAAATGCAAAGGCTTGGTTCATCAACGACGGTTCTTACCCAGGTGGTGGAGCAGCTCCTGTGGCTTCAGAGTGGGGACTCATCGGATCACTCGCAGCTTGTAACAACTGGAGTGTGAATGTTCCTCTTTATGTCAGCGGGGACTACTCGGTGGCTAAGGGCGTAGTATTCGCAGCAGGTGACCAGTTCAAGTTCAGAAAGGGCGAAGCTTGGGGTGTCGAACTCACTTATGAGGGAGCAATCACCATCGACGCAAAGCTTGACCTTATCGACGGAACAGGCGGAAAGCAGAATTCATCGATCGCCGAGGGTGGTACATACGATGTATATCTTGCAAACGACCTCTCTGCATTCTACGTGATGACTCCTGGCAAGACTCCGGCTGATGCAGGTGCGGCACAGAAGGTATATACCGATCCTTCTGCAGACTCTTTCGTAGTGGGTCTCTCAGGAAGTGCACTCGGTTGGGATGACCCTACCTTCGAGACTAATGACAGAGCGACTTTCGTAAGCAAGAATGTCACTGACGCAACGACTTTTGCTGGAACCTATGAGTTCAAGCTTGAGGGCGTTGCAGTGGCTGCCGACGATCAGTTCAAGATTCGTATCAATAGCCAGTGGATCGGTGATGGTAGTGCAACAGTCGAAGGACTCGCTGTGACAGCATCTTCTGACGGCAACTTCGTCGCAGGTGCATCAGGCACATACGATATTACTATCACTTTCGCCTGGGACGGCAGCGCTCACTCAGACGTGAAGGCGGTATTCGCATCAGCAGGTGCTGCTGATCCATGGGCTACAGCAGCGGTGGCAGTCAATGGTGCTGAAGCTACAGCCGATGTAAGATTGAAGGAACTCAGGGCATATGCAGATGCTGATTATCTCTATGTACGTCTGACTGCAACGAAGGAGACACCGTTTGGTGCTAACTACCTTGATTTCTTCTTCACCGATGGAGAAGGCGAGAAGGAAGTATGGTGGGGTTGGACAAATACCGGTACAGATATTTACTATCAGGAGCACAAGTGCGAGCTTAACGAGAATGGCGAGCTCACAAAGATGAGATGGTATCCGGTTGAGGGTGACCGTGTATATATCGAGGACTACACAACAACCAGCACCGACACAGAGGTATGCTGGGAGATTAAGTTCCCTCGCAGTTATGTTGACGTTTACAAATCATCAACAAACACAGTGCACATGTCTTTCCTTCTTTGGAGCGATTGGGCAGACTACTGGGCAATTCCTGCACGCGGCAACGCAATGCTTGAGGTAACTCTTCCGTAATCATTCAAGATTATAATATTGGTCTGTGACCCCTGACCGGGTCACAGACTGCAACTGATACACATACTTTTTATGAGAAGAAGGATTTTACTTATTGTGGCTTCGGTCCTGGCCTTTGCAGGCTGTACTCAGAGCCTTGGCGAGTTTTTTGTCACTCCTACGACTTTGGAGTTTGACGGAAAGTCTGGAACTAAGCTGATTTCTGTCACTTCAGCAGATCCGTGGTCCCTCAGTATTTCGGATGGAACCACATGGCTTTCGACATCCATGAAGTCGGCAAAGGCATCATCAGTTGTCGATGTGTCCGTGACTGCAAACTCCACAGAGCCACGTGCTGCCGAGATTGTGTTCACATGCTCTGGTCAGACAATTAAGGTTACGGTGAATCAGGCTGCAGGAACCGGAGAAGTTCCTGAAACAGAGAAGGTATCGCCGGACCCTACGTCAGGTATTACGGTGGAGCCATCGTATCCTGATGCAGATCAGCCATGTACGATCGTCTTTAAGCCTGCTGCAGGAAATCCTCTCCGCGGACACAGCGGCGAACTCTACGGACACTTCGGAGTAGTTGTGGACGGAGAATGGACGTTTGTCCCTACAGAATGGGGAACAGCAGATGAAAAGACCCATTTCACCAAGGTTGCAGACAATCATTGGGAGTTCAAGATGGAACCATCAATCCGTGAATACTTCAACAGCGGAACAACTCCTGTCTCAAAGATTGCACTCATCGTCAGAAGTGAAGATGGAACTATAAAGAGTCATGATGCTGACCAGTTCTGCTCGGTATCGGACACAAAATATAAGGAAGATGTGTTTGTTTCAGATCCTATAGTGACCGAGACCATGCCAGCGGATGTCAAGCATGGAATCAACTACAATGCTGACGGAAGCGTTACATTCGTATTCTATGACAAGGATACGGCAGGAAAGAGTCACACGTACTGCTATATAGTCGGTGATTGGAACAATTGGGAAAGAGTTACGGAAGGAGCTATGAAGAGGGATGACTCGGCCGGCTGCTGGTGGATTACCCTCGGTGATTTTGATGCTGACAAGGAATATAGGTTCCAATATCGTCTGGGAACGGACTCTGGCTCGGACATCCGTGTCAGCGACCCATACACAGAAATCGTCTATGACCAGTGGAACGACCAGTATATTTCCGGTACCCCGGCCTTTCCTGAAAAGGCCAAGGGCCTGGTTTCCGCTTTCCAGATCAGCAGGCCGGAATACAACTGGAAACATTCTGACTTCAAGGTAGAGGACAAGAACGACCTCGTGATCTACGAAATGCTTTTCCGCGATTTCACTAATACTCAGGATATTGCGGGGGCCATGGCACAGCTTGACTACATCGAGAACCTCGGAGTCAATGCAATCGAACTCATGCCGATCCAGGAGTTCGACGCCAACCTCAGTTGGGGATATAACCCTAACCATTGGTTCGCTCTCGACAAATACTACGGCACAAGAGAGGAATACAAGGACTTCATCGACGAGTGTCACGGACGAGGCATAGCCGTAATCGTCGACGTAGTATACAACCACGCAACCGGATCTCACCCTTGGACCAAGATGTACTGGGACAGCGCAAACAACCGCACAGCCGCTAACAACCCATGGTTCAATGCGATCGCCAAGCATCCGTACAATGTCTACCACGACATGAACCACGAGAATGAGATCGTGCAGGAGCATGTGAAGAGGAGCCTTCAGTACCTTCTTGAAGAGTACGACATCGACGGTTTCCGTTTCGACCTCACAAAGGGTTTTACACAGAACAACACAGGCGAGGATGTCGCTGCCTGGGGTAGATATGACGCATCCCGCGTCAGCATCCTCAAGGGATATGCTGACCATATCTGGTCAGTCAAGGACGATGCAGTCGTAATCTTCGAGCACCTTTCCGACTGGGATGAGGAGAAGGCCCTGGCCGAGCATGGGATCCAACTTTGGAGAAACGTAAACTACCAGTACCGCACAGCTGTATCGGGCGGCAACGGAAACTTTACCGACATGTACTCTACCGCACCTTTCGGAGGATTCGTGGGCTACATGGAAAGCCATGACGAAGAGCGCCTCTGCTATGGAGCTACAGCAGATGCATCATCAGTCACATGGGGTGTCATCGGCCTTGGCGACAAATGGGGAGAGAACGATGATATAAAGATGACTGCAGACGGTTCATTGCTTTCCGCAAAGAATGTAAGCGTGGCAGCAAAAGACCGCTTCAAGATCCGCAAGGCGGGTGAATGGAATGACGCATACAATTACGGAGCATCTTCAGACAACTTCACTCTCACCGTGGGACAGGGCTATGTCATGACCAACGGCAGTTCATCGAAGGATATGTATGTACCTGCAGCAGGAACATATGACATCTACTTCAGCCCTGAGCAGGAGACGGTATGGCTCATGAAGCAGGGTGATAAGCCTGAATTGACAGGCGGAAGCGGTTCAGAAAGCGAAGATGCGCTCACCGTAGCGATGCGTCGTGCGGGAGCAAGCGCCGCATTCTTCCTTACTGTACCGGGGCCGAAGATGATCTGGCAGTTCGGCGAGATCGGATATGACTATTCAATAGACTACAACGACCGCACAGGAGAAAAGCCGGTGGTGACTTCAGAATATATGGCGGTTCCGGAGCGTAAGGTGCTTTATGATACTTATGCCTCTCTATTGAAGTTCCGTCGTGACAATCCGAGGTTCTTTGATCAGGATGCAGACTTCACATGGACTCCATCTGCTGCCGTAAAGACCATAACATGTTCGGCTGACGGCAAGACTTTCCATGTGGTAGGAAACTTCGGGAAGTCCTCTACGACATATTCGGTTCCTTCCGGAAACTGGAAGGACTATTTTGCCGATGGAGCATCTGTGACCGGTGATGTCGTTCTGAAACCAGGCGATTTCCGCCTTCTGACAAATTTCTAAAAACTGTCTGTTATTTCCACAATCGGAATCCTTTGACGGGGTTTGGTCTGAGGATTGAATAGAAGTCGTTTTGTAATTTGGAATAATTATAAAATGGCTTGCGATATGGACAGAATCATGAAATTATACACTGCCTTGATACTTCTATGTACGGGCAGTGTTGTTGTCTCGGCTCAAGGAGGATACATGGTGCAGGGTACCGTTGTGGATGAGTATGGGCCGGTGATAGGAGCGGCAGTGGTGGAACTCAGTACCTCGAACGGAACCTCCACCGGCATGGACGGAGAGTTCTCCCTGACTGTGACCGGTCCGTCGGCCCTTGTGGAAATCAGTTGCATAGGCTACGCCAGCCAGACCTTCGAGGCGGCGCTTGTTCCCCAGACCGTGACCTTGAAGGAAGACAATGAATATCTGAACGAGGCCGTGGTGATAGGCTACGGTACGGTAAGGAAAGACGATCTGACAGGATCTGTGGCTGCCATCAAGGCAGACGATCTGAACAGGGGAGCAGTGGTCAGCACCCAGGACATGCTCAAGGGCAAGGTGGCGGGACTTCTTGTCACTCCGGGCGACGGCGGCCCGGGTTCCGGATCCCGTATCAGGATCAGAGGTTCTGCATCTCTCAATGCATCCAACGACCCTTTGATAGTGATAGACGGGGTCCCGATAGCACAGGGTGCGGGTGGGGCTATGTCAAATCCCTTGGACCTGCTGAATCCGAATGACATCGAATCATTCTCCGTCCTGAAAGATGCCTCATCTGCAGCGATATACGGCTCCAGAGCCTCGAACGGTGTGATTCTGATCACTACCAAGAAGGGCAAGGGAGGCAGGCCTCAGGTCGCATACAGCGGCTCCGCAAGCATCCTGCACATCTCGAAGAAGGTTCCTGTGATGACCGCCTCGGAACTTAAGGACTTCTATTCCGACATATATACGGGTACGGCAACGGGCGACAGGATCGCAGAACTGACCGGCACCGCTCAGACAGACTGGCAGGATCTTGTCTTCCGCACCGCCCTGGCCACCGAACATAATGTCAGCATCTATGGAAATCTCAAGCAGAGGATGCCGTACAGGGCCTCTGCCGCATATCTCGGCCAGCAGGGAACCCTCCATGAATCCCGTTATGACCGAGGAACCATGGACATAAACCTTACGCCCGACTTCTTTGACAAGCATCTGTCCGTGGACCTGAATACCAAGGGTGTATATTCATATTCGGACTATTCTGACGGAGGAGTGGTAGGCCGTGCCGCCTTCTTCAATCCGACGATGGACCCGTATTGGCGCAATGCTGACGGAACGATAGACTACACGACTACCAACGGCTACTGGAACTACGGAAACGGACGCGGAGAGGCATTCACGCCCAACACTCTTGTGGGCCCGAGCCCTCTGTCCCAACTGTATGACAATATAAGCGATGCTCATTCAGTCCGTTTCATCGGCCGTATGGCAGTGGATTACAAGGTGCATGGGTTCGAGGCGCTCCGTTTCAATGTGAGCGCGGGAGTGGATGTGACCAAGACGGATACCTACAACGGGGAGCGCCCCGGTTCCTTTCAGGCTTATGCAGACACGGACAATCTCCGTATCGGCCAGCACTCGAGAGGCTCGTATCTCAGCAGGAGCCAGGTCTTCGAGGCCTATGCCAACTACAGTGACACCTGGGGCATTCACACTCTGGATCTTCTGGCAGGATATTCATGGCAGAACAACTTCCGGGCAAACCGCAATGTGTCGTACTACAACATAACGAACGAGATCAAACTCAATCCGGGAGAGACGGCGGAATCCCGCTACCTCCGCTACATGAACGAGAACTATCTCGTTTCCTTCTACGGCCGTGTGAACTACTCCATCGATTCACGTTATGTGTTCACATTCACGGCGCGTGGAGACGGTTCGAGCAAGTTTGCCAAGGCGCACAGATGGGGATTCTTCCCGTCAGGAGCCTTCGCCTGGAACATAAAGAACGAACCGTTCATGAAGGATGTGAAGGAAGTATCCGCTCTCAAACTCCGTCTGTCGGCGGGCCTCACAGGCCAGCAGGATGGAATCGGCGATTATGTCCACCTCGCCCGCTACAACATCTCCAACGATCCTGGCAAGACATACAATATGGGTACGGCCTACCTCAATCCGATGACTCCTCAGGCCTATGATCCTACGATAAGGTGGGAGACTACCATGACATGGAATGTCGGCGTGGATTTCGGTTTCTTCAATGAGCGTCTGTCCGGAAGCATCGATGCCTACTTGCGTGACACCAGGGATCTTCTGAATTCCGTACAGGTGCCGATGGGGTCGAATTTCGGAAACCGCCTGATGACCAATATCGGCTCCATCCGCAACAAGGGACTCGAATTCTCTATCAGCGGAGTACCTGTCCAGACCGGGGACTGGAGCATGCAGATGGGCTTCAACGGCACCTTCCAGAACACCGTCTTCACGAAACTGAACCCGACCGAAGACAGGAACTACTACATCGAGACCGGCAATATCTCCAAAGGTACCGGAGGCTTCCTCTGCCGCCAGATGGTGGGATATGCCCCGTATACCTACTATCTGTATCAGCAGAAATATGATGCGGACGGAAGGCCTGTCCAGAATGAATTCGTCGACATCGACGGGGACGGAATCATAACGGAAGGCGACAGATATATGACAGGAAAGAGCGTTTCTCCGAAATTCTATTACGGTCTCAACCTCAAGGTGACATGGCGCGACTGGGACTTCGGACTCAACGGCCACGGAGCGGCAGGAACATGGGTATTTAACGACTTCGCATCAGCCAACTCCACCGCGAGCCTCGACCTGAATGCCGGAAATCTGCCGAATCAGGCCCGTCTGGTAAGGACGACCGGCTTCACGGCTCCGAACAGTGCCCGTCAGTGGTATTCGGACTACTTTCTGGAAAATGCGTCATTCTTCCGTCTCGATGACATCAATCTCGGATATACCTTCCGAAGCATGGGACGCTGGGAGACGGATGTCCGTATCGCATTGGGAGTGCAGAATGTCTTTATCCTCACAGGCTACAGCGGCATGGATCCGGAAGTCATTTCGGAAAACGGTATCGACGGCACCATGTGGCCTCGTCCACGCACATACTCCCTCCGCCTCAACGTAAACTTTTAAACCAACAACAAAATGAAAAAGACAATATATATCATGACAGCCGCGCTGATTGCGGCGTCATGCGTAAACGACCTCGACACCCTTCCCCTGAACAAGACGGAACCGATATCGGAATATGTCTACGGCACATCGGAGGAAGCCTATCTGTCCGGGCTGTCACGCCTTTATTTCCAGTTCGTCTCGAACGACCTGACTGACCTTCAGGCCATGGACGGAGGCGCTTCAGAAGTGATCCGTGCATTCTGGTCAGTCCAGGAGACGACTACCGACGAAGCCAAATGTTCATGGGAAAACGATGCATGGGTCCGCGCACTGAACACGAACACATGGACGGAAGTCCAGAATGATGCGGTCTATGCCGTCTATGTCCGTACTCTTCAGGGAGTTGCCTTCGTCAACGAATATCTGCGTCAGACGGCTCCTGCACGGCTTTCGGACAGGGGAGTGTCCGCGGAACTTGCGGCAAAGATTGACGGATTCCGGGATGAAGCCCGCTTCATAAGGGCCTATCTGTACTGGATGGCCCTGGACTGTTTCGGCAGTGTCCCGTTCACGACGGAGAATTCGCCGTTCGGAGGTGCGTATTTCCCTAAGCAGGCATCAAGGACGGACATCTTCAACTACTGCGTAAGCGAACTTGAATACCTCAGGTCGGACGAAAGCGCACTCGCTGCTCCTCGTACTCTTTATCCCCGTGCGGACAAAGGCTCAGCTGCAGGTCTTCTAGCCCGTATGTATCTCAATTCAGAGGTCTATACAGGGGTGGAAAGATGGGCTGAGGCAAAGTCGGTGTGCGAGGACGTATTCTCCATGGGCTATGCTCTCTGCCCTGATTATGCCGCCCTTTTCAGAGGCGATAACGGACAGAATCCTCAGGCCCGTGCCGAGATGCTCTGGGCAGTGGATTACAGTGATGCAAAGACCGAATCATATGGAGGATCGTCCTATCTTCTCGCTGCCGCACTCGCGTCCACGGACATCACTGACACATCGCGTCCGAACGGCCAGAGGAACGGCTGGGCAGGCCTGCGTGTGCCTTATGAGTTTGTCAGCACATATTTCGATGTCAGCGGACAGGACTACATGACGGGTGACTATCAGGTCAGTGACAAGAGGGGAGAGGTATTCTACATCAAGGGCCGTCAGGAATCGATGGATGGGGCACTCTATTCCTTCATGAACGGATGGTCCTGCTTGAAATTCAACAACATACCCCACGATCAGACCAATGAATCCTTTCTTTCCCAGTCGGCCTTGAAGGATTTCGCCGATGTGGATTTCCCTATGATCCGTCTTGGAGAGATATATCTTATCTATGCAGAGGCTTGCATGAATCTGGGACAGGCGTCTACGGCACTTCCTGTACTTTCCGATCTCTCGGCGAGGGCGGGAATGCCTGCTCCGACCGAGGTGACGGAAGACTTCCTTGTGGCTGAAAGGGCTCGCGAACTTCTGTGGGAGGCCCATCGCAGGACCGACCTGATCAGATACGGACTCTACAACACCTCAGAATATCTCTGGCCGTACAAGGGAGGAGACCGTTATGCAGGACAGGCTTTTGCTGCCCATATGCTTCTGTTCCCGATACCTCCGACCGAACTGGCAACGAATGACGGACTGCAGCAGAATCCGGGATATGCCGATCCTATGTGATGATTCGTCATGAAAATACGACCGTTCGTCATGAAACTTTAAGTGATTCGTCATGCGCATGTTACAATAATGCGAAAATCTTCTTATATTCGTAGGATGTGTTAATTTGCATATTTGTGTGTTGATAAAAGATTTGAAATCATGAAGATATCATTTAAAGTTTTATTGATGGGAACAATCGCTGCCGCTATGGCTTCGTGTGCTTCCGGCGGCTCGTTTGCCGTGCCGGAACCGCCGCTTGAAGAGTGTGTCTACAATGGAGGAAGTACAGAATTCTCTGTGTGGTCTCCAGATGCCGACGCCGCACAGTTGAGACTATATCATTCAGCCTCTGCCGATGCTGCATTCAAGATCGTCAACATGAAGAAGTCCAAGGGAGGACTTTGGACTGCCGTTGTGAAAGAGGACCTCAAGGGAACCTTCTATACCTTCAGGGTGGAGAAGGAAGGAAAATGGCTGGAAGAGACCGCCGGCATCGCGGCAAAGGCAGTGGGGGTGAACGGAATGCGTGGAGCGGTGATTGACTGGAACGATACCGATCCTGAGGGCTGGTCAGAAGATGTGAGCCCGAAGGTTAAGCCTTCGGATATCATCGTGTACGAACTTCAGCACAGGGATTTCTCCATCCATGAGACCTCCGGTGTGAATTCCAAGGGCAAATACCTCGCTCTCACCGAGGAGGGGACAAAGAACCCTCAGGGTCTGTCGACAGGCATCGACCACCTCAAGGAACTCGGTGTCACCTATGTCCAGCTCCTCCCTTCGACCGACTTTGCGACCATCGATGAGACACGTCTGGAGGACAACCTGTACAACTGGGGCTACGAGCCGCTGAACTACAATGCAGTGGAAGGCTCGTTCTCTACCGATCCGTACAACCCTGTGACTCGTGTCAAGGAGTTCAAGCAGATGGTGCAGGCCCTGCACAAGGCCGGCTTCCGCGTGATCCTCGACGTGGTCTACAACCATACGACCAATGCCGCAAATACCGGCTTCGAACGCACCATGCCGGGATACTTCTACCGCATGCGTGAGGACGGCACCTTCTTCGACGGCTCAGGCTGCGGCAACGAGACTGCGTCCGAGCAGGAGATGTTCCGCAAATACATGGTCGAGTCCCTTGAATGGTGGATGAAGGAATACCATATCGACGGATTCAGATTCGACCTCATGGCCATCCATGACATCGAGACCATGAACCTCATCAGCGAGCGTCTGCACGCCATAGACCCTGATGTCGTGATCTACGGCGAGGGCTGGGCGGCGTCGGCGCCTGCATACCCTGCGGAGCAGATAGCCCTAAAGGCCAATACATACATGCTTGACAAGGTCGGCGCATTCAGCGACAACATCCGTGATGCCGTACGCGGCCCTCTCGGCTGCGAGAATGCGGGCTTCATGGATGGAGTTGCGGGAAACAAGGCGAATGTGGAGTTCGGTATAGCCGGCGGCATCGAGCATCCTCAGGTGACTGTGGAGGCATGGACCAGCAACCCTCTCCAGCATGTAAGTTATGTGAGTTGTCACGACGACCATTGTCTTCGCGACCGTCTTGAAGAGGCGACCAAGGCAACGGAGGCCGAGCGCCTGAAGATGGTGAAACTGGCCCAGACCGCCGTATACACCTCGCAGGGACTTCCGTTCATCTTTAACGGTGAGGAACTCTACCGCCACAAGCAGGGTGTGAAGAACAGTTACAACCAGCCTGACTCGATCAACGCGATCGACTGGACATACAAGACAAGATACAAGGATCTTGTGGACTATTATGCGGCCCTCGCTGCCATCCGTCATGCGCATCCGGGCTTCTGCCTCGGTGATGCTGACCTTGTTCGTGAGAAACTTGAGTTCATCGATGTCGATGACCCGTGCGTAGTCGCTTTCCGCATCAGCGGACTTGAGGGAATAGACCCGGCGAAATCTTTGACAGTGCTTCTGAACGGTTCGAAGAAGGCTGTGAAGGTAGAGATTCCTCAGGGCAATTATACCGTGCTTGCAAAGAACGGACAGGCAGATGCCGACGGCCTTGGAGCATTCTCGGGCAGCGAGATCTCGGCAGACGCCACCTCCGCAACCATTCTTGCTGAAATGTAATGCAGTATGGACAGGGGCTCGCCTCGCTTCGCAGAAGCATAGGGAAATGCTTCGCTCAGCGAGCTTCTGTCCATGCACGGAATGACAATAATAAAACAAACATATATGAAGAAGATACTTTTTGCAATCTGCGCTGCACTTGTTGCGTTTTCGTGCGCCGAAGCACCGAAACAGGAGCAGCAGCCGCTTGAAAATTCAGTGGTCTATGAAATGAACGTACGCCAGTACACTCCGGAAGGAACATTTGCAGCCGCACAGCAGCAACTCCCACGTCTGGCCGAACTCGGAGTAGACATCGTATGGCTCATGCCGATCTATCCGATCGGAGTGGAAGGCCGCAAAGGGACCCTCGGCTCATATTATGCAGTCAAGGACTACTGCGCCGTTAACCCTGAATTCGGAACCCTCGAAGACTTTGACAACTTCCTTGCTGAGGCTCACAGACTCGGCCTGCGCGTTGTCATCGACTGGGTGGCAAACCACACATCTCCTGATGCAGTCTGGGTGACAGGCAAGGCTCCGGAGTGGTATGAACGTGATGCGGAAGGCAACACTACCTTCACCGCCGACTGGTCAGATACCGCCAACCTCAACTATGAGAATAAGGACGTATGGAAAGGAATGCAGGCGGCACTCCGTTTCTGGATGGAACGCGGCATCGACGGCTTCCGCTGCGATATGGCATGCGAGGTTCCGCTCGAATTCTGGCAGGAGACCATCGCAGGACTCCGCGCAGACTATCCGGGTATGTATTGGCTCGCTGAAGGCGAGGAACCGCTCCTGCACAGCCTTTCGGACTTCGACGCTTCATATTCATGGGAACTCCACCATATGATGAACGCGATCGCACGCGGCGAAAAGAACATCCCTGAACTTCTTGAATATATCGCGAAAGATGCAGATAGACAGCCTGCAGATGCCTTCCGCCTCATGTTCACATCGAACCACGACGAGAACTCATGGGCAGGTACCGAGTTCGAGAGAATGGGCGATGCGGCAAAGCTGATGGCAGTACTTACCTTTACGCTTCCTAACGGCCAGCCTCTCATCTACACAGGCCAGGAAATGGGTTGGAAAAAGAGATTCGAGTTCTTCGAGAAGGATCATATCCCTGCATGGGAGGAGAACGAATATACCGACTTCTACAAATGGCTCATCGCCATCCGTCACGGCAATCCTGCCCTCGCTGCAGGTGACAAGGGAGGCAGGTTCGAGGTCGTCTCTGCAGAAGACAGCGTCCTCGTCTTTACCCGCACCCTTCCTGACAACAAGGTCACAGTCAGGGCCGAACTCAAAGCCCCTTGGTCATACGAAATCGTTACGGAGTAAAGTTGTCATTCTGAACGAAGTGAAGAATCTTTAACATAGTGAAAATGAAAAGAATCCTTTTATCAATCGCAGTTGCTGCCCTTGCGGCATGTTCGGGCAAGCCTGCATTCGATCCTGCAACAGTCGCAGATGCGACTCAGAAACAGGTGACCCGTGTGGAACCTCTCTCATGGTGGGTCGGAATGAAGACCGATCTCCAGCTGATGGTGCAGGGCACCGCAATCTCGGAGTATGATGTAGCCATCGAAGGTGGAAAAGGCGTTTCGGTCGAGAAGGTGATAAAGGCGGAAAGCCCTAACTACCTTTTCGTAGACGTCAAGATCGCTCCGGACGCACAGCCGGGCACATACTACATCGTCTTCTCGAAAGAAGGACAGTCGTTCAAATATCCATACGAGATCGCTGCGCGCGAGGAAGGCTCTGCCGAGCGCAAGAGTTTCACCACCGCAGACATGGTCTATCTCATCATGCCTGACCGTTTCGCAAACGGTGATCCGTCAAATGATTCGACCGATGATACAGAGGAGAATGCCAACCGTGCAGACGGTAACGGCCGCCACGGAGGAGACATTCAGGGTGTCATCGACCATCTCGATTACATAAGCGAACTCGGAGCTACATATATCTGGACCACTCCGTTCCTTGAGGATAACGACCCTCGCGGCTCATATCACGGATATGCTGCTTCGGACTACTATCATATCGACTCCCGTTTCGGTTCGAACGAACTTTACAAGGAACTCGTCGACAAGGCCCGCGAGAAAGGCATCGGCATCATCATGGATATCGTTCCGAATCACTGCAGTTATGTGCATTGGTGGATGAATGACCTTCCGTTCCAGGACTGGATCCATCAGTTCCCTGAATACACCGGAACAAATGTCGCATTCTCTACCAACATGGACCCAAATGCTTCGACAAAGGACCTCTATATCCAGGAGAGCGGCTGGTTCGTCCCTACGATGGTGGACATGAACCTCGACAATCCGTATGTTCTCAAGTATTTCATCCAGTGGGGAATATGGTGGATCGAATACTCGGGCCTCAACGGCTTCCGCGTCGATACCTACCCGTACAATGAGAAGGTGCCTGCTTCAGAGTGGTGCAAGGCCATAATCAATGAGTATCCGGACTTCAATATCGTCGGTGAGTGCTGGACCTCATCCATTCCTCAGCTCGCTTACTGGCAGGGCGGTAATGAGAATAAGGACGGATTCGACTCTAACCTTCCGTCTATCATGGACTTCCCGCTACACGACGCAATGCGTGCAGCCCTTTCCGAGGATCACGGCGGATGGGGAGCCGGAATGAGCAAAGTCTATGACATCCTTTCACATGACTTCGTTTATCACGATCTTTCCAAGATGCTTATCTTCCCTGGCAATCACGATACTGCGCGTATCGGCGATGTCGTACGCAAGGATCCGCGTGCCCTTAAACTGGCCATGGCCATGATGGCGACAATGCGAGGCATCCCTCAGGTATTTGCCGGTGACGAACTCATGTTCGTTTCGACCAAGCCTGACAATATCGGCGACCATCCTGGTCTCCGCGTGGACTTCCCGGGCGGCTGGGAAGGCGATGAGATCGACCTCTTCACAGCGGAAGGTCGTAAGGCGCAGACTCATAACACCGATGGCAACAAGGTCGAGAAGGGCCAGGCTGCCGATCTCTTCGACTATGTGAGCCGTCTCTTCCAGTGGAGAAAGACAAAGGATGTCATCCACAACGGCAAGACAGTACACTTCATGACCCGCGACAATACATATGCGTATTTCCGCTATGACGAAGATGATGTCGTATTCGTTTACATCAACAACAACCTCGAGCCGGTGAATGTCCCGTGGTCATACTACTCGGAGATCGCAGATGGCCTGAAGGGTGGCGTGGATGTCCTTACCGGCGAGCCTTTCGAAGTGTCCGATGCTACTGTCGTCGCTCCAAAGACCGCCCTCATCGTAGAATATAAAAAATAGATATATGAATAAGATATTATCAGCAATTTCAGCAGTCCTCCTTCTGGCAGGATGCTCAGCCAAGCCGGCAGGCGAAGTTATCGACGTCCAGACCCTCAAGTCTCCATCGGGAAATATGGAGATGACCTTCCATCTTACCGCTGACGGCACCCCTCAGTACACCCTCAACTATGGTGATCAGAAGGTCATCCTCCCTTCAGACCTCGGTTATGAACTTCGTGGTGTCCTCAAGGCTCAGAAACTCGTCTACAATGCAGACGGCACCATCTCGAAGGAAGACCGTGAGCCATGCAACTCATTCCATGACGGATTCGCCCTGAAGAGCGTGGAGACAGCCTCATTCGATGAGACCTGGGAACCTGTATGGGGCGAGGAGGCAGTAATCCGCAACAACTACAACGAACTTCTCGTCAATCTCGTACAGACTTCTACAGAACGTGAAATGTCGATCCGTTTCCGCCTCTTCGACGACGGACTCGGATTCCGTTATGAGTTCCCATACCAGAAGAACCTCAGTTACTTCGTGATCAAGGAGGAGATGACCCAGTTCGCTCTCGCAGGCGACCACACCGCGTGGTGGGTGCCGGGAGACTACGACACTCAGGAATATAACTTCACAGAGAGCCGCCTTTCAGAGATTACAGGCAAGCTTGAAGGTTCTGTCCCTGGAAACGATTCCCAGACTCCGTTCTCTGTAAACGGAGTGCAGACATCCCTTCAGATGCGTACGGATGACGGCCTTTACATCAATATCCACGAGGCTGCCCTTGTGGACTATCCTTGCATGCACCTCGAACTGGATCCGAAGACAATGACCTTCACCTCGCATCTTACACCTGATGCTCAAGGCTGGAAGGGCCGTCTCCAGACTCCTTGCACTTCTCCTTGGAGAACAGTCCAGGTCGCTCCTAGCGCAACCGCGCAACTTGCCTCACGCCTCGTCCTCAACCTCAATGAGCCATGCGCATTCGAGAATACGGACTGGATCAAGCCTGTGAAGTATATCGGAGTATGGTGGGAAATGATTACTGGCAAGGGTTCATGGAACTATACCGACGATTTTGCATCTGTACAACTCGGCAAGACCGATTATTCGAAGGCTACTCCTAACGGCCGTCACTCGGCAAACAACGAGAAGGTGCGCCGTTACATAGACTTCGCGGCCGAGCATGGTTTCGACCAGGTGCTTGTGGAAGGCTGGAACGAGGGCTGGGAAGACTGGGCCAACTGCAACAAGGACTATGTCTTCGACTTCGTCACTCCATATCCGGACTTTGACATCGAGGCTCTCAACAAGTATGCTCATTCGAAGGGCGTGAGACTGATGATGCACCATGAGACTTCGTCGTCGGTACGCAACTATGAGCGTCATATCGACCAGGCTCTCGATCTTATGGACAAGTATGGCTACAACTCGATCAAGAGCGGTTATGTCGGAGATATCCTTCCTATCGGAGAGCACCACTACAGCCAGTCGATCATCAATCACTATCTCTTTGCTCTCAAGAAGGCTGCAGAGCATAAGGTGATGGTCAATGCGCACGAGGCTGTACGTCCTACCGGTCTCTGCAGGACCTATCCGAACCTCATTGGCAACGAGTCTGCACGCGGTACCGAGTATCAGGCATTCGGAGGCACTATGCCTCACCATGTGACCATTCTTCCGTTTACACGTCTCAACGGAGGTCCTATGGACTATACTCCTGGTATCTTCGTGATGGATATAGGTTCTCTGACCGACGGCAGGAACAATTCATGGGTGAATGCTACCATCGCGAACCAGCTTGCGCTTTACGTGACCATGTACTCTCCGCTCCAGATGGCAGCAGACCTTCCTGAACATTACGAGCAGTTCATGGATGCGTTCCAGTTCATCAAGGATGTCGATATCGACTGGATCCAGTCTAAGTATCTCCTTGCAGAACCTGGCGATTATCTTGTGATCGCACGTCAGGGCAAGAAGGACGGACAGTGGTTCTGCGGCGGTGTCACTGACGACCAGCAGCGCACACTCGAGGTCCCTATGAACTTCCTCGATGCCGGCAAGACATATGAGGCTACACTTTATCGTGATGCGGATGACGCGCACTACAAGAACAATCCTCAGGCATATGTGATCGAGATGATCGATGTGACTTCCGATACGGTTCTTCCTGTGACAATGGCTCCGGGCGGCGGCTTCGCAATCAGTTTCACTGAGAAGTGATTTTTATAAGAAAATCCATCCTGGCCTCCGTACTGGAGGAAATGGACATTCTGGACATCTCCTGCGCCACCATCCGTCAGTACGCGAGGAACTTGACCGTGCCGCCTCTGTCCGTTTCGGGTATGCTTATGGTATTCACAAATAATTTGTAACTTTGTGAATTGCCATATTGTCATAAGATGGAGAAGAAAAAAGGCTATATAGAAATCAAGGGCGCGAAGGCGCACAATCTGAAGGGAGCGAGTCTTTCGATTCCGCGCGGGAAGTTCGTCGTGGTGACGGGTCTGAGCGGAAGCGGCAAGTCTTCCCTCGCTTTCGATACGATATATGCGGAAGGTCAGAGGAGGTATATGGATACCCTCTCGACCTACGCCAAACATTTCATGGGCATTCTGGAAAAGCCTGAGGTGGAGTCTATCTCAGGACTGAGTCCGATAATTGCCATCGAGCAGAAGACGACCGGAAACAACCCTCGTTCGACGGTCGGAACCATTACGGAAATATATGATTTTCTGAGGCTTCTCTATGCGAGGGCCTCCACAGCCTATTCTCCCGAGACGGGAAAGGCCATGGTGCGTTATACGGATGAGCAGATAGTGTCCTTGATAATGGAGAACTACAAGGACCGCAAGTGCTATCTTCTGTCCCCTGTGGTAAAGGGAAGGAAGGGACATTACAAGGAACTGCTCGAGCAGATGCGCAAGCGTGGCTACACACAGGTGAGGATCGATGGTGAACTCAGGGAACTGAATGAAGTCGATGCTCTTGACCGTTACAAGGCTCATTTTATCGAACTTGTGATCGATCGCCTGAAGCCTTCGCAGAAGGATGAGAAGCGCATCAAGAGTTCGGTGATGTCGGCACTCAATTACGGAAAGGGGTCGCTTGCGGTAATGGATATGGAGTCCGGGGAGGTGAGTCATTATTCGAAGCATCTGGTGTGCCCTGACACAGGCATCTCACTTGCTGAACCTGCTCCACATTCGTTCTCCTTCAATTCTCCTCAGGGTTATTGTCCTCACTGCAAGGGACTTGGCAATATCGTGGATGTGAATATGGATACGATCATTCCGGACCGCAGCATGTCCATCGCTGACGGCGGCATCGTGCCTTTGGGAAAGATCCGTGAGACGAAGAAGTTCGATGTGATCAGGGCGATTGCGAGAAAATATAACTTTTCGCTGTATGATCCGATAGAAGATCTTCCTGACGAGGTGGTTTCTCTTATCGTGTACGGCTCTGACGAGTTGTTCAGGGTGGGCGAGGGAACTTCTTCCGAAATGGTGTCGTTTTCCGGCATAGTGAGCGATATAAATGAGAAGGTCGTATGTCCGGTCTGCGGAGGTACGCGTCTGAATAAGGAGACTACATATTTCAGGATCGACGGCAAGACGATTTCGGAGGTGGCGGCTATGGAGATCAGTCAGTTGCGTGACTGGCTCTTTTCGCTTGACGATGTGTTCGGAAAGCGTGAGAGTACCATTGCCCGTGACATTCTGAAGGAACTTAAGGACAGGGTGTCGTTCCTTCTTGATGTGGGACTGGACTATCTGTCCCTTGACCGTGCGACCGCTTCGTTGTCCGGAGGTGAGAGCCAGCGTATCAGGCTTGCGACTCAGATAGGTTCGAAACTCGTGAATGTGCTTTATATTCTTGACGAACCTTCGATCGGGCTTCATCAGAGGGATAACCGCAAACTTATTGCGTCTCTGAAGAAACTCAGGGATGAGGGGAATTCTGTGATGGTGGTGGAGCATGATGCAGAGACGATGATGGCTGCGGACTGGCTGGTGGATGTCGGTCCTGGGGCCGGAGCGGAAGGCGGCAGGATCTGTCTCAGCGCTCCTCTATCTGTCCTTTTGTCCGATCCTTCAGGTCCTTCGTCCGACAGTCCGGGATCTGAAGGACAGGAGCATAGGGGAAATGTCCTTCAGATTCCCGGATCTGTCGGACAGAATGATTCAAGGATGATCGTCGGGCCGTCGGTGACATTGGACTATCTTCGTGGAGATAAGGCCATCGAGGTGCCTGCGGTCAGAAGGCAGGGTAACGGCCTGACTCTCGGTATCCGTGGCGCCTGCGGCAACAATCTGAAGAATGTCGATGTGGATTTCCCTCTGGGAATGTTCATCGGCATCAGCGGAGTAAGCGGCAGCGGAAAGTCCTCCCTGATCAATGAGACCCTCATGCCTGTGCTGAAGAACAGGTTCTACAATGCGAAGATGCAGCCTCTCCCTTTTGGCGAACTTATGGGGGTGGAGAATATAGACAAGCTGATTGAGATCGACCAGAGTCCTATAGGCCGTACTCCTCGAAGCAATCCTGCGACCTTTACAGGCGTCTTCAATGATATCCGTACTCTTTTCGAGGCTACTCCTGATGCCAAGGTGCGTGGATTCAAGGCCGGAAGGTTCTCTTTCAATGTGCCTGGAGGTCGATGTGAGGAGTGCAAGGGAGCGGGAATCAAGGTTATCGAGATGAATTTCCTGCCTTCTGTCAATGTCGTCTGCAACGAGTGCCGCGGCCGTCGTTATAAGAATGATACTCTTGCTGTGAAATATAAGGGCAAGAACATCAATGACGTTCTGGAGATGCCGATAAGTGAGGCGTATGAATTCTTCGAGAACATCCCGTCGATTGCTCAGAAACTGAAGGCGATGGTGGACGTAGGTCTTGGATATGTCCGTCTGGGACAGTCTGCAGTGACGCTTTCGGGAGGTGAGAGCCAGCGAATGAAACTCGCTGCGGAACTGGCTCGCAAGGGTACAGGAAACACCCTCTATATCCTTGACGAGCCTACGACCGGTCTGCATTTCGAGGATATAAAGGTGTTGCTCGAGGTCCTCAGACAGTTGGTCGAGCAGGGCAATACCGTGATCATAATCGAGCATAACCTCGATGTCCTCAAGTCTGTGGATTATATCTTTGATATGGGACCTGAAGGTGGAAAAGCCGGTGGAATGATAGTTGCAGCCGGTACTCCGGAGCAGTTGGCCGCGAACCCGGCTTCAGTCACCGGTCCGTTCCTAAAAGAAGTTTTACCGTAAAAATACAAAACACATATAATGGAAGAAATAAGAATCTGGTGCGAGAACATCAGGAAAACCGAGAAGGTTGCCATGGGTACGACCCTGAAGGAATTGTCCGAGCGGATATGTCCGGCGGTCGGAGACGGATGTGAACTTCCGGTCCTTGCCGCATTGGTGGATAATAAACTCAAGTCGTTGGACTATAAGGTGATAAATCCTCATAATGTGCATTTTGTCGGATATGACCATCCTGACGGACGACGCACATATATCCGTTCCCTGTGTTTCGTGTTGCAGTATGTGGTGCGCGAGATGTATACGGACAAGGTGCTGGCTATAGATTATTCTCTTCCGAGCGGTCTTTATTGCGAGATCCGTGAGGTGGATGCCATGGAGGACGGCCGTCCGAAGGTGTATTTTGTGACGGATGAGGAGTTGGAGAAGATAGAGTCGAGGATGCATGAGATCGTGGCTTCTGACCTTCCGTTCCGTAAGATGATGCTGAGTCTTGAGGAATGTGAGCGCCTTTATTCTGCCAATCACCAGACCTTGAAGGTCAATCTCCATAAGAGTATCGGAAGATTCAATTATAATGTGTATTTTCTTGATGGACAGGCGGATACCTTCTATGGTCCGCTTGCGCCGTCGACAGGGGTGCTGACGATCTTCAATGTGATGGGCTTCAATGACGGTTTCTGTCTTCAGTATCCGATGGACGGAGATCCGGGAAAGGTGCTTCCGATGAAGAGGCAGTCGAAGGTTGCGACCGCGCTGAAGGAGCATTCCGACTGGTGTTCGATCATGGGGGTGCGCGGGGTAGGCATGCTCAACAGTATGGTCCGCAGCGGTAAGATAGTCGACCTGATAAATCTTTCGGAGGCTCTTCATGAAAGGAAATATGCGGAGATCGCCAATCAGATATATGAACGTCGCGGAAGCGTCAAGATAGTCTTCATCGCAGGCCCTTCAAGCAGCGGAAAGACATCGACTTCGAAAAGACTTGCCATCCAGTGCCGTATCCTGGGACTGAATCCTAAGGTGATAGAACTGGACAATTATTTTGTGGACAGGGAGAGGACTCCGCGTGATGAAAACGGAGAATATGACTTCGAGGCTCTGGAGGCAATGGATCTCGCCCTTCTCGGCAGGCAGTTGAATGACCTTCTGGACGGCAAGGAGGTGGAGATACCTCGTTTCGATTTCAAGGACGGACGCCAGCTTTTCGAAGGAAACATGATGCAGTTGCATGAGAAAGATATCCTAATCATGGAAGGTATCCATGCGTTGAATCCGGCCATGATTCCGGGGGTCGACCCTTCAAAGGTCTTCCGTGTATATGCTTCCGCCCTGACCTCTCTGTCGATAGACGAAAACAACAACATCTCGACTTCGGACAACCGTATGCTTCGCCGTATGGTGCGTGACAACCGTACCCGAGGTGTCATTCCGGAAGATACCATCATGCGCTGGCAGAGCGTCCGCAGGGGAGAGAACCGCAACATCTTCCCGTTCCAGGAAAATGCCGATGCGGTCTTCAACTCAGCCCATATATTCGAACTGCCGGTATTGAAATACTATGCCGAGCCGCTTCTGCGCAGGATATCACCGATGTCTCCGGCCTTTGTGGAGGCTTCGAGGATGCTGAAGTTCCTGGAATATATCGTGGCCCTCTCGCCTTCCGAGATCGCTGCCATCCCACCGACCTCCATCCTCCGCGAATTCATCGACGGCCAGACGTTGTGATGAGTTTGCCGTTGTAATACGTTGTAGGCTACTTGCGGCTAGTATCCGTTCCAGGAAGAGATTTCTTCGAGGGGTTTGCGGATCTTCTGACGAGTCGGGGCATCGGGATATCCGAGGGATATCAGAAGCTGGATGCGACGGCTGCGAGGCACGCCGAGAAGTTTCTTTATGCGCTTTTCGTCAAACCAGCCCATGATGCATGTGCCGAGACCGAGTTCTGCAGCCTGAAGACAGAAATGTTCCACGGCCATGCCGAGATCCATCATGCTGTAGTCCTTGTCCTTGGCGAGTGCTCCTGCCTTGGCTGAAAGGTTCATAGGTTCCTGAACCACTGCCACAAGTACAGGAACCTGTACGGTGAACTTGTTCATTCCGAGTCCGATCGCGGCATCAGACATTTCTGCAAGTTTTGCCCTATCGTCTACAACGACAAACTTCCACGGCTGCGAGTTGCAGGCCGACGGAGCAAGACGGGCGGCTTCAAGACATTTGAGAATATGCTCCCTCGCCACTGGCTTGGGAGCATATTTTCTGTCACTTTGTCTTTTCTGAATCAGTTCTGAAAATTCCATTAGAGCGATGCAAGGTTCATTTCGTTCACTATATTCTTTCCTTCAGGAGTGTAAGCATACTCCATGTGGGCCTTGTAGGCTTCTTCCACGCGGCCGCGTACGACCTTCATCGAACTGTTGAGGAAGTGGTTCTGCTCGGTCCAAGGCTCAGGAAGAACGCATACTGCAGCAGGAAGCCATCTTTCTGGGAAAGCACCGAAAAGTCGTCCGCCCTTGCGGTACATGTTCACCTCGTCCTGAAGAAGTTCGAGCATCTTCACCTTTGCCTCATCTGAAGCAGGATCAAGACCGAGTTCCTTTGCATAAGCCTTCAGAGCCTCCTTGTTAGGAGTGATGAGAGCGATGGTGTAAGGGTCCTGGCTGTTGTGAAGGAGCGCTCCGTCGATATATTTAGAACTTTCGACAAGGTTCTCCTCGATTCCTTCCGGTGAATATTTCTCACCGTCAGCAGCGATAAGGAGAGACTTGAATCGTCCCACAACATAAAGCATTTCCGCATCGCGCATATATCCCATGTCACCTGTATGGAGCCATCCGTCAACAACGGTGTCGGCTGTAGACTTAGGATTCTTCCAGTAGCCTGCCATCACGTTCTCACCCTTGATGCAGATCTCACCCTTCGAGCCGAAAGGCTGCTCTACGCCATCGGCGTCGAGGATCTTGATCTCCATAGGCTGGACCACCTTTCCGGATGATCCGAAGATATGTCTTGCAGGAGAGTTTGCAGAAATGATAGGGGTTGCCTCAGAAAGTCCGTAACCCTGGTACATAGGGATGCCGATGGCATAGTAATATCTCTGGAGATCGATGTCGAGAAGGGCACCTCCTCCGACAAAGAACTTCATGTTGCCGCCAAGTCCCTGACGCACTGCCTTGAATATGAGTTTATCAAAGAGGAGCATCAGAGGCTTGCGGAAAATGTCCACGAACTCTGTTCCCTTGTTGTAGCCTTCCTTGTTGTATGCGATGGCATTCTTGAGGGCGAAGTTGTAGAGTTTCTCGATAGTCGGGCCCTTCTTCGCGATAGTGGTCTCGATGTTCTTCTTGAAACTCTTTGCAAGGGTAGGAACCGAAAGCATCACGCTTGGCTTGAGTTCCTGAATACTTGGAGAAATATTTCTCAAAGCCTCCTTTCCGCTCTTTCCTGACGGAACCATACCGAGAGATGCTCCGTAAGACATCATTGTATAGAAACCTGCCACATGTGCGAAACAGTGGTCGAGCGGAAGGATGATGAGCATCTTGTCCTCAGGCTCCACTCCGATCACAGAATGTGCCTGCTCCACGTTTGCCGTGTAGTTCCTGTGCGTCAGGAGGATACCCTTAGGGTCTGCTGTAGTACCTGAAGTATAACTGATGTTCGCATAGTCATCAGGCTCCACAGACTTGTATCTCTGGATGAACATGTTCTCATGCTCTGCGAGGAACTTGTCTCCCATCTCAAGGATCTCACCGATATACATCTCGTTCTCCCTCATGTCGTCCACCTTGTCGAAGATGATCACCTTCTCTACCATAGGGCACTCAGGAAGCACGGCTCTCACCTTGGCAAGCTGGAACTTCGAGGTGATGACATATTTCGAATCAGAGTGCTTTACGCGGAACACGAGGTCATTGGTCTCACCGAGCTTGATCGAAAGCGGAACATTCACAGCACCTGCATATAGCACGCCGAGTTCACCGATCACCCACATGTCACGACCTTCGCTGAGATATGAAATCTTCTCACCCTTCTGCACTCCGAGTGCCATGAGGCCGGCTGCAATGCGCTTGGCCTTCTTCAATGTATCTTCATAAGTTGTGGCTTCCCACTCGTTAGTATCAAGATTCTTTTCCCAGAGGAAAGGATTCTTTGCATACTTGGCAACATACTTTTCTACAAAGTCAATGATTGTCAATCTTTCTGCCATAATAAAAATATTTTAGGTTTAGTGTTTATTCATTAGGGAAAAGTCCGAAGAGCTCCGCGTCGATCTTGTCTGTGACCTCCTGGAAATCTTCCGGATTGTTCTCAAACTTGATGCGGTCCACATCAAGAATCAGCAGTTTGTGCTTGTAATCCTTGATCCAGTTCTCGTAACGCTCGTTCAGACCAGTAATATAATCGATGCGGATGCTTTTCTCGTATTCACGTCCTCTCTTCTGTATCTGTCCGATGAGATTAGGAATGGAACTTCTGAGGTAGATAAGGAGATCCGGCGGGTTAACAAGAGACATCATAAGGTCGAAGAGATCCGAATAATTCTCGAAATCCCTTGTACTCATGAGTCCCATGCCATGAAGATTAGGCGCAAAGATGCGCGCATCCTCATAGATAGTACGGTCCTGGATGATGACTTCGTCCAGTTTTGAAATATCTACGACGTCCTTGAATCTCTTGTTGAGGAAATATACCTGAAGGTTGAATGACCACCTTTCCATATCTTCGTAGAAATCAGCGAGATATGGGTTGTAATCCACGGACTCGAACTTCGGGGTCCATCCATAATGTGCAGCGAGCATCTTTGTGAGAGTGGTCTTCCCGCTGCCGATATTGCCTGCTATTGCTATGTGCATAATCTGATATTTTGCATGATTTCAAAAACCGTCTTGACTTGAATTTTCATTCGGCCAAAGCAGTTTCTAACCTAATAATTAGCAAACATACTAAATTTTAATGTAAATTTGTGTGTTTTAAATGATTTTTTGAGTTATGCACATAGAACAATTTACCTTCAACAGTTTCCAGACGAACTGCTTTATTGTGTGGGACAATGACGGAAACTGCGCCTTTATCGACCCTGGCTGCGCTACCGGCGGCGAAATCGAGAGACTGACTTCCTTTGTTGACTCGAAAGGGCTCAAGCCGCAATGCATACTCCTGACTCACTGTCACTTCGACCATATCTACGGCATGGCGGTGCTGGCAAAGGAATATGATATCCCCGTACACGCCGATATGGAAGAAATGTATACCCTGCAGGTCACAAATCAGCATATATGCAATATCTACGGACTTCCTCTTCCGGAGGAGTACCCTATTGATTTTGTGAAGGAAGGGGATGTCATCAAGGTAGGCTCTCTCCGCTTTGAGGTAATCTCGACCCCTGGCCATTCAAAAGGAGGACTCTGTTTTCTGGAACGCGCAGAAAATGTCATGTTCAGCGGCGACACCCTGTTTGCAGGAGCGATCGGACGTACAGACCATCCGGGAGGTGATTATGACCGGATGATCAAGAACATATTCGAGAAAATAGTTTCGCTCGACGGCGCCATCGTGGTTCATCCGGGACACGGCCCGTCCACAGACATAGCCACCGAGCGAATGACAAATCCTTTTCTCCAGCCTTTCAACGAGCCGTACGAGGAGTAGGTCTATTTCTCCGGCTCGAAGTGCTCTTTGCCGACTCCGCAGGCTGGGCATGTCCAATCCTCAGGAATGTCCTCGATAGCCTCTTCTATCGCTTCCTTGACTTCTTCCTTTGTCGCCAGTCCCA
>CAZYCJ010000002.1:50485-65134 GCA_964645495.1 uncultured Muribaculaceae bacterium
TCCTCGATAGCCTCTTCTATCGCTTCCTTGACTTCTTCCTTTGTCGCCAGTCCCACGACAACGGTCTCTTCGCTCAGGTCCGCGACCTGCGCGGCCGGGGAAGGCTCGTGCAGACGTTCCGTCACCTTTTTCCAGTCTATGAGATCCCAGCAGCTGTCCACGAATGCGGCCCTGCGGTTGCGATAGTCGATGTAATAGGCGTGTTCCCATACATCCATCGTCATGAGAGGCTTGTAGCCGGCCCTGAGAGGGTTTCCTGCATTTGATTCCTGAATGATGTGCAGTCTGCCGGCCGGGTCCTGGGCAAGCCATGCCCAGCCGGATCCGAAGATTTCCACGGCAGCTTTCTTGAATTTTTCCTTGAAGACCTCCACCGAACCGAAGTCCCTGATCAGGTAGTCCTTGAGTTCCAGAGGCATAGGCTCAGGGTCCGGGGTGAGGGTGTTGAAGAAGAAGGTGTGGTTCCATACCTGGGCCGCGTTGTTGAAGATCGGACCCGTGGCGGTGAGAATCAGTGTCTCGAGAGGTACTTCCGAATAAGGGGTGCCCTCTGTGAGACGGTTGAGATTGTCGATATAGGTCTGGAGATGCTTGCCGTAATGGTACTCGATGGTCTCACGGCTCATTCTTGGCTCCAATGCATCGGCTGCATATGGGAGCGGGGGTAATGTGTAGATCATGACTCAAAATTTAAGTTCGTTTCTACACATCCGAATCAATTATCCGGCCAATCCTGTCAGTGCGCGAAGATAAATCCGAAATAAATTCTAGGTCCCATCGGACGATTAAGGCCCTCATTGTTTATGGCAAGAAGCCAGTCTGCCTTCAAGGTGAGGCGAAGGGCCTCGCCAACGGCATATTCCACTCCCACGAACGGATCTACAGCGAAGAACGGCTTCTTGTTGTATACGGCTCTTGCTTCAGGTATCCAGTCGTGCTTGTCACCCTCGAACATGTAATATGCGGTCTCCATTCCGCCTCCGACGGTCGCACCTACATATGGATAGAATTTCCCGATCTTCCAGTACCAGTCCGCCAACAGGCCTGTCCAGAACAGTTTGTTGAAACTGCCGCGGGCAATGTCCTTCTTGAGTCCCATGCTGGAGAAATATCCTTCGAATCCGGCCCTGAAGTGCTCTGTCAGATGGAGTTTTGCCACTCCTCCGATACCGAATGTGGCTCCTGATAGATTATATCCGAACGGATTGTCACATCCTTCAAGATATCCGGTATGCAGCATCATGCCTCCGGAGAATCCCTTGATGAATTTTTCCTGATTGTTTTCCTGCGCCGTCATCATGAGCGGGCAGAGCAATAATATGAGAGATATGAGTATACTGTTTTTCATAGCGGGTGCAAAGATATGTATTTTTCGAATTCTAGCCAAACATGCTTTGCTATGTTATGTTTTTATGAAAACAGGCAAAACTTGTTAAAATATTTCTTTAAAATTTGGATATTGATTTTAAATCATTACCTTTGCAGAAGACATCAGAAATTTTTTTCGTGTCTATTTGTTAAGTTCGTTTTATATACGGCAGGCGTCCTTGGGGAGGGGCGCCTGCTAAATTTTTGTGCGATGTCTGCCGAATTGGTATTAATTGGAGTTTTTTAGAAACCATGTCATTTTTTTTCGTATCTTAGGCGAGATTTTGGCGGATAGTGTCGAATTCTATATAATTATTAACAATAAAACATTACTTAAAAATGAACAAGAACAAGACTAACTGGGTTGCGGTCCTTACCATGATGTTCCTCTTCGGAATGATATCATTCGTGACCAACCTTGCGGCACCTATCGGTGTGATCTGGAAACAGGCTCCCGGTATCGAGGGATCGAATTTCCTCGGTATGATGGGTAACATGATGAACTTCCTGGCATATGCCTTCATGGGTATCCCTGCAGGTAAACTCATCACAAACCATGGCTACAAGAAGACAACTCTCATCGGTGTCGCTGTGGGATTCTGCGGAGTGCTCGTACAGTTCCTTTCCGGCAAGGTCGGAGTAGGCGCAACTCTCGCCGGTCTTCCTGCAAACTTCTTCGTATATCTTCTCGGTGCATTCGTATGCGGATTCTCGGTATGTATCCTCAATACAGTGGTAAACCCTATGCTCAACCTCCTCGGTGGCGGTGGAAACAGAGGTAACCAGCTCGTTCAGATCGGAGGTACATTCAATTCTCTCACAGGTACGCTTACTCCAATGCTCGTCGGTGCGCTTATCGGAGCGGTAACAGCGGAGACTCAGATCGCTGACGTGAACACTGTCCTTTACATTGCAATGGGTGTGTTTGCCGCTACATTCGCTATCCTTGTTTTTGTTCCTTTCGTCGAGCCAGAGCAGGACAAGACCAGCACTTCTGTGAAGGATCTTCTCGCATACCGTCACCTTGTGTTCGGTGTGATCGCCATCTTCCTTTATGTAGGTGTAGAGATCGGTATCCCTGGTACACTCAACTTCTTCCTAGCAGACTCAGATAAGGGTGCAGGCCTTGATCCTGCCACAGCGGCTTCAATCGCGGGTTCTGTAGCAGCAATGTATTGGCTTCTTATGCTCTGCGGACGTTTCATCTCAAGTTTCATCAGCGGTAAGGTGTCAAGCAAGATGCAGTTGGGTGTGACTTCTTCTGCTGCAATCGTATTCGTGATCATTGCAATGTTCACATCAGAGGTTAGCGTCACCATGCCGGTCCTCAAGAGCCTTACAGAAGGATTTGCATTCATGACCCTTCCTCTTTCTGCTCTGTTCCTTGTGCTCTGCGGTCTCTGTACTTCTGTAATGTGGGGTACAATCTTCAATCTTTCTGTCGAGGGACTTGGCAAGAAGTCTGCTGCGGCTTCGGGTCTCTTCATGGCGATGGTTGTCGGCGGTGGAGTACTTCCGCTTATCCAGAATGCAATCGCTGACGCTGCTTCATATATGGTAAGTTACTGGGTGATCGTTGCCGCATTGGCATACATCCTCTGGTTCGCGGTTGTCGGTTCAAAGGTAAAGAATGCATAATCAATAACAATTTAAACCCGATAATATAATGGATTCATCATTTGTAGTAGGTATCGATGTCGGAGGACAGACCTCCAAGATCGGTGTCGTTGACGCAAGAGGAACCGTTCTTGCGCAGACAGTTATCCGTACGGATACATATGAGCAGGTAGAGCCTTATATCGCTGAACTTGCAGAGGCTGTAAAGAAACTCATCAAGGAGTCAGGTACGGAAGGCAAGGTAAGGGGTGTCGGAGTCGGCGCACCTAACGGAAACTACTATACGGGAACCATTGAGAACGCTCCTAACCTTCTCTGGGGACGCCAGAAAGTCGAGTTTGCAAAACTCCTTAACAAGGCCCTCAATCTTCCTGTTGCGCTCACCAATGACGCAAATGCTGCGGCTGTCGGTGAAATGACTTACGGAGCCGCAAGAGGCATGAAGAACTTCATCATGATCACTCTGGGAACAGGAGTAGGTTCAGGTATCGTCATCAATGGCGAAGTGGTTTATGGCCATGACGGATTTGCCGGCGAACTCGGGCATACGACAGCGGTCCGCAACAACGGCCGTGTATGTGGTTGCGGCAAGACAGGATGTCTCGAGACATACTGCTCTGCTACAGGTGTTGCACGCACAGCACGTGAATGGCTCGAACTTTCTGACGAACCTTCGGTTCTCAGAAGTCTTGATACAATCGCTTCAAAGGATGTGTACGAGGCAGCAAAGGACGGAGATAATCTTGCTCTGAAGATTTTCGAGTTCACAGGAAAGATCCTCGGACGTTCTTTTGCAGATTTCATCGCATTCAGCGCGCCTGAGGCAATCGTTCTCTTTGGAGGCCTTGCCCGTGCGAAGGAATTCCTTCTCGAACCGATGGAGAATGCAATGAACGAGAACTGTCTCCAGATGTGGAAGAACAAGGTGAAGATCGTGTTCTCGCAACTCAAGGAATCGGACGCTGCCATCCTCGGCGCTTCCGCTCTTGCGTGGGAACTCTAAGATATCCTGTACTGAAAAGAAAAGGCCGGTTGCTGAAAAAGTAACTGGCCTTCTCTTTATCAGAGTGTGTCTTTCTTGAGGTTTTCCACATACCGGTCGATTCTGCGGATCTCTTTCGGAATGTCGATACTTTGCGGGCAATGCTCCGTACATTGGCCGCAGCCGATGCATCTTGCCGCCTGCCGGAGTTTCGGTACGGCCCGGTCGTAACTTACAAGGTAGGCGCGACGAGCCTTCTTATAGCCTTCGTCCTCGATGCTCTGGGCGATCTCTCCGGCATTCACGCATTTGTTGTAGTGCAGAAGGATGGCCGGAATATCGATACCGTACGGGCATGGCATGCAGTATTTGCAGTCGTTGCATGGGACCGTAGGATATTTCTTCATCAGGTCTGCGATGTATTCCAGGAATTCCATCTCATCCTGGTCCAGAGGCTTGAGAGGGGAGTAGGTCTTGAGATTGTCCTGCAGATGCTCCATATAGGTCATTCCGCTGAGTACACATAGAACTCCCTTATGGGTGCCTGCGAAGCGGAAAGCCCATGAGGCCACGCTGGCCTGAGGGCCCTTTTCCTTGAACCGGTCTGCAACAAACTGAGGTACCTTGGAGAGACGGCCTCCAAGAAGAGGTTCCATGATGACTGACGGTATTCCGAGTCTGTCAAGTTCTTCCTGAAGATATTTCGCGTTGCAGTTGCGTCCTCCGGCGTGTGTCCAGTCGAGGTAGTTCAACTGTATCTGCACGAAATCCCAGTGATATTTTTCATGCATGGCCAGAAATGCATCGAATGTATCTTTGTCTCCATGGAAGGAGAAACCGAGATTGCGTATGCGGCCGGCCTTGCGCTCCTCCATAAGGAAGTCCATCATGCCATTGTCCACATATCTTCTGTTGAAGTTCTCCACTCCACCTCCTCCGAGAGAGTGCAGCAGATAATAGTCTATATAGTCGACCTGAAGGTTCTCGAATGACTTGCGGTACATCTCGAGAGAGTTTTCCCTTGTGTGGTTGCTGAAGTTGGAGAGTTTCGTCGCAATGAAGAAACTTTCGCGAGGATGTCTTTTGAGAGCAATGCCCGTTGCAGTCTCGCTTTGTCCTTGAAGGTAAACAGGCGATGTGTCGAAATAGTTGACCCCATGCTCGATGGCATAGTCCACCAGACGGTTTGTCGCCTCCTGATCTATGATGTCCTTTCCGTTCTCATCCTTGATCATCGGCCATCTCATGCAGCCGTATCCGAGGATGCTGACCTCATCTCCTGTGGTCGGATTGGTACGGAATGTCATGCCTCCTTCTTCTGTCATTCCGAGCGAAGTCGAGGAATCTCCATTCTTGTCATCCTGAGCGCTTCTGCATCCTGCAGCGGCTCCCACCCCTCCCATGACGGCGGCTGCCAATCCCGCCGTCCTGAAGAATTCTCTTCTGTCTATATTATTTTTCATAGTATTCCTGATTGGTCTTATATTGTCTTATGTACTTCGTGCCCCTCGACATGTATTGCGGTGAACGGTCTTGCAGGGCAGAGATTCTCGCAGGCTCCGCAGCCTATGCATCTCTCTTCGTTGACTGTCGGAATCCTGAGCGACTTAGGGTCATCAGGGTTCTTCTTTACCATTCTGATGGCGCCTGCAGGACAATGACGTGCGCAATTGCCGCAACTTACCTCGTCGGTATTGACCACACACGCTGCGAGATTGACGACTGCATGTCCGATCTGTATAGATGATTTCTCCTCGGCTGTCACAGGCTTTATGGCTCCTGCAGGGCATATGTCTGAACATCTGGTACATTCCGGACGGCAGTAACCTCTTTCGTAGGACATTTCAGGAAGCATCAGGGTCGACAACGATGTCGATGGCCTGAGAACCTGGTTAGGGCAGACGCTTACGCATAACTGGCATGCGGTGCAGTGGTCTGTGAAGTGCTTGAGACTTACGGCGCCGGCAGGCACAAGAGGGGTCTGTCTTTCAGGGATTTCTGCGTTGCTGACAGCTGCAAGTCCTCCGTCGACCTTCATCTCCTGGGCGCGGGTGGCTACGGCTGTGGTGGCGATGGCGCCTGATATCAGGAACGCCCTGCGGCCTTCGTCAGCGGATGACCGATCAGGTCGGTCATGACGGGCAGTCATTCCCGACTTGATCGGGGATCTCCTGACATAACTGATTGCTCCGTCCTTGCAGGTGCTGATGCAGTCCATGCATGCTACGCATCTGCTGTAGTCGATCTTATGCTCCTTCATGTTGATGCATGAAGCCTTGCACTGCTTTCCGCATAGACCGCAGTTGCGGCACTTGTCCGTATTGATCACGGGTGCGAAAAGGCTGAATCGCGAGAAGAATCCGAGGACTGTGCCGACAGGACAGATGGTATTGCACCATGTCCTTCCGTGCTTCCATGCAAGGAATCCCACGACCATGAGGGTCACTACGGATATCACGAATGTCGAGATCGACTTTATCCACACATCCACGCTGTAGAACGCATAACTGCCGGCTCTTTCGGCAAACCACGCCAGAAGGTTGTTACCCCACTGGTAGAGAGGTGAGATGAGGTTGCCTGCAATGCGTCCGTAGGCACTGTATGGGGCTATGAGGATGGCGATAGAATGCGCACCGAGCGCCAGCACTATGATAAACAATATCAGTACGGCATATCTGAGCCAGTTCTTGGCAGGGGAGTATGAAAAACGGAATCGGTTCTTCTTTTTTGTCTTTCCGTGTACCCATGAAATAATGTCCTGCATCACTCCCAGAGGGCATATTACCGAACAATAGACCCTTCCGAAAACAAGGGTCAGAACAAGAAGTGCGGCGACTACACCGAAGTTCAGGGCCAACACTGCGGGCAGGAACTGCACCTTGGCCATCCATCCGAGAAAGGCATGGAGAGTTCCTGTGAAGTCCAGGAACAGCATGGTTACACCGATGAAGAAAATGGTCGCCAGAACGATTCTGATTTTTCTTAGCATATAGTTTGGGTTTTGTTCATTTCCACAAAGATAAATAAAAAAAGAGTCTTGAAAGACTCTTTTCTCTAATTCATTATGGCACAGTCGAAATACTCGTTGAAGAGGGCGAGGGCCCTGTCGAGTTGTTCCGGTGTGTTGTGAGGTATGTGCTCCAGTCTGTATTCCAGGCCGAGGGACTCGTACTTGTGTTTTCCGAGGGTGTGGTAAGGGAGGATCTCCACCCTTTGGATCATCTTGTAGTCCTTGAAATGCTCGCCTAGGGCACGGATGTCCTCTTCGAAGTCACTGATGCCGGGCACGAGTACATATCTGAGCCAGAAAGGCTTGCCGTTTGCTTCCAGCCATGCTGCGGTCTGGAGCATCTGTCCGTTGCTGCGTCCAGTCAGTTCCTTGTGCCTCTGGTCATTGATCTGCTTGCAGTCCAGGAGAACCAGGTCCGTCTGTCTGAGAAGTTCCTCTATGTCGCTGTTCCATGCTCCTCCGTTGGTGTCCAGACAGATGTTGATGCCTTCTTCCTTCAGCCTTGCATACAGAGGAAGGAGTTCCTTTGCCTGCATTGTAGGCTCTCCTCCCGAGAATGTGATACCTCCACGTCTTCCGAAGAACGGCTTCTGGCTTACGGCCATCTTCACGATCTCCTCGACTTCTGTCGGAGTGCCTCCGTCAAACGAGATGGTGTCCGGGTTGGCGCAGTACAGACATCTGTACGGGCAGCCTTGCAGGAAAACGACGAGCCTGAGTCCAGGCCCGTCGTATGTCCCCATTGATTCGTAAGAATGAACTTTCAGCATTATCTGAGTGATTCGTGGAATGTTCTTGAGATGACTTCCAGCTGCTGCTCTCTGCTCAGTCTGATGAAGTTCACTGCATATCCTGACACGCGGATGGTCAGCTGCGGATACTTCTCAGGATGCTCCATCGCGTCCTCAAGCATCTCTCTGTTGAGTACGTTCACATTGAGGTGGTGTGCACCCTTCGTGAAGTAGCCGTCCATCATCGTGATGAGGTTGTCTATCTTGTCCTCTACTGTAGGTCCGAGTGACTTAGGCACGATAGAGAAGGTGTTAGAGATACCGTCCTTTGCATCGTGGTAGTCGAGTTTCGCTACAGATGAGAGTGATGCGATCGCTCCGTGAGTGTCACGGCCGTGCATTGGGTTTGCTCCCGGTGCGAATGCCACGCCCTTTGCTCTTCCGTCAGGTGTTGCACCTGTCTTCTTTCCGTACATCACGTTTGAAGTGATTGTGAGGAGAGAGAGGGTAGGCTCTGCGTCCTTGTATACCTTGCGTGCGCGGAGTTCTGTGTCGAAGAGTTGAACGATATCGCGTGCAAGTACGTCAACATTGTCGTCGTCGTTACCGAACTTAGGGAAGTCACCCTCGATGTCGAAGCCTTCTGTGAGTCCGTCAGCGTTGCGACGCGCGGTGACTTTTGCAAACTTGATTGCAGAAAGTGAGTCAGCCACGATAGAAAGTCCTGCTACACCGTATGCAAGGTTGATCTTAGGGTCAGTGTCGATGAACGCCATCTGAGATCTCTCATAGTCATACTTGTCATGCATGTAGTGGATGATGTTCATGGTCTCGTTGTATACGCGTGCCACCTCGTGGAGAACCTTCTTGTAGTTGTCCATTACCTCGTTGAAGTCAAGGACATCGCTTGAGAGCGGCTTGATTCCCTCGATCATGAGTGTACCGGTGTTCTCGCAGCGTCCTCCGTTTATGGCAAGGAGAAGAGCCTTTGCGAGGTTGGCGCGTGCTCCGAAGAACTGGATTGCCTTTCCGATCGCCTGATATGATACGCAGCATGCGATGCCGTAGTCGTCGCAGCCTCTTACCTTACGCATGAGAGAGTCGTTCTCGTATTGTACCGAACTTGTCTCGATCGAAACCTTTGCACAGAATTCCTTGAATCCTTCAGGAAGTTCAGGATGCCAGAGGACTGTCATGTTAGGCTCCGGTGCAGGTCCGAGGTTGTAGAGAGTCTGGAGGAAACGGAACGAAGTCTTTGTGACCTTGCTCTTTCCGCCAGTGAAGCGGCCTCCGATAGACTCGGTGATCCATGTAGGGTCTCCTGCGAAGAGGTCGTTGTATGAGTTCATCCTGAGGTGACGGATCATTCTGAGTTTCATCACGAACTGGTCGATGAGTTCCTGTGCGAAAGTCTCATCGATGATGTTGTGATCGAGGTCGTACTGGATGAAGATGTCGAGGAATGAAGACACGTTACCGAGCGACATCGCGGCTCCGTCCTGCTCCTTTACTGCTGCGAGGTACGCCATGTAAAGCCACTGTACAGCCTCCTGTGCGCTCTGTGCGGGTCTGCTGAGGTCGAGACCGTAGTATTCACCCATGATTCTGATCTCCTGAAGAGCCTTGATCTGCTCAGCCACCTCCTCGCGGAGAGTGATGCGTGAGCGGGTCATTGTTCCTGTGAGGTTCCTCAGATCCTCTTTCTTTGCCTCGATGAGCCTGTCTGTTCCGTAAAGGGCGAGACGTCTGTAGTCACCGATGATACGGCCGCGTGAGTAATTGTCAGGAAGTCCTGTGAGGAATCCGAGAGACCTGTACTTGCGGATCTCTTCGGTGTATACGTCGAAAACGCCGTCGTTGTGTGTCTTTCTGTAGTGAGTGAAGATCTCCTTGACCTTAGGGTCGAGTTCCACTCCGTTCTCGAGACACGCCTTCTCCACCACCTTGAGGCCTCCGAAAGGCTTGATGGCTCTCTTGAGGAGTTCATCTGTCTGGAGACCTACGATAAGTTCGTTCTCCTTGTCAATGTATCCTGCAGCGTGTGATGTGATTGTCGATATTGTCTTTGCGTCGATCGAACGGACGCCACCGTTTGCTCTCTCTTCTGCGAGAGCCTCCACGCACTTGTTCCAAAGTTTCTTAGTGCGTTCAGTCGGGCCCTGGAGGAATGATGCATCTCCGTCATAAGGGGTGATGTTGCTGTATACGAAATCAGCGACATCGATTCTGCGGCTCCATCTGCCGTCGTTGAATTTCTGATTCATAAAGATGTATTCTTTCAATTTCGGCCGCAAAGATACCCCAAAAACTACAATTTGCAATCTTCAAAGTGTGATTTTGTTTCAAATTACCAACAAAATCACACTGTTCTTCCTGAATTTTCCTATTGATTATCCGTTGAATTCCTCTTCTGACAATATTCTGATCTTGTTTGCCACTACCTCATGCATCTGTTTTTCGACTCCTTCGGTGGTTGTGTACTTGGCAGCCCTGATTCTTCCTATGACATGCAGAGGTACCCCCTTTTCTATCAGATTCAGATCCGGCATCTCCTTGCCGTCCCATGCTACTACATAAAGCCATGTCGTTTCATTGACTGCGCCTCCGTCGCGTGTCTTGTACAGATAGTCGGTCACCAGAGAAAAATTTGCGACCTTGGTTTCTCCTACGACATTTGTCCTCACGTTACCTACACGTCCTCGGAGTTCGATCCTGTTAGTGTGATCCATTTTCCTTCACTTTTAATGTTAATACTTTCTCTCCCTTATCGTTGTGCGCACTTGACAGGTTGAGGGCAAAGTAAAGGAAAAAGAAATCATCAACCAAGTCCGGAAGGCCTTCAGAGGTAATGTTTTTCTTTTTCTTAGTCATTTGTGATTTATTTTATGCAGGCAAAGATTTATTTTATACAGACTAAAATTTATTTTAGCCGGCCAAAATAAATCTTTGTCAGATGCGGAAAATAAAAAAAGGAAAAACTTAGGCAAAGAAAAAGAAAAACCTTCGTCATGGTGTTTGAAGAATCGTTAAGGGAGGTGATATTTGCGTATGGCATCTGTCGGATGCTTTCGTAAATATAGTAAAGATGGAGTATGAAAAGAAGTATGAGAGGCATATGCCTACATGCCTGGAATGCGGTGACCGTATCAGATATGGCCGCATCGACAAGAAATTTTGTTGTGACGATTGCAGAGTTCGTTATTTCAATGCGGCGGCCAAGACGGGAAGGGCGTTCCGTCGTCGCGTGTTTGCCATCCTTGTCAGAAATCATGAGGTGCTTGAAAGTCTTCTTAAGGCCGGTGTGGATTCCATAGATATCATTGACCTTGCAGCCATGGGGTTTTCTCCTACCTTTGTTACCTCTCATACGAGGTCCGGCAAGCACAACGAATATGGATGCTTTGATATCAAGTACATAATGACGCGCACGCGCGTGTATTCCATATCGAAAATACAAAACTTTGACTAAATTTGCAGGCTGGTATGGAATAAGCAATAATAATATATCAAGAAATGACAAAGAAACTACTTATCGCAGGCGCTGCGCTTGCACTTATCAGCAGTTGTACAATGAAGAACAATCCTCTTCTGACGGAGTCGACCGCACCGTTCGGGGCTCCTCAGTTCGACAAGATCGAGAACGAACATTATCTTCCTGCATTCGAGGCGGGAATCGCAGAGGCCAAGGCGGAGATCGATGCCATCGTGGCAAATCCGGACGAGCCGACATTTGAGAATACCATCGAGGCCATGGAGTATTCCGGCGAGACGCTTGATCGTGTTGCAGGTATCTTCTACAACCTCATGGAGGCAGATACGGACGACGAGATGCAGGCCATCGCAGAGCAGGTGGCTCCGATGCTCACCGAGTATTCGATGTATGTGTCTCTCAACGAGCCTCTCTTCGAAAGAGTGAAGGCTGTTTATGAAAAGAAGGACGGACTCGGTCTTGACAAGGACCAGATGAAACTTCTTGAGGACAATTACAAAAGTTTCGTCCGTGGTGGTGCGAACCTTTCCGCTGAGGACAAGGAACTCTACAGCAAATGGTCGGAGGAACTTTCTCTTGCCACTCTTCAGTTCAGCAAGAATGTTCTTGCTGCAACAAACGCCTACGTGCTGAATGTCACTGATTCCACAGACCTCGCGGGGCTCCCTGAATATGTGAAGACAATGGGTGCGGAGACTGCAAAGGAGAAAGGTCTTGAGGGATGGGCCTTCACACTTGATGCTCCAAGTTATGTTCCGTTCCTGAAGTATTGTTCTGACGGTGAACTTCGCAGGCAGATGTGGACAGCATACAACACCAGAGCCACAAGCGGCGAATTTGACAATACCGATATCGTCCGCAATATCGTGGATCTTCGTGTCAAGATAGCAAACATCCTGGGATACGATACATATGCTGATTATGCCCTTGAGGAGAGAATGGCTAAGAGCAGGACTACTGTCAATGATTTTGTGATGAATCTTCTTGAACCGTCATTGGAATTTGCGAGGAAGGATGTCGCTGCTGTCTATGCCTTTGCCAAAAAGAATGGTTTTGAGGGATCTGCCCTCATGCCTTGGGACTTCAGTTTCTGGTCTGAGAAGTATCAGCAGGCCGAGTATGCACTAAGTGCAGAGGAACTCAAGCCTTATTTCCAACTTGAGAACTGTATCGACGCAGTATTCGGACTTGCAACAAGACTTTATGGCATTTCTTTCACAGAACTTGACAACGTGCCCGTATATCATGAGGATGTGAAGGTGTACGAGGTGAAGGATGCTGACGGAAGCCATCTGGCGCTTTTCTATGCAGACTTCTTCCCACGCGAGAGCAAGAGAGGCGGAGCATGGATGACAGAGTTCCGTGGCCAGAGCATCAAGGATGGTGTGGAACGCAGACCGTTCATCAGCACCGTGATGAACTTCACCAAGCCTACCGCAGATGCTCCTGCCCTCATCACTCATGATGAACTTACTACTTTCCTCCATGAATTCGGTCACGCTCTTCATGGCATGTTCGCCCAGGGACGTTATGGCTCTCTCACAGGAACTAATGTAAGCCGTGACTTTGTGGAACTTCCTTCGCAGATCATGGAGAACTGGGCGTTCGAGCCTGAGTATCTCAATTCTTTCGCAAAGCACTACCGGACAGGCGAGCCTATCCCTGCGGAACTCATCGAGAAGATCGTGGCTGCGAAGAACTACCTCGCCGGATATGGCCAGGTGCGCCAGCTCCACTTCGGATATCTTGACATGGCATGGCATTCGTTGACAGAACTTCCTGCTATGGGCACAATCGAATTCGAGCAGAGCACGCTTGCTCCATATGCAGTGATGCCTTCCGTAGAGGGGGCCGCATTCTCGACTTCTTTCTCGCACATCTTCTCCGGCGGATATTCTGCAGGGTACTACTCATATAAGTGGGCGGAGGTGCTTGAGGCTGATGCGTTCTCTCTCTTCAAGGAGAAGGGTATCTTCAATACCGATGTTGCTGCTTCGTTCCGTGAGAACATTCTTTCTAAGGGCAGTACAGAAGACGCTGCAGTCCTCTACCGCAACTTCCGTGGCCATGACCCTCAGCCTGAGGCACTTATGAAGAAGCTCGGCCTTGTGAAATAACGCAGGAATCTGAAACATAAGACAATATCCCCGTCAGTCGAAAGGCAGGAATGAAGCGTTCGCTAAATGCCTTTCTCCCTGACGGGGATATTGTCTTGTTGGAAGTGCTGCTAAGCGATCTTTTCGTCTGTCTTCGGAGCCTTGAAAAGGATCATGAAGAGGAAGGCTACCACGAGGGCATATGCTGCGAATGTGTACCATGCGGCGCTCCAGTTCGGCTCTGCTGCGTTGTATACGAAGTGGTTCACAACAGCCTGTGCACTGAGGGTACCGATAGTCGCTCCGATGCCGTTGGTCATGAGCATGAAGAGGCCCTGTGCGCTGTTCTGTATCTTGGACGTTGTCCTCTGGTTGACGTAGAGCGATCCCGAGATGTTGAAGAAGTCGAATGCCACTCCGTATACAATCATCGAGAGGATGAGCATCCATACTCCTGAACCAGTATCGCCGGCTCCGAAAAGACCGAAACGGAATACCCAGGCGAACATTGCGATGAGCATTACCTTCTTGATGCCGAAAAGTCTCATTGCTGCGGGAATCAGCAGAATGCCTAGAGTTTCGGATACCTGTGAGATGGAAATGAGCGCGTTGGCATTTCTGGCGCCCCAACTTTCTGCAAATTCCGGAACCTCCTGGAAATGCGATATGAACGGATTTGCAAAGCCGTTGGTGATCTGGAGGGCTACGCCAAGGAGCATCGAGAAGATGAAAAAGATAGCCATCTGCTTGTCCTTGAAAAGTGAGAACGCATCCAGGCCGAATCTTTGCGAAAGTGTCTGCTTTTCTCCTGACGCCTTGCTGCATGGGCACTCCGGAAGAGTGAAGCAATAGAGAAGCATGGCGATGCCGAGCACTCCCGACACGAGGAACTGGTTGTATGAATGCTGGTACTGCACACCGTTACTGTTTGTCACAAAGTTGACGAAAAGCATTGCGCAGATGAATCCGATTGTTCCGAACACGCGGATAGGAGGGAAGTCCTTGACGGTGTCAAAGCCGTTTCTTTCAAGAATGTTATAGGCTACTGAGTTTGAAAGCGCGATAGTAGGCATGTAGAATGCCACGCTGACTGCATAAAGACCGAAAAGGATGCCGAATGAGACTTCGCCTCCTGCCGTCATTCCGTAGAATCCTGCTGCGGTCATTGCCGCTCCTGCGATACCGTGGCAGACGCCGAGAAGTTTCTGTGCAGGTATGAATTTGTCCGCAACGATACCCATGAGGGTCGGCATGAAGATGGATACGATTCCCTGCATCGAATAGAAGATGCCGATGCGTGTGGCGAGTCCGACCGATGCGAGATAACTTCCCATGGATGTGAGGTATGAGCCCCA
>CAZYCJ010000003.1:0-62001 GCA_964645495.1 uncultured Muribaculaceae bacterium
TGCTCTACTTCATAAGCATATAGGCAGAACATCATTCTTCATAGATGCAGAACACATCCTTAGAGAATTCCACGAAGTAAGCACAGAGATAAAAGACCTGCACTTAAGTGGTAAACTAAAGACCAAGTAATATAAGGTCAACACCGAATCTAATACTAAAACAAACTACTTTAGTATAAAAATTACGCACAGACTATTCTCAAAAGCGAGTATAAATCTGTGCGTAAATTTTGCAAGTGATTGATTTTCAATCGTTATTGCGGTGAGAGGGGGATTCGAACCCCCGGTACACTTGCGCGTACGTCAGTTTAGCAAACTGGTGGTTTCAGCCACTCACCCATCTCACCAAAAGTGGTCCCATTTCACCAAATGGGACTGCAAAGATAAGTTAATTTTGATGATTAGCAAAATAAAACTTAAAAATCATCTCAACATTACTGCTTGGCAATGTTTTCGCGCATCTCGGTGTCGGCCTGGATGTTTTTCATCTTGTAGTAATCCATGATGCCGAGATTGCCGTTACGGAAGGCCTCCGCCATAGCGAGCGGCACCTCTGCCTCTGCCTCAATCACGCGGGCACGGGCCTCCTGAGCCTTAGCCTTCATCTCCTGCTCGAGAGCGACTGCCATGGCGCGACGCTCCTCTGCGCGAGCCTGGGCGATGTTCTTGTCAGCCTCTGCCTGGTCCATCTGGAGGACTGCGCCGATGTTCTTTCCGATGTCGATGTCAGCGATGTCGATAGAGAGAATCTCAAACGCAGTTCCTGCATCAAGACCCTTGTTCAGAACCACCTTGGAAATGGAATCCGGATTCTCAAGAACAAGTTTATGGCTTTCGGCAGAACCGATAGACGACACGATACCCTCGCCGACACGGGCAAGAACTGTCTCCTCACCGGCACCTCCGACAAGTTGCTTGATGTTGGCGCGTACTGTCACACGAGCCTTGGCGATCAACTGGATACCATCCTTTGCCACTGCAGTCACAGGAGGAGTGTTGATGACCTTCGGGTTCACCGACATCTGCACCGCTTCGAAAACGTCACGACCGGCAAGGTCGATTGCTGCCGCCATCTTGAAGTCAAGGGAAATGTTGGCCTTGTCTGCAGAAATAAGAGCATTCACGACCTTAGGGACATCACCTTTTGCAAGATAATGAGCCTCCAGTTCGTTTGCATAAAGAGTAAGACCGGCCTTTGTTCCGGTCACCATCGCCATGACGATAGTGTTGGGAGAAACTCCTCTCCAGCGCATGAGAACCAGCTGAATAAGAGAAATACGTACTCCGGAAATCAGCGCCTGGAACCAAAGGGTCACAGGGAAGAACCACAGGAAGATCACAAGTCCGACTATCGAGACCGCGATCCAAACGATTAGCATTGCATCCATATAGTTACAGTTTATTAAAATTCTTCTCCAACAGGCTTTACATACACCTTGTTGTCATCAATCATCACCACCTCGACCTCCACACCGGGATCTATCATCCCTTCAAGAGCCTTCACCTCAACAGAATCACCGTCAAAACAGGCCATGCCCATAGGGGCAAGTCTGGTCACTGTCTTTCCGCGTCCTCCCACAGAAATCACACTGTCTGTCGATACAGCCTTAGAATCAATATTTGTATTCAACGTCAGTCGTTTCCATGTCTTAGCTCTGAGCACCCATACGGTCAGAGCCACGATAAGCACGGCATTTACAGCTGTCACGACCGCACCCGCAGTATTGCCCATCTTAGCAAAAGCATAATAGCAGGACCCTCCCATGGAAAGAAGCCCGAAGATTCCCGCCACACCTATGCCGGGAATAAGAAGAATCTCCGCGAAGATCAGAACAAGTCCGACCAATATCAAAGTGATTATAAATCCCATATCAAATTCATTTCTGTTCTATTGCACCACAAACCGCATCACTCACGCCCATAGCACGCACGAAGGACGCAAGTTTCTCAGCCGTCTCCTTGTCTGCAAAAGGAGCGACCACATACACATTTGCACCATCCGCTCTTCGGGATCGGGCGATATCCTTTCCGGCCGCCTGCTGACGGATACCGTCTGCCACTGCCATATCAAGTTCTGCCTGTCCCGTCACGATCCTGACCTCATACAAAGTGTCCGCTTTCTTCTTCTCTGCCTCCAAGGCCCTCGCTTTCGCGACGGTAAGTTCCTTTCCGTTGTTGAACGCAACGATGAACGCATTACGGAAACCGCTCCTCTTGACTGTGTTCAGATTGGCAAGAACATCAGCGTATGTATTGAAAAGACCTACACGATAAGTATGTCGTCCATTGGAAGCAGTCGTCTCAAACACAGGGCTCAGCCCTTTCAACTGACTGACCTTGGCCTTGTTGTATGTCGAGAACATCTGTATCTGATACACTAATCCCTCCGGGAGGGTGTTGTCCTCGGCAAATTGTCCTTCCTCAAGAACCTTGAACGAATAATCGAACAACGGCTCCGGGTCCAGCATTTTCAGGTTCACCGGGTCACCGAAACTCTTGCGCGAGAACACATAGTCAGCAGAATGCCCAACCATCTCGCGGTCCGCCTCGGCAAGAAGCTTGTCCGGGTCGATTACGACACCGCTGAAAAGAAACTCCATCTCGATATCCTGCAGTTCTGAAGAAGCCCTGCCAAGCGAGTCTTGAAGAAGAGGCATAAGAAGTTCGTACTCCATAAGTTCCTTCTCATGAGAGGCTACCCTGGCCTCCTCGACCTTCATCGCCAAGGCGGACAAGGAGTCACGAAGGGACCTCACCTCGGTCATCTTCAGCATATAGCGGCGTGTATCCACGTTTTCAGGAATATCCGCATTCACAGAAGACCCGGCCGCATCCTCATCGGAAGAAGGAACAAGAGAAGCCAGCGAACAGAGCTCCTCAACATCAGACACAGTATGCCTTACAGGCATATCGTCATACTCAAGTACATAGACCCACACACTATCCTTTGAACAGTCTCTGTTTGAAGCAAATACCGAATAACGCCCATCCGGACTATCCACAAAAAGAAAATCATCCGAAGGAGAAGAATAAGGAAAGCCCATGTTCACAGGAGTAGACCAATCCTGAATCCCCTCATCCCATTCAGACTCATATAGATCATAGCCACCGACCCCATAAAGGCCTTTGGATGAAAAATAAAGTTTCTTCCCGTCCGAAGAGAGCATAGGATATATTTCATCGGCCATGGATGTCAGATGCTCGTTCAGAAGATTCGGAGCAGACCACACAGTATCCTGATGTACAGACCTATAAATATTTCTGATACCGTTCTTGTCAGCCATCGACCAATAAAGTTCATCAGACTTGTCGTCGAAATACAAAGCCTTGGAAACATCATGCGGGATGCTGTCCAACTTATTCGGCACAATCCTCCACGACTTGTCAGGCAGAGGATAATAAAGGAAAAAGTCATCCAAAGAGAACTTGTGTCTGGCCACAACGACAGGAGCAGAAACAAAGGAGGCCATGCTCACACCATTCTCCGACATCAGCATCCGGTCGCTTATATCAAGTTTCAAAAGAGAGTCATCAGCGGTCATTAGAGAATCGACAAACATCTCCCGAGCCACCCTGTATACTTCCAGGGACTCCTCAAAAAGATATGATTCACGAAGTGCGTCAGCCCTCTCCACCTCCTTCAGGACCTTCGCGGTCTGAGCCTGAAGAGGAACGGCACACATAAGGCATAAAAATATGTTGAAGATGATTGTTTTCCTTCTCATCGTATTGTTTTCTCTCATTATCAGCCTACAAATTTAACAAATATTTGCATAATCCGTCGATAAAACGGGGCAGTTTCTTCATTTATAAGAAAAAAATCGTAAATTTGTGCCCTATTTTGCGTTTGCTGAAACAAATATCATTAAAACAACAATAATTATGCAAAGTAAAGGTGCAATCAGATTTGTAGCAATCCTTCTGTTGCTCGCATCTCTCTGGCAACTCTCTTTCACTCTTGTGACCAACAGACAGGAGAAGAAGGCCGAGAAATATGCTGAGGCTAAGGCAGAGGCTGCAATGCAGACTGCCGCTTTCGGCAAGATAGCCGAAGCGGACAAGGCCTTCTACCTCGACTCCATCAGAAAGGACGAGAACAGAAGGTACATCGATTCAATCTCATCAGAGAAGATTTATTTCGGTTACACTTACAAGGACGTAAAGTCAAAGGCCATCAACCTTGGTCTTGACCTCAAGGGAGGTATGAATGTCATGCTTCAGGTGCAACTCAAGGATCTGGTGAAGGCTCTCGCAGGCGGAAACAACGCCCCTGAATTCACACAGGCACTTGCTCTTGCCGAGGAGCGCAGCGTAAACTCCCGTCAGGACTTCATCACCCTCTTCGCCGAGGCTTGGGAGGAGACTTCAAACGGAATGCCTCTCGCGCAGATCTTCGGAACATACGAGATGAGGGCCAAGATCGGACCGGAATCATCAAATGCCAAGGTTATCGAGGTGATCAGAGGCGAGGCTGAGAGCGCAATATCAAACTCATTCAACGTACTCAGAAACCGTATCGACCGTTTCGGTGTGACACAGCCAAACATACAGAAACTCGGCAACAGTGGACGTATCCTCGTGGAACTCCCTGGCGTAAAGGAACCTGAGCGTGTGAGAAAACTTCTTCAGGGCACGGCATCCCTCGAATTCTGGGCAACATATGACAACACTGAGATCGAGCCGTTCCTTGCAGAGGCCAATGCTCTTCTCGCTGAACTCCTCGCTGATACCGACGTTGTCGTAGAGGAAGAGGCTCCGGCAGCAGAGGCCGATTCTCTCCTTGCAGCAGAACTCAAGCAGACTGAGAACAATGCAGTAGCAGAGGCTGCCTACAGAAAGCAGAATCCTCTTTTCTCTGCCCTCCAGCCATCAGGTGCAAGAGGAAACGCATGCATCGGATATGCTCACTATGCAGACACCGCGAAGATCAACAAGTACTTCGCAATGCCTAAGGTGAAGCAACTCTTCCCGCCGGAATTCAAGCCTATGTGGGCTGTGAAGGCGTCTCCTTTCTTCGAGAGCGAGAGCATCTTCGAACTCGTGGCAATCAAGGCGACTTCACGCGACGGCAAGGCTCCTCTTGACGGAGGCGCTGTGACCGATGCACGTGTACAATACGGCAACACCGGTGGAAATCCTGAGGTATCAATGTCAATGAATGCAGAAGGTGCAAACACCTGGGCACGCATGACAAAGGACAACATCGGCAAGCAGATCGCCATAGTACTCGACGGCATGGTTTACTCATACCCTACAGTACAGAGCGAGATCGCAGGCGGAAGTTCACAGATCACAGGTAACTTCACTCTCGAAGAGGCCGAGGACCTTGCAAACGTACTCAAGTCAGGTAAACTCCCTGCACCGGCTACCATCATTCAGGAGCAGGTCGTGGGACCTTCACTCGGTGCCGAGTCAATCAACGCTGGTCTCATCTCATTCGTGATCGCGTTCGTACTCGTACTCATATACATGATCCTCTTCTATCAGGGCGCAGGTCTCGTGGCTGACGTGGCTCTCCTCTGCAACGTGATCCTCCTCTTCGGAACTCTCGTTTCATTCGGAGCTGTACTCACTCTCCCTGGTATCGCAGGTCTCGTCCTCACTCTCGGTATGGCGGTGGACGCAAACGTCATCATCTACGAGCGTATCAAGGAGGAACTTCGTGCAGGCAAGGGTCTGAGCAAGGCCATCGCTGACGGTTATTCAAACGCATACTCTGCAATCATCGACGGTCAGATCACTACTCTCCTTACAGGTATCGTGCTTTTCTTCTTCGGTTCAGGTCCTGTACAGGGCTTCGCGACCACATTGATCATCGGTATCATCACTTCTGTCCTCACATCGATCTTCATCTCAAGAATCATCTTCGATGACAGACTTTCAAAGGGCAAGAACATCACTTTCGACAACAAGTTCACAAGAAACTTCCTCCAGAACACACACGTCAACTTCCTCGGCATGAGAAAGATCACCTACATCGCTTCATGCGTTGTGATCCTTATCTCTGTCGTATCTATCTTCACAAAGGGCTTCACATATGGTGTAGACTTCACCGGTGGCCGCACATATGTTGTAAGATTCGACCAGCCTGTAAGCACTGAGGACATCCGTGAGGCCGCAATCGAGGCATTCTCCGCAAAGGGAGAAGGTGCTGTCGAGGTGAAGCAGTTCGGTGGCGAGAGCCAGGTAAAGATCACTACACAGTACAAGGTGGCAGAGGAATCTACAGAGGTGGATACAGAGGTTGAAGGCATCCTCTACGAGGCTCTCAAGGGATTCTACGCTGATGACCTCACTCTCGGCGAGTTCACATCGACCCTCGAGAACCCTAACGGTATCATCAGTTCAGACAAGGTGGGTCCTACCATCGCGAACGACATGACAAGAGACGCTATCATCGCTGTCATCCTTGCACTCATCGTGATCTTCGGATATATCGCCGTACGTTTCCGCGGATGGACATGGGGTCTCGGTGGTGTGACAGGTCTTGCACACACTGCGATCATCGTGATCGGTTTCTTCTCACTCTTCTCAGGTATCCTTCCGTTCAGCCTTGATATCGACCAGACATTCATCGCTGCGATCCTGACAATCATCGGTTACGCAATCAACGACACCGTGGTGATCTTCGACCGTATCCGTGAGTACAAGGAACTTCATCCTAAGGCAGACTTCAAGATGAACGTGAACGAGGCTCTCAACAGCACTCTCTCACGTACAATGAACACCTCCCTCACAACTCTCGTGACAATGGTTGCAATCGCAATCTTCGGCGGCGAGGTGATCAGAGGTCTTGCAGTTGCCCTCATCCTCGGTATCGTGATCGGTACTTACGCTTCCATCTTCATCGCTACACCTATCATGTACGATGTGACAATGAAGGCTGAGGCCAAGGCAGCAAAGAAGGCTCAGAAATAGATTCCCACGCCACTCCGTTCCTCGGAATTACTGATAAAAACAGAGCGACCTTGACGGGTCGCTCTGTTTTTATTATCTTTGTCCTCCTTACCTATATAATACATAAGATATGTCATTTGTCCATCTTCACGTACATACTCAATACTCGATCCTTGACGGTCAGTCAGCCATTGGAAACCTGTTTGCACGCGCTTCCGAACTCGGTATGCCCGCTCTGGCCATCACTGACCACGGCAACATGTATGGAGTGAAGGAGTTCATCAAAGTAGCAAAGAAATTCCCCGATGTAAAGCCTATCATCGGGTGCGAGGTCTATGTCACCAGACATTACGACCACAAACTCAAGGACAAGGATCACAGAGGCTACTACCACCTTATTCTTCTGGCCAAGAACTACAACGGCTACAAGAATCTGATGAAGATAGTATCCACCGGACATATCGAAGGAAAATACTATGACAAGCCGAGGGTCTCGCATGAGATAGTGGAGAAGTATGCCCAGGATCTGGTGTGCTGCTCTGCCTGCATTGCAGGAGAGGTGCCGAGAAACATTCTTGCAGGAGACATGAAGGGTGCGGAAAAGGCCGTTGAATGGCATAAGAAGGTCTTCGGAGAGGATTTCTATCTTGAGGTGCAACTCCACAAGACCGCGATTCCTGGACAGTCCCTGGAAGTGTATGAAAAGCAGCTGACTGTAAACGAAGGGATCTTTGAACTGGCTGAAAAGACCGGTACGAAAGTCGTGGCCACCAACGATGTCCACTTTGTACGCAAGGAAGACGGCCCGGCACATGATCGTCTCATCTGTCTGACAACAAATGTCTATATAGACGATCCTGACCGTATGCGCTACACACAGCAGGAGTATCTCAAGAGCGAGGACGAGATGCTTGACCTTTTCTACAAGCATCCGGAAACTTTGAGCAACACTCTTGAAGTAGCTGAAAAGATAGAAAGCTTCAAGATAGACAAAGACCCTATCCTCCCTAAGTTCGACCTTCCGTCCGATTTCCTTGCCGACATCGACAGTTATCTGGAAAAGTACAAGACCATCATAGACGAAGGAAGGTGCGACAAGAACGGTAAAGAGAGAGGTGATGAATTCTGCTATTCCGTGGCGTACCTGTGCCACCTTACCTATCAGGGAGCAGCATGGAGATACGGAGACACGCTCACGGACGAACAGGCCGAGCGCATCGAATTCGAACTCAAGACCATCTGCAAGATGGGATTCCCGGACTACTTCCTCATCGTGCAGGACTTCATCGCTGCAGCACGCTCAGAAGGCATCTCCGTAGGTCCCGGGCGTGGATCCGCAGCAGGATCTGCTGTGGCCTACTGTCTGAAGATCACCAATATAGACCCAATCAAATACGACCTCCTCTTCGAGCGTTTCCTCAACCCGGACCGTATCAACATGCCCGATGTCGACATCGACTTCGACGATGACGGACGTTACCGTGTGTTCCAGTATATCGAAGAAAAATACGGAAAGGACCATATATCCCATGTGATCACCTACGGCACCATGGCGGCCAAATCGGCCATAAAGGACGTTGCCCGCGTGAGCCGTATGTCCATAGAAGAGTCCAACAGGCTCACCAAACTTGTCCCCGACAAACCGTTTGAGGCCACGGTCGTGGAAGACGGGAAGAAAGTAACCAAGGAGTTCAAGCCGAAACTGTCGAACTGCCTCAAATACGGAGACCTGCATGAGGAACTCGAAAACGGAAGCGAACAGACCAAGGAGGTGCTTGAATACGCGGGGAAACTGGAAGGATGTATCCGTCAGACCGGAGTACATGCATGTGCGATGATCATCGGACGAGGCAACCTCACCGAATATATCCCTATCTCCATAGCGAACGACAAACTCACAGGCGAAGAGGTGTGGGTGTCACAGTATGACGGCCACTACATTGAAGAGGTCGGAATGCTCAAGATGGACTTCCTCGGACTCAGAACCTTGTCCATCATCAAGGAGTGCCAGGCCAATATCAAGAAACGTTTCGGAACAGAATTCGACATCGAGAAGATTCCGATCGATGACCCTGACACATATGCCCTCTACAGCCGCGGAGACACGACGAGCGTGTTCCAGTTCGAATCCCCCGGAATGAAGGAATGGCTCATCAAACTCCAGCCGACACGATTTGAGGACCTCATTGCCATGAACGCCCTTTATCGTCCGGGTCCTATGGACTATATTCCGGACTTCGTCGAGCGTAAGCAGGGGCGTCAGCCGATCGTATACGACCTTCCTCAGATGGAGGAGATCCTTCAGGACACTTACGGAATCACCGTCTATCAGGAGCAGGTGATGCTTCTGTCGCGGAAACTGGCCGACTTCACCAGAGGTCAGGCCGATACCCTCCGTAAGGCGATGGGAAAGAAACTCAAGGATGTCCTGGACGGTCTAAAGGGTCTCTTCCTTGAAGGAGGAGAAAGGAACGGCCATCCTAAGGATGTTCTGGAGAAGATATGGGCGGACTGGGAAAAGTTTGCCTCCTACGCCTTCAACAAGTCCCACGCGACCTGCTATGCATGGGTAAGTTACCAGACCGGATGGCTCAAGGCCCATTATCCTGCTGAGTTCCAGGCAGCCAACCTGACCAAGAATCTCTCCAATATGGACGAGATAAAGAAGATCATGGATGACTGCAAGAAAAATGGCATCAAGGTTCTGAATCCTGACATCAACGAGTCCGACTCGAGATTCACCGTAAACCAGCACGGAGAGATCCGCTTCGGTCTCGGCGGCATCAAGGGATTCGGTGACAACATCGTAAAGGCCATACTTGCAGAGAGGGAGGAAAACGGAGTCTTCACAGACATCTACGACTTTGTGGAAAGGATGTCAGGAATGGTGAACCGCAAAGCCTTCGAGTCTCTGCTTCACGCCGGAGCATTCGACAGTTTCGGATACTGCCGCAGGCAATTTACCCTGCCTGACAGAAATGGGGACATGTTCTTGGACACACTGCTCAAATATGGCGAACTCTACAAGAAAGACAGTATGGAAAGTGCGGTGTCCCTGTTCGGAGAGGCAGAGGAACTGAAACCTGAAAGGCCTGAAATACCCGCAATGACAGGAGAAGAGGACATTCTCGAGAAACTTCAGTTGGAAAAGGAACTGGTCGGCATGTATCTGTCGTCCCATCCATTGGACACTTACCAGTTCGAGATGGAGAACTTCACGACCTGCCAGGTCAGCGAAATAGATACTCTGGTGGCAGAATGTGAAAAGAAGAAGACCAAGCAGAAGATATGTGTCGCCGGCTTTGTCACTTCTCATTCATCTATGACGGGCAAGGCAGGAAAGCCTTGGTCCAAGACGGTGATCGAGGATTTCGGAGGAAGTTATGAGTTGGCGCTTTTCGGAAAGGATCATGAGAATTTCATGAGTTACATGCAGGTACACAACACCATCTTCATCGAGGGAGAAATCGACGAGAAGTGGTATGTGAAGCCGGAAGACAGGGCTCAGGGCAAGACCTCTCCTTACGGGTTCAAGGTCAAGAAGGTGACTCTTCTGGGAAATGTCACCGAGTCCTTCATCAAGGGCTTCGCTATAAACATATCCACCCCTATGCTTACACCTGAATTCCGCGACAATCTTGTAGCGATGATAAAGAAGAACAAGGGAACGGTACCTTTGACAATGTTCCTCTACGACCCTGAGAAGAAATGGAACATCGAATTCCTGTCCCGCAAGTTCAGAGTGGCTGTCACATCACAACTGATCGACCAACTCAAGGAAATGAAGATCAAATACAGCGTGATCAGAAAATAAGTCGTGCCATGACAGGGAAATGGTCGGAAACGAATTTTCTGTCGGCATACTTCTTTGTAACAGTCTGGAATTCAATACATGAGCCGAAACCGGAAACATATATGTAGTCGATGACATCCGAAGCCTTTCCCCAGTTGTTATAGGTGCCCTTGCTGTCAGTCTTTACGGCAACAGTACGGGCGCTTTCCACCTTACCCTCAAGAGGGGCGAGAGCCTTGTCATCAGGAGTCATGTTGAAGTCTCCCGCAAGGACGACAGGAAGGCCGTCCTCGTTGATTTCCGCCAACTTGTCAACGATAAGTTGCAGTCCGTTCCTGCGTGCCTCCACACCCACATGGTCAAGATGGGTGTTGACGAAGCAGAACTTCTTTCCTGTCTTCTTGTGCTTCATTACCGCCCAGGTCGCTGTCCTCTTGCAAGCCGCATCCCAGCCTATTGAGGGCTTGTCCGGAGTCTCGGAAAGCCAGAAAGTGCCCCAGTCAAGCAATGATACGGTCTTCTTGTTCCAGAATATGGCCATGAATTCACCTTCCTTCTTGCCGTTTTCCCTTCCGACTCCGACATATTTATAATCACGGAGATTATCCTCAAGGTAAAGTATCTGATAACTCATTGCTTCCTGCACACCGAAGACATCGGGCTTCTGGTCCAGAAGCATCTCCCCTGTGGCCGGGTATCTTAGAGCCCACGAATTGGTTCCGTCCTTTCCTTCGCCTGTCCTGATGTTGTATGACATGACCTTGAGGTCTGAAGCATCTTGTGCATGAACTGAAAACGGCAGCATCAGCATCGCCGCCATGACTGAGAGGATGATTCTTTTCATTATATTCCTGTATTGGAGATTCGTATAATAAGCATGCAAAATTAACTATTTTATTGTATTTTTGCATAAATACGATCTGAATCATGGCAGAAGAAACTTTCTCAGACCTCGGCAGAGTCGAGGCAATCGCAAAACTCTACGAAGGCACCCCTTATAAACCGTTCAGGAGCAGTTGGTTTGAGACTGCAGGCAAAGGATACGTCACAACCCAGTCCCGCACCTTCATCGAAGGAGTGGACTTCGACCTTGTGTATTTCCCGTTGAAACACCTCGGTTACAAATGTGTGACCGCGGTGACAGGAGAACTATATGCTGAAATGTCGCATCCGCGTGTACTTGACCTTCGTCTCGGAATCTCCGCCAAACTTGATTTCAAGCACATAAAGGAAATCTGGGAGGGAGCGGTGACAGCGGCAAGGGAGCACGGATTCAAGCAGGTGAATCTGGATCTTGTTCCTTCACCTAACGGTCTCATAGTAAGTGTTTCAGCCACAGGCGAGACATCTCTTCTCACGGCAAAGCGCAGGCCTGCGGCAAAGAGCATGGACCTGATATGCGTATCTGACAACCTCGGAGCGGCATACATGGGCTTCCAGGTGCTGGAAAAAGAGAAAAAGGCTTTCGAGAAGAGCGGAGACGCCAAGGCACAGCCTGACCTTGAGAATTACAAGCACCTCGTCGGAGCATACCTCAAGCCTAAGATCCATCCCCGGACAGTAAGCCTTCTGGAAGATGCCGAAATCATTCCTTCCTTCGGCTATCTTGTCAATCGCGGACTTGCAGACGCCGTACGCAGACTTGTGCGTGACAGCGGTCTCGGAGCCAAGATATATGTGAACAAACTTCCTTTTGCAGGAAAGACCTTCGACCTGGGACGTGAACTCAACATCGACCCTATTTCAGCGGCTCTGAACGGAGGAGAGGACTACAGACTCCTCTTTACGATCCCTATAGGAAAGCACGACAAGTTCCGCCACGACTTCCAGACTTTCGATGTGATAGGACATCTTGCAAAGCCGGAAGTCGGTGCAGCCGTGGTAACTCCGGACGGCGTGGAACTGCCGATAAAGGCACAAGGATGGAGAAATGAATAGACTGCAGAGCGGTCTATTTGAAGAGATTAAGGATATTTGTCACTGATGTGGCGATCTCAGTGGCATTCTCTACTGCTGTGTCTGCTTTTGTCGAAACGGTTGTAAGAGAATTTGCAATAGATGATGTCGCTGAAGATGTGAGGCTCGACAGATCCACGTTGTTCGCGAGGTTCGAGAGACCGCTCATCACTGAAGAAGACATGCTGTCGGTCACAAGGTTATCAGAACCGAGTACGAGTCCCTTTGCGAAATCCTTATAGAATACAGACTTGTCAGACTGTCCCTTGAGGTCCTGTACATTGGTCGCGAGGGTCGCAAGATTGGTCAGTGTGGTAAGATTGCTCATATCCACCTTTCCATCAGCCTTGTACTGGGTGTAGAGAGACTTCAACGCAGCACCAGCCTTCTGACCGCTTGTTTCAGCAGTTGTCGTGGTTTCAGTAGTTGTAGACTTCTTGAAGAGATTCTTGAGAATCTGAGCAGAAGCAACAGATTCAACTGAGAACATTGCGATTGCCGCAACGATGACAAACTTGATTACTCTTTTCATGATGTAATGATTATTACTGTTTATACTATTACAGACACGGTGAACGTATCAATAAACAAATTTACTAATTTTTACTTCTGATAGAAAGATTTCCGCCGTTTTTTTAAAATGTGCTGAAGGTCATTTCAGTTCAAAAGGAACGGTAGCGCGGACGTCTGTTGACGAACTTGCGAGAAGAGCCTGGAATTCACCAGGTTCTGCATTCCACGCAGACTTCGACATATCGTAGAAACTGAGGGCATCTGCATTGATCTCGAATGTGACGGTCTTCTTCTCGCCAGCCTTCAGATAAACCTTCTCAAAGCCCTTGAGTTCCTTCACCGGACGGTCAACGGAAGCGACGGGGTCAGCAATATAAAGCTGGACAATCTCGGCGCCGTCACGGTCACCCACATTCTTCACATCCACAGACACCTTCAATGTTCCGTCTGCTGTCATGGAAGCCTTCGAAGCCTTTGCATCCGAATATTCGAAGTCTGTGTAACTGAGTCCATGTCCGAAAGCAAACTGTGCAGGAATCTGCTTCGCCTCATACCATCTGTAACCTACATATACACCTTCGTCATAATGAGTCTGCCAGTAAGGGCTACTCTCTTCCTTGGTGCCGGGATACTGACGCTCTGTCTTGATAGGACCGTCCTCATATTTGAACGGAATTGAGAACGGAAGTCGTCCTGAAGGGTTCACCTTGCCGATAAGCACATCTGCCAGAGCGTTTCCTGACTCAGTACCGCCGTACCAGCCCTGCACGATGGCATCTGCCTTGTCAGCCCACGGCATGGATACCGGCGAGCCGGAAATGTTCACGACCACAAAGTTTTCCGCAACCTCTGCAAGAGCATCTATGACGTTCTGCTGTCCATATGGAAGGAAGGTGTCATAACGGTCCGTACTCTCGTTGTCCTGGTGGGCGCTCTTGTTGAGTCCTCCGATGAAGATCACGTAATCAGCATCCTTTGCAGCATCCACAGCCTCGGCTATGAGTACTTCAGGAGAACGGTTGTCTGTAAGGTCCTGGCCTGTATCGACGAGATTGTAAGATGTCGCGGTATCACCGACATATCCACGTACCCACTCGACATCTGCAACTCCTTCAAAAGCATTCGTGAGACCTTCGAGAGGGTTTACTTCATAAGCTGTCTTGAGGTTTGAACTTCCTCCTCCCACAACCATCTTCTTCACGGCATTCTCTCCCACAAGAAGAATCTTTCCACCCTGAGGTACATTGAGAGGAAGGACATCACCCTCGTTCTTGAGAAGGACAACTCCTGCAGCCGAGATGTCACGTGCTGCCTGATAGTGTTCAGGACAGACGAAGCGTCCGTAGTTAGGCTCAGGTCTCATACTTGTACGGAAGATGGTACGAAGGATACGGCGAACCTTGTCGTCGAGTTCCTTAGTGGTGTATTTTCCTTCACGGAGGCCCTTGAGATAAGGGTCTGCCATATGGTAGTTCCTGTAACTGTCGCTAGCCGCTCCACGCAAGCCGTTTGTCCATGTACCCATTTCTATATCAAGGCCATAAAGAACGGCCTCCTCACTGTCGCGGCAGCCGCCCCAGTCGCTGACCACCACTCCGTCAAAGCCCCAGTCACCCTTGAGGATGTCGACCAGAAGTTTCTCATTATGACAGTTGAACTGGCCGTTGTAGAGGTTGTAAGAACCCATGATGGCCCATGCGTCACCCTCGGTCACGGCAGCCTTGAAGGCAGGAAGATAGATTTCATGCAGAGTCCTGTCATCCACAACAGAGTTGGACTGTGTGCGCTGGAACTCCTGATTGTTTACCGCATAGTGCTTCACACATGCAGCCACACCGTTTTTCTGAACTCCCTGTACATAAGGCACTACCATCTGACCGGCAAGATACGGGTCTTCTCCCATATATTCGAAATTACGTCCGTTGAGCGGAGTGCGGCAGATGTTGACTCCCGGGCCGAGAAGAATATCCTTCTTTCTGTATCTGGCCTCTTCGCCGATGCTGATTCCGTAAAGATGCGACATCTCCTTGTCCCATGTGGCCGCAAGGTTGATGAGCGCAGGGAAGGCTGTACATGAGTCATTTGTCCATCCCGCCTGATCCCAATCATCCCAAAGCACCTCAGGACGGACGCCATGAGGGCCGTCTGTATGCCAGACCTCAGGGATACCGAGACGTGGAACACCGCGTGAACTGAACTTGGACTGGGCGGTGGTCATTCCCACCTTCTCTTCCAATGTCATGCGTGCAAGGGCATCCTCGACCCTGTCCTCGACAGGAGCATTAGGATTGAGATATGCAGGCCCGTCAAACTTAGGCTGAGAGCAGCAGGCAGAGAGCAGAAAAGCCGCTGCAGAGAAAATGATGATCTTCTTCATATGTTGCTTGTTCAATTATTATTCAGTGATTGTACAAAGATAGTAATGAATAATCAATATCAAACTCAAAAGTGTCACCGTGACCAATACGGAAATCCACATAAGGCTCTATGCATGCAATCATGTGGTTGGACCAGAACACCGCCTTCGTCATAGGCAAGGCGCAATGAGCCCTGACCCCTTTTCCGGTCTTCAGTTCATTCAGGACGAAGCAGCAAGGCGAGCCTTTCAATTCCTTCCCTGCCTCATGCAGGTTGCCGGAAAAGACTGATTCGCCTTTCTGCAGGGTTCTGGAAAAACGGATGCCGCTTTCAGTAAATCCAACTTCGGAATAATCCGCACGCCAATCTCCTTCCGGCTTGAAAGGAAAATCCAATTGACGGGATGCGCCTGTCTCCAAAAGGCCTAGGGTGAAGAAATTGTGGTTGTATACATCGCCTTCCAACTCTTTACGGCCGGTATTCTTCAGTCTGTGACTGATTCGGAAACTGTCCGGCCCGGTGAGAGATATCTCCTTGATATATTCATAGGAATAACCCTGAGCCGACTCCAGGAAATGCCCCTGGACAATTGAATTGTCTGTAACACAATGTGTCCGTCGTCCCGGATCAAGGATCCTATGCAATTTGAATCTGTCATACTCGCCCTCCATCTTCTCCAGCATACCGACTCCGATCTTCAGAAAAGGCTCACCGACCTGTGCATCTTCAAGTCCAATAGGGCTGAATTCCTCAGCAGGACCGCAGACAGCATCATGAGCCATAGGGGAATAACTCTCAAACCAAGGCTCGGCATAATTGCAGCCATTGTATTCTATACTCTCGAAGACACCGGCCCAATCGAATCTGGTGCCACGATAATAACCCTTCGCACCGTCCGGGGAGTGAAGGGTTATCTTCAATGTATCGTTTTTTATTGTTATCATAGATTTCTCGACAAACTCGAAATGACAGACTAAAGTCTGGTAGGGAATTCTGTGATTCTGAGGGTAGTACATCCATATGGAACAAGTTCGATCCACACTTCCTCACCCGTATCGTCTCCATCCTCCCGGTAATAGGCGATCTGACCGGTGGAGCCGTTATACTCTTTCCAAGGCTTGATCACCACAGCCTTCGCTGTAATGGAAACAGGCGCATTCTCCAGATTCCATGGGTATGCTCCCGCATTTTCACGGACCTCGACCTTGAAGTTTTCCTTCAAGAGTTCCGGAGTCATATCCTTGAGACGGAAACCATAATTCCATGGAGTGTCGGATACGCATGTGTAATAATATGGTCCGTATTTGCCTTCGTATGAAGCCTCGAACTCATGCTTCTCCCATTTCTCCTCCATGCGGAGCGAATATACAAGCGGCCCACGCTCCACCACGGTCGCACCGTCGTACCAATGGCTTATGCGGACCTCCATTGGGAAGTTTAGCGTCACGACATCTCCCTTGGCCCATCTTCTGCTGACGCGAACGGTCTCTCCTGCCTTTGGAGATGCGTAAGTCTGGTCATTGACAAGTACCTGAGCACCGTCGCACCATTCCGGAATACGGAAATAAAGCGGGAAATAAGCGTTCTTCACCTTCCTGGAAGAGAAATCGACAGTCACCTTCACCGTCTCATCGAATGGATAGAAGGTCTCCTGCTTCAGAACAGCCTCTACACCTTCAGCAACAGTTGCAGTAACGGTAGAAGGAGCATATATGAACGCGGCGAGTCCGCCGTCCTTGCTCGCGTACCAAAGGTTCTGTGTGAACTTAGGCCAGCCCTGGTGCATGTTGCATGAACAGCAAGGGTAACCGTTGAGCACTCCGAAAAGATTGTCATTGTCCTCATGCTGGGTCACGAAGTTCCTCCATTCGCGGGAGCATACGATCTGATTGGTCTGCTGGTAATACTGACGGCCGTCATATGCATCGGTAGCCTGTGTCGGAAGAGCGTTGAAAGCCACTCTCTCCAGATGATCTGCCCACTTAAGGTCTCCGGTCGCCTGAAGCATCTCCTCAAGAGAATACATCATCTCCACTGCCGTACACAATTCCGAACCACGCGTAGGATCACCGAAATGCACCTGCTCGTCACCGGCCCAGAGACCTGTAGGAAGACCGAATGTCTGCCTCATTATCTTCAATGCGTTCTTCGGAGCATTGAGGTCTTTCGGATCATGAGACTTCTGCCACCAGATGACAGGTTCCTTGAAGCCGTGGGCAAGATTGACAGTATGCATCGAGTTCTGCGTTCTGAGTTCGTTGGTCTCGCCCCAGAACATGGCAGTCCAAGGAGTGGTCTGGTTATGAATGAGGTCGCCAAGTTCAAGAAGAAACTCTTCACCGGTGATGTTGTAGAGCCAGTAGACCATGTCAAGGTTGTCGCCACCGCGCCATTCGCCCCAGAACGACCAATGGTCGAGAGGTTTCTCCGGAAGATTGGCCAGCTGATATCTGAAATAGCCCGTCATGACATCGATGACACGCTCGTCACCCGTAGCCATATAATACTGCTTGAGTATCTTCAAGGCCACCATCTTAGGCCACCAGTCCTCTGCCTTGCCTCTCTGGAAGCCCTCGATGTACGGACGGGAGATTCTGTTGCCGAAATATCCATCCTCATGCACCATGGTAAGCATAGCCTCGGTCCAGACCCTGGACTTGGCTATAAGTTCCTCATCACCAAGAATGTATGCAAGGGGCACAAGACCGTCAAGCCAATACGGGCCACGCTCCCATGTATCACCTTCGCCTCCGATCCATGCATTGTCTGCGCCCACCACCTCACTGTAAAGTTCGTCAAGGTGGCCGGTCATTCCGTCCTTCTGTCTCACAAGTTGGTCATGGAGCCAGCCGTCCGCCTTGATCGCTCCGATCGGAAGTTCCGCAAAATCCGTTTCCACAAGCGGATGACGGTTGAAGATGTAGTCCTGGGCAGATGCCGTCAAGGCCACTGCTGCAAAAACCAATATAGTATATATTCTTTTCATTCTATGTTTATTTACTAAAGAAACCAAGGGTGGATTTCACTGCACGTTTGCCGGCAGCCTGGTCATTTATATAAGACGCGCCCTTTACCCACATTCCTGTCGATCCGCCGCCGTCAAGGTTCATTGCATGCACGCAACCGATGTTCTTCATGATCATGGCCACTTCCTCATGTGTCGCTCCCTGACTCGCATCGATACGTCCGTCACAGATGAAAAGGACGATCTTTCCGTCTGCTGTCACACCTACGGCTGTCCTGTCCGGACGGCCTTCATAAATGTCAAGAGCCCAGCACTCGTAGTTGGTGTAATAGTTCCCTGAAGCATTCTTCTCATGGTTGATACAGCATTTTCCGTCGTACAGGAGCATAGGACCTGTACTGAGGGCATTATATGGATTCCATGCCACTGCGTCAGCAGGCACTGTCTGAGATGCTTCCCCATATGTAGCCTCACCCGGGACTGTAGCCATAGGAATATTGTAGTAATAGTAGGTACCGTATGCAGGAGATGATGTCCAATATGCTCCGGCCTTGCCGTTTGAATCCACACCGACAATCGGTCTTGTGATATTGAACAACTTGCCGTCGCCTGCCGGACTCCAATAGTTGTTGTAGACATTGTCCACCCACTCCTGAGGCTTGCCATCAACAAAGATGACACCGATATGATAATTTCCGAAGACCCCTCCATTGATCAGCACATAGCAGTTTCCGGCATCCTCCGCCTGCTTCTCCAAAGTCTTGAGATTGGCTTTTCCCGTAGGCGTGTTCAGCACCTTGAACTCAACTTTCGCAGGATCAGCCACCGCATACCATGCGTTGAAGTTGCGTCCGTTCAGTTGCGATGCGGTCTTATAGACCTCCACCTCAGCAGGGATAGACTCATATGTCTGCTTTGTCCAATCCAAGGATATCTCCTCAGGCTGCGGAGCCGGTTTTACAGTCTTAGGCTCACTATATACATACTCCTCGCCGTCCTTGATATATACACAGGCCTGATATTCAGTATCAGCATTCAGCGCAGCGTTCGGAACAATCTGAGTCAGCGAGGTCTTGCCTGAAGGGAAGTCCGGCCCGGGGACCTTGATATCCTCGACGGTCGGCGCCCCCTCTGCACTGAAACACATTCCGTGCTCAGGGTTCTTGCCTGAAATCTTTGATGCATCATAACTGTATGTTATAGCAAGATATGCATAAGTCGACACGACTTCACCCAAAACCGGCATCTTCTCATAATCCACCACCTTGAAATCATTCAGATATACAATCTCCGAATGAAGATTCATATCGTCAGAAACTGCCTGCACTCCAAAGTCATATATTGCACCAGGAGTCAGTTCGTCAAAGACATAGGAAAAGGAATCAGGACCGATGGCAGCCAATGGCTGCACATAATAGGAATCTGCCTCGCCACGTCTGAATACACGGTATCCAACTTCACCGTCCGCATTGTCCGTCCATGTAAGTCGTACTGTGGTAAGACCGGTCTGTTCCGCAACAAGAGACGATGGATCCTCCAGATTCTTCTTCTCAGTTCCCGCAGGTCCTTCCTTGCATGAAGTACATAGTGCAGAGAGCATGAGGACAATTGTAATAAAGTACTTATTCATGTTTTTATCGGTTGTTTTCGTAATTTAGCGTATGCTGAATGATTTACGGGTGCAAAAATAATGAAATTGTATTGGAATTTGCAAGAATTTGCCTACTTTTGCACCACACTACACCACACATAATTTAAAAAGCACATTTTTAAGCAGATGAAAGGTACTCACAAGCACTATAAATGGGAAGTTCTGGCTCTCCTCTGGATGGCCTACCTCCTCAATCAGGCAGACCGCCAGGTCTTCAACACCGTCCTGCCTGCAATCCGCGACTCACTCAATCTTACGGACACTTCGGTAGGTCTTATCGCGACCATCTTCAACCTCTGCTACGCCTGCATGGTGCCGCTCGGAGGAATGGTCGGCGACAGATTCAGCCGCAAATGGGTGACTACAATCGCCATCCTCTTCTGGAGCGTAGCCACAATGTTCACCGGTCTGGCGACAGGAGTGATGATGCTCATCCTCATGCGAAGCGTGGCGACCGGAGGCGGAGAGGCCTTCTTCGGACCTGCGAACTACTCGCTCCTCGGACAATACCATACAGACACACGCGCACGTGCAATGTCGATCCACCAGACCTCCTATTATGTAGGAGTTATACTCGCAGGATGGCTCGCAGGACACATCGCTGACAAACTCGGCTGGCAGTACTCGTTCATCATCTTCGGTGCCGCAGGAGTCATCTGGGGTATAGTGATGGCCATAAGGCTCAAGGACAAGAAGGAAATAGCAGAAGAGAAGATAACCCCTCAGGAAAACAATACTCCTGCCCCCCCCAAGCCGGGAATCTTCGACGGATTCAAGGTGGTGTTCACAACCCCTACCGCTCTTGCCCTGACCATCGGATTCAGCGGATTCATCTTCGTCATCACAGGATATATGACATGGGTCCCTGCCTTCCTTCAGGAAGAGTTCGGACAGACTCAGGCTGCCGCAGGATTCAACTCGATGTTCTGGACTTATATTGCGGCATTTGCAGGAGTTCTCCTTGCAGGTACGCTTTCTGACAAGATCGCCGTCCGCGACCGCAAGGTCAGGATGGTCATCCAGGGAGTCGGACTCATCCTCGGAGCAGCATTCCTCTTCTTCGTAGGAAACAACATGGCCCTCTGGCTCATCTACCTCTGCTTTGCCGGCTGGGGATTCTTCAGAGCATTCTTCGATGCCAATATATATACGGTATTGTACGATGTGACGCCGTCAAGACTCCATGCGTCATGCTCAAGCGCACTCATTACGACAGGATTTGCTGTCGGAGCCCTCGCTCCGGTGATTCTCGGAGCGATGAAGGACAGCATGGGCGGACTTTCAGCGACCTTCCCTGTTCTCGGAGGAGTATGGATTGTCTGCGGACTCCTGATGCTTATAATAAGCAAGACGCACTACCAGAAAGACTACGACAAGATTAACAAGACAATATAATGAAAGTAGAATTGAAATCGAGGAAGCCGAAAGCAGGACTTCTGCTTATAGCCTCCCCAAGGTTCAAGAATCTCTACGGTCCTCAAAGAGGCACCTACGGAGAAAGAAAAGAAAAAGCAGTCAAGGAAATCATGGGCACCATGGACTTCCTTGACTTGGTGTATCCGGGCATTGTCTACGAAAGGGCCGACGCTGAAAAGGCGATGGACCTCTTCTATGCCGAGAAGGTGGACTTCATCTACGCAGAGTTCCTCTCATGGAGCGAGGACTTCGCATGGATCAGGTTTCTCCGTGACTGTCCGGAGATTCCGATCATATTCTGCAATGTGGCCAAGCCTAAGATGACTTTCGAGACCACGCTCGATGAGGATGATTTCGTGGATTACCTCTGCGCCGGAACGCTTGTGGGCTCGCTGGAGGGATCCGGCAGCATCAAGAGAGTGCAGCGCAAGAACGTGAAGACCATCATGGGCACACGCGAGCAGGTGACGGAGCAACTCAAGGTATATGCGAACGCAGCAAGGACACGCGCAATCCTCCGCAGGTCGAATATCGGACTCATGGCGAACATGAACGAGGCAATGTGGAGCACCTATATCGACAACTACGACCTCTTTACCAAGATAGGTCCGGAGATCCACTACCTCCCTTACTCGGACTACGGCATCGAGATCGACAACCTCACCGACGAGGAGGTGAAGGCCTATGCGGACGAACTCACCGGCAAGTACGAGATGATGAGCGACGTCGAGTACGACAAGTTCATCGGATGCGTGAAGGCGACCCTCGCGATAAAGAAACTTGCCGAAAAGAACGACATCGACTGCTATGTCTACAACGACATCGATCAGGCCACATTCCGCACCGCAGGCTGCCGCGCAGGCTTCTACCCGCAGTGGTTCAACGAGAACGTTTCAGTCCTTGTGCCTGAGGCTGACATAGGAGCAGGCCTCATCACCTACATTCTCAAACTCCTCAGCGGAAAGAACGTGAACTTCGTGGAGCCTTTCCACATCGAGGACGGCTTCGGCACCTTCGCCGGCGGACACGCAGGCCCTAACGACCACAACGACCCTCAGTGGCAGCAGAACGTCATCATCTCGCGTGATGTCAGGTTCGCCAAGACCAACTGGAAATACGCGGGAGCACCGTTTGCGTGGTATCGCTTCAGCCCGGGAATGAAGACCTTCGCAGGCCTCTACGAGGAGGACGGAAAATACAAACTCATCACATTCCTTGCTGAGAGCCTTTCGGAAAAGGACGCTCCGCAGAGCGACAGGAAGCATCTCCTCGCGACCTACAGCCACACCATCTTCAAGCCGGTCGTGCCGGTGAAGGGACTCTGGGAGCAGGTTCTACGCATCGGAGCCACACAGCATTATGCCATCGTGGACGGAGACTGGCGCAAGGAACTTGAGGACTTCGCAGAAATAATGGGATTTGAATTTTATAACATAAAGTAGTGTAAAAAGATATGAGTTTTATGTACAACCCGTTTCCGTTTGATGATCCGAAGCCGATCAACAGACCGAAACTTTCAGAAAAGACCATCAGTTCAATTGTGACAGGAGGAACTCCCAATGTCGCCAAGAAGTTCGTTGCAGAGATTGCTGACAGAGTGAAGGCAGAGGGCGTGATTGTCGGCATCGACGGTTATACCACAGCAAACTGGGATCTCTTCGTGAACCTTCTCGCACGCGAGTGTGTCATCAACGGCTTTGAACTCGAAGTCATGGACTCACTCAAGGCTGTCCTCAAGCCAAGCGAAGAGATCGACGAGATTATCGACAGCAACCTCATCTGGGACACCAAGATAGACCCTACCCTCCTTTACGGAAAACTCTACCACGGAGGATACATCGGACTCTTCGATGAGGCTAAGGTGGCACAGTTCCGGAAGGAAGTGCCGGCAAAGAAGACGGCAGGCAAACTCACTGTCGTAGCAGGATATGGTTCCTTGATCCATGAACTTCGCGATATGTATGACGTGAAGTGCTGGTTCGATCTCACACCGATGAAGACTATGCTCCGCATCAGAGGAGGTGAATATGCAAACATCGGCAAGGAGCGTCCGGGCATCATCAACCGTACGATCCGCCGCTGCTACTACTGCGACTTCGAATGCGCGGTGCAACTGAGAAAGGATCTCTGGAAGAACAACGTCCCTGACTTCTTCTTCCTAGACAACACCCCTGGCAAACTCCAGATGATGCCGTTCGAGTCGTTTGCTGACATCTGCGCGCAACTCGTGAAGTATCCGTTCCGTGCAAAGCCTTGCTATCTTGAAGGAGTATGGGGCGGTTCATATATGAAGGAACACCGCAATCTCCCTAAGGAGATAAGGAACGCGGCATGGGTATTCGACTTCATCCCTATGGAGGTCAGCGTCCTCGTGGAGGCAGGAGAAGAGATGCTCGACATCAACTACTGCTCGTTCGTACACAAGGAAGGTGTCAACCTCCTCGGTGAGAAGGCAGAGAAGAAGTACAAGGGTTACTTCCCTATCCGTTTCAACTGGGACGACTCATACCACTCTACAGGAAACATGTCCATCCAGTGTCACTCTGACGGAAAGTTCAACGTCGAGAACTACAACGAGTTCGGACGTCAGGACGAGAGTTACTATGTGGTGGTGACAGGACATGAGGCAAAGACCTTCATCGGCTTCCGTGACGACGCGGACGTCCCTCAGTTCTTCAAGGAGATCGAGGATGCCGACACCAAGCAGATACCTTGCGACTACATGAAGTATGTAAGTTACGAGCCGTCTGTTCCGGGACTCCAGGTGATGCTTCCTGCAGGTACCATCCACTCGAGCGGACGTAACCAGGTCATCCTCGAGATCGGATCACTCACCATAGGTTCGTACACATACAAGATGTACGACTACCTCCGTCTCGACTTTGACGGAAAGCAGCGTCCTATCCACACATACCTCGGAGAACAGTGCGTGAACCAGAACAGAAGACATTCGGTCATCCACGACCCGAACAGCCCTGACTATATCGTACAGCAGCCTCGCCTCGATGCAAAGGGCGATGGATGGGAAGAGTACATCCTCGGTGAGAACCCTCAGATGTACATCTCTCTCCGCCGTCTCGAATTCGAGAAGATGTGCGAGCAGGACACAAAGAACGAGAAGTTCCATGTGCTTACCCTCGTGGACGGAGACAGGGCGCGCGTACGCAGCGTGGAGCATCCTGAAAGATGCTACGAAATGGACTTCATGGACATCGTCTGCGTGCCTGCCGACATGGGCAAGTATGTTGTCGAGAACCTCGGAAAGGAACCTATCCGTATCCATAAGACTACTCTTCGTGAAGGATTCGAAAATGACCCGGCCTGATAGAATATTACTGGACGTCGGAGGAACCTTCGTGAAGTCCTCTCTCGGCATCGCCGGAAAAGGCGCTGTCGAGGGGACTTTCGCATGTACGCCTATCTTGTCTGACGGGACTGCCGAAGAAATTGCAGATGCATTCAGAGCGGCTGTGAAAGGTCAGATGCAGAAGGCGGAAGAGTGCGGATACAGAATCAAAGCCGTATGTGCCGCCATTCCCGGCCCGTTCGACTACCGCAAAGGTGTCTTCATGATGAAGCATAAGTTCAGCGCTGTCTTCGGACGCACCTTCCGCGAAATACTTGGCGATGCCATTCCTTCTGACATGTCTATGTCATTCATCCATGATGTGAACGGAATACTCCTTGGAGCATTGACGACCAATCGTTCCCTCAGAAAAGGGAATGTGGCGGTGACCACTTTCGGAACAGGGCTCGGATTCGCATATGCCGAAGAGGGAAAGGTACAGAAATCAGAGACTGGTTCGCCGGCCAAGGTGATATGGAACTCGTCTTATGGAAGCGGCATACTTGAAGACTATGTATCCAGAAGGGCGATCCTGAGGTTTTATGCCGAACTTGGAGGAGTGCTTGCTGAAGATGAGGATGTGAAGGAAATCTCCGAACGTGCCAGAAAAGGCGACGGTATGGCTCTTGAGGCGTTCCGCCTGACAGGAAGGAGTTATGCTGCCGGGGTGAAAGGACTCGTATCGGAACTCGGAATAAGACACATGCTGTTTGCCGGTCAGATAGCGAAGTCATTCGATCTGATGGAAAACGAGATACGCAAGGGACTCGGGGACAAGATAGGGATATCTGTGCTGGAAGATATCCAGGGCGCCGTACTCGTAGGTCTCGCTTCTTTATAGAAAAATATAACTATCAAATATTAATCAACTAACCTTTATTATGATGCTAACAAAACGTATGACAGCGATAAGGCAGATGCTTGCACTCTGTTTTACGCTCGTTTGCGCTGCGCTGACCGGCATGTCAGCCTTTGCGCAAGACAGAAACGTCACCGGTGTCATCCTGGACGAGACAGACACAGGAATCGCCGGCGCCTACGTTGTAGTAAAAGGAGAGACCCGAGGCGCCATGACTGACGACCAGGGTAGATTCAACATCAGTGTCTCTCCATCAGATGTGCTCGTCGCATCATTCCTCGGATATCTTGACGAGGAGGTGACTGTCGGCGACCAGACAAAAATGACAATCAAACTTGTTCCTGCAGCAAATGAACTGGAGGAAGTGGTGAAGGTCGCTTACGGTACACAGAGAAAAGCATCAGTGATCGGATCCATCAGTTCTGTGGATGTGAAGACCATCGCTGCTCCTATCGGACAACTTTCAACCGGTCTTGCCGGTAAACTCGCCGGAGTCGTTGCCATGCAGCGTTCCGGAGAGCCGGGTGCTTCTGCAGAGTTCTGGATCCGTGGTGTGAACACATTCGGAGCAAACTCCACTCCTCTCATCCTCGTGGACGGTGTGGAAAGAAGCATGGACCTCGTGGATGTCGAGGATATCGAGTCATTCTCGATTCTCAAGGACGCGACTGCAACCGCCCTCTACGGTGTGCGTGGTGCGAACGGTATCGTGCTCATCACGACCCGCCGTGGTGAAGAATCGAAGCCTCAGATCAATGTGAAGGTGGAGACAGGTATGACTTCTCCTACCAAACTTCCTGAGATGGCAAGCACTGAGCAGTATATCAACTTCTTCAACCAGCTTGCTACAGATGAAGGAAGAACGGACATGCTTATTTCTGACTATGACAAGCAGATGTACCTCAGCGGAGAAGATCCGGACCTCTATCCTTCAGTAGACTGGGTGAACGAGATCTTCAAGAATCAGGCTATGACCACAAAGGCAAACGTGAACGTTACAGGTGGTAACAAGAATGTACGTTACTATGTCGGTGGTTCATACTACTTCGAGGACGGTATCCTCAACACTGTGAACAACGGAGTTTACTCTACTCAGTTGAACTATCAGAAGTTCAACTTCCGTTCGAACATCGACATCAACATCACCAAGTCGACAGTTCTCGGCGTAAGCCTCTCTACTCAGTTCACAGTGAGAAACGCACCGGGTGGAGCCCTCAACGACATCCTTGATGCGACAATGAAGAACACACCTATTGCAATTCCGCTTATCTACTCTGACGGAACTCTTTCTGACCATGAGTTTGCCGCCAACCCTTATACAGACCTTAACAGAAAGGGTTACAGAACAAACAGTTCGAATGTAGCACAGTCTACGATTTCCCTTACTCAGGACTTCTCCGACTTCGTGACCGAAGGTCTTAAGGCAAAGGTACAGGCTTCATGGGATGCGACTTCAAGCACTTCTCTCTTCAGAACAATCATGCCTAACACATGGTTCGCTACAGGAAGGGACGACGAAGGTAACCTTATCTTCACAGAGAAGCCGGTCGCAACAGGAGGAAACTATATCAACGTTTCCAACAACGGACAGTCAGGAGCACGCGTACTCAATGTGGAGGCTTCCCTCAACTATGAGCGTCAGTTCGCATATGCCCACCGCGTAAGCGCAATGTTCCTCTGGAACATGAGAACCCGCACAAACACCAACCCTGCTGCGGATACTTACAACTCAGCATACATCAACTCACATCCATACAAGACCCTCGGTATTGCAGGACGTGCGACTTACTCATATAAGGACCGTTACTTCGCTGAGTTCAACTTCGGTTACAACGGTTCAGAGAACTTCGCACCCGGCCACCGCTTCGGTTTCTTCCCTTCCGGTGCTGTCGGATATATGATCAGCAACGAGCCTTGGTTCGAAGATGCGAAGAAGGTGGTAAGCCACCTCAAACTGAAGGCTTCTTACGGTAAGATCGGTAACGACCAGATCGGTGGAGGACGTCGTTTCGCATACAACACCACCCTCAACACGGCAGCATCCGGTGCAAACTGGGGAAGCGAGACAGGTTCTTCTTATATCAACGGTACCACTTACAAAACATTCGGCAACCCTGCGGTGTCATGGGAGGAGGCAACCAAGTTCGATACCGGTATCGAGATCGACTTCTTCAATGCATTGAAGATCCAGGCAGACTACTTCTACGACATGCGTGACGGTATCTTCCTTGAAAGAAAGTCCACTCCAGGTGCTGTGGGTATGAACGTGACCCAGTTCGTCAACATCGGTCAGATGGTCAACCGCGGTTTCGACCTTTCTGCACAGTTCGACTATACTTTTGCAAGCGGCCTTTCACTCTCTGCTCGCGGAAACTTCACATTCAACCGCAACAAGGTGCTCTACAACGACGAGCCTGACCAGATATGGAAATATCAGAACACTGTAGGTTTCGCACATAACCAGCAGTCAGGATACATCGCTGAAGGTCTTTTCACAAGCCAGGAAGAAATCGACAACTGGCCTCATCAGACATTCGGTGACGTACGCGTCGGTGACATCAAGTACCGCGATATCAACGGTGACGGAATAGTAGACCCTTACGACATGGTGAAGATCGGATATTCAGTCATCCCTGAAATCACATACGGATTCGGTGTGAGCCTCAACTACAAGGGCTTCGACGCTTCCGTTTTCTTCAGCGGCGTTGACCACGTGACCCGTATCATCAGCGGTAACAACCTCTTCGGTGGTGCGACTACATCAGTCCGTCAGGAGGGTCAGATCTTTGCTGACGTAGCGGAGAAGGCTTGGACAACTGTAAATCCAAACCCTGATGCAGAATATCCAAGACAGTCACTCACAGGAGCAAACAACAACAAGCAGCCTTCTACATTCTGGCAGAAGGACATGAGTTTCCTCCGTCTCAAGAATGCTGAAATCGGTTACACCTTCCCTAAGAAGTGGACCAACAAGATCAAGATGAAGACTCTCCGCATCTATGTATCAGGAGTTAACCTTCTCACCTTCTCCGAATTCAAGTTGTGGGATCCGGAGGTTACTGCAACAAACGGTAACGCATACCCTACCACAAGAAACGTCAGCATCGGACTTAACGTAAACTTCTAATGTAATTAAGAAGATATGAAACATACATTATATATAATTTCAATTGCAATGCTGGCGTTCTTCGGCCTGACTTCATGCGACTCATACTTCGATGTCGACCTGAAGGATCAGCCTACCCTTGAGGAGCAGTTCAGCAAGTACCTCACAGCAAAGCAGTTCTCTGCAAACTGCTATGCTTACCTCCCATACGAGGAGAAGCAGGATGCTCGTGAGGGAGGAGTGATCAGACGTTCTGACGAGTCACTCTTCGGCTTCACATCATCTGCAAGTTCAAACATCTACTGGCAGACACGTATCGGCGGTACAGGTCCAGCATCATTCACCAATGGCGCAAACGGTTTCTCTGCCGTTGAGAACGGTAACTACTGGAAAAGATACTATCAGGGTATCAGACAGTGTACTCTCGTGATGGAGAATGCACATCTCGTTGCAGACGTAGACCAGAAGGTACGTGACTATATGGTGGCAGAGGCCCGTTTCCTCCGTGCATACTACTATTTCCTTCTTTTCCGTTACTACGGACCTGTCATCATCTGGGGCGAGGAAATGGCATCGGAGAACACAATGGGTTATGACCTTGACAGAAACACTGTAGAAGAAAACATCAGCTTCATCGTCGAGCAGCTTGACATGGCAGCAGCAGTTCTTCCGGAGAATATCGTAGAAATCGGTGGTGTGATCACCCCTAATACCGATACCGGACGTCCTACAAAGGGTGCTGCCCTCGCGCTCAAGTCGCGCGTACTCCTTTATGCCGCTTCTCCTCTGTATAACGGAAACACTCTCTATCAGAACATGACCAACTATCATGGTGACAAGATCTTCCCTCAGGAGTATGACGGAAAGAAGTGGGAACTTGCCGCACAGGCTGCCAAGGCTGTCATCGATATGAACAAGTACTCGCTCATTCAGGCATCTTCAAAGGATTTCAAGGGATATGCCGAGGCATACAGAGGCGTATACTCCAAGAACTGGCAGGGCAACACAGAGGTCATCTGGGGATGGTGGCACAAGGCATGGGAACCAGGCAACGACTGGCTCGGTACTGTAGGCGGACAGTTCCCTTACCTCCTCCCTGGCAAGTTCGCAGGCGTGATGTACTCATACGGAGGATGGATGCAGCCTTCACTCAAGCTCGTGGACGCTTATCCTATGTATGAGAGCGGCCGTTACCCTGTGACAGGCTATGAGCATGACGGAAACGGACTCAACCTCTCACGTCCATATGTCGATCCTGAATCAGGATATGAGACAGAAGGATTCGTAGAGAACTGGGACGCACCTCATCTCGACTGGGATATGGCTGACGGAAAGAATGGTGTAAAGGCTCACAAGTCGACTATCGGCCGTGATCCGCGCTACTATGTTTCCCTCATTCCTAACGGACACTACTGGCCTAACAAGAGCATGAATACAGTCATGACAATGTACCAGAGCAAGGAAGCGACATGCCCTTGGACTGCCGGTACATCATGTAACTATGTCGGTTATGTGTTCGCAAGACTCCTTCCTACTGACAACAACTTCGCTGACGGTGCGGCATACACTTCTGCAAAAGCCATCTTCCCTACCTTCCGTATGGCGGAGATCTATCTCAACTACGCAGAGGCTCTCAACGAGCAGCCGGCACGCGACGGAGCAGGAGCATGTGCAGCACTCAACCAGGTACGTAACCGTGTAGGTCTTCCGAACATCGAGGTATCATACCCTGGTATCGAGGGCGATCAGGAACTCCTCAGATGGTGTATCCAGCAGGAGCGTATGGTCGAGTTCGCTTGGGAAGCACATCGTCACTATGATGCATGCCGTTGGATGATAGCAAAGGAAGAGTATCCAAGCGCAAACTGGACACTCCATCTTTCTGCAGACAACTACGAGACTTCTTACGAGCGTGTCGATACAGACCACCCATACGCAAGCCGTCCTGCAGTATTCTCTGACAAGGACTACCTCTTCCCTATAAGTTCAGATGAACTTAAGGAAATGGTCAACTACACTCAGAACTATGGTTATTAATGGAAAATGATCATGAGAAAGATTTTAAGAAACATATTTGCATCAGCCCTGGCGTTGTCTGCCGCTGTCGCCTGCGTAGACGACAGGAACAACTTCATGGTTGACGACTCGTTCGGCTTCAACAATGCCATAGACGAGAATCTGAATGTGCAGCCTGTCTACACCGGATCATACGAACTCGCTCTCATCAAGAGCGGAAAGGGATTGGAGGATGCCACTCTCTTTGTAGAGGGAAACAATGCAGCGCTCGTTGTCTACAACAAAGAGAACAACAAGAAGTACACGGCACTGCCTGAAGACCTTTACTCCTTCAGTTCAAACAGCATCGAATTCAAGGCTGACGAAGTGGTAAAGAAAGTTACTGTATCATGGGATGTTGAAAAGGTCATTGAATACATGGACAACGGAGCGGCAGAAGAATACGCCATTCCTGTAGGCCTGAAGTCTTATGATCTGGAGGTAAACGAAGGAAGAGACCTCATCGTCCTCAATCTCAAGAAGACTGAGGTGACTCACGAGCAGAGCCTTCTCAGCTGGACACTCGTATACGGCGAAGAGGCTGAGGCTGTCAAGGAAAGCAAGAACATCAGCGTTCTTCTTGACAGAGCACCAGGTATGGACATCACTGTTGATTTCAGTGCAGATGCCTCCGCTGTTGCTGCATACAATCAGGCTAACGGAGTCAACTATACTCTTGCTCCTGAGGGACTCATCAAGTTCGAGAAATCCCTCTCTGTGACAAACGGTGAACTCATCAAGCAGCTTGCTGTCAACCTCAATGCATCTGTTATCATCGGAGCAGACGGCACAATGCCTGCATTTGACGGCTATGTAGTACCTGTACGCATCTCTGGAACATCGGTAGAGGGCATCGTATATGAGAATGCTCTTACTTATGTAGTGATCGAAGGAAAGGAACCTACTCCTCCGCAGATCTTCGAGCGTCTCTGGGGACTTTATACTACTTCAGCTTCAAATCCTTGGTATGCACCTCTGGGATATGCTTCAGGAAATGACAGAAACATTGCAATGGACGACGAATATGTATATGTTGCAAGTTCAAGCGCAAATGCTGTACTGAAGGCTATCAGCATCGCTAACCCTACGGTAATCAAGGATGTGAACACTACCGGAGTGGCAGAAGGAACACATATTATCTCTTGCGTACGCGTCATCAAGAATACTGATGCGAACATCAACGGAGGAAAGGACATCCTTATCGCAACCAACCTCGGTATCAGCACGACCATCTTCCTCTATGCATGGACAAACGGCATCGACGCCGCTCCTGAGAGAATCGGTCTGATCAACACATGGAGAAGAATCGGTGACAAGTTCACTGTAGCAGGAACATGGCAGCAGGGTGAACTCAGATTCGTAGACTATAATGCAAGTCAGAACGCTACTGTAAGATTCGGCATCGCAAACGGAATCCCTACCGGAGGTACCAGCGACGGAGGAGCGACTTACTGGCCTGACGGCAAGTTCGACCTCTCTACCGGTACGGCTACCGACAGAATCGGAGAATGTACGATGTATCCTGGTTCGACAGATTACGCTCTGATGAACAGCAACGGTGCAGGCGTATTCACTTCCGGCGGAGCATTGTCAGAGTGGAGCAACGATCCTGGCCTTGCACTCACATACGGATACAACTTCTTCACTCTTGGAGAGAAGAACTACATCGCATACTTCAAACTCGACCCTGAGACTCACAACAAGGGTGCAGTCGTAGTTCTCAATGATCCTACCGGCACACCTGCAGGATTCAAGGCTGCTCTCGAGGCGCAGGATATCGCATTCACTGCTCCGATCCAGGATGCTATGAACGAAAAGGTCGAGTCACCTATCACTGCATCACCATATGTCGGTGACTGCGCTGTGAGAAACATCAACGGCACAGTATACATGGCAGTTCTTCAGAACGGTGGTGGTCTGTCTGTATTCAAGGAGACCCAACATTAATGAACCGTTTTTTCGGAATACTTTTGGTTTTATCCCTTCTCCTCTGCTCCTGCGGGGAGGAGGGTAAAACTTCTTATAAGCCTCTGCCGGCTGTCAGTGTAAAGGTGATTTCCGTCGGTTTCAACGAAGCGGAAGTCGAAGTAAAGTCCATCAACGCGGACAAGACCATGTATCTTTGTCTTGAAAAAGGACAGACAGACGGTATACAGGCAAAAGACATCGTAGGATCCGGTCATGAAGTTCCTTCAGAGCGCTTCATGATCAAGGATCTTATCGATAACAACGAATATCATCTGCTGGTGGCTGCTGCAGACGCCGCAGGCAATCTGAGCAGTATTGTGCGTGATACCATATACACGCCGAACAACCCGGCCAACGACAGTCCGGACGACACTCCGACTGACAAGACTCAGGATGAGAACGGAATGTACTGGTGGGAAAGGACAAGGACATCCATTCCGGAATTTGCCGACATGGCGCTCTGCTACGGAGGACACAAGGCACGCAATCCGCAGACATGGACCAAGGATCGTTTCCGCAAGACAGTCATCTATACTGACAAGAACGGCAAAGACCACTGGTTCTTCGATTCGATGCTGATGCTTGAGATATGGGACGATAATTACAAGGTGACCTACTCTATCGCAAATGATGGAAAGAATTCGTCGAAGAAGGCACATTGGGAGAAACTCCTCGACTACTGGTTCGCAGCAGACAGCGGTTTCAAGGCCCTTGATGAATGCATAGCGGAGGCTGCCGTCAAAATAGGCACGCCAAAGACTCCGCGTTACATCGTTTTTGCACTACCAGATCCTGTTTATTTCGAGAATTATTCAAACGGAGCATCCGGAAAAAACAGGAATACAATATATTGGGGAGAAATCAATGGGGTGCAGATGGATTTCAGTAAGATGGACCATAGGCTTCAAGCCTACAAATGGTATATCGATGAAATAAGGGAAAGATTTGCACAGAAGGATTATAAATACATTCAACTGCTTGGCTTTTACATACTTTCGGAGACCCTTTCCATGAAGGGGACCTACCGGTACGAATACAAGCAACATGAGGAGCTCATCCCTATGGTGGCGGAGTACTGCCACTCCAGGAATGAAGGCCTGTACTGGATTCCATACAGCGTAAGCGCTGAAGATGCCGGACACAACAAGGCGCTCCAAAACTGGAAGATGTTCGGTTTCGACCTCACTATCCTCCAGCCGAACTACTACTGGGACGATAAGTCCTGGGCTACCACCTGCGAGTATATCAACACCTACGACATGAGGATGGAATTCGAGTTCGAAGGTTCGCACGGCGGAAGCACATCAATACTAGGAAATTCAACGTCGGCCACAAGAAACAAGGCCCGATTCAGAGAATATATGATCAATGCCGAGAAATACGGCATATATGGAAAGAAGCCTATAGTTCTGTACACAGGAACCAATGCCCTGTACGAACTTGCAACTTCAGAAACAGACTCCGATAAAGAAATCTACCATGAATTCGGCGGATTCATTATAAATTCGCCGCTGAAGAAGTAGATTGCCGGTCAAGACGGAAATGAACAAAGACTACATATAAAATGAAAAGAATTACACTGATTCTCGCAGCAATTCTGCTACTGAACGGCTGCGGTGCAAAAGCAAAACTGTACAAATGGGAAAAGGACGAAATCCGCACGATTGCTGATGCCGCCATCTGCTATGGAGGTCACAGCGCCCGCAACCCGTATCTGTGGACCCCGGAGCGTTTTGAAAAGACCGTTGCATATACAGACGAGAATGGTCAGGAGCACTGGCTTTTCGACAATATGATCATGATGGAACTCTGGGATGATGACTATAAGGTCACATTCTCCATTGCAAACGACGGACGTTATTCTTCACGGAAGGAACATTGGCAGAGACAGCTTGATTACTGGTTTGATGCAGAGTATGGCTTTGCTGCCCTCGACAAGTGTGTTGCCGATGTGGCTTCAAGAATCGGAGACCCTTCAACCAAAAGAGGAATTATCTTCTCTCTTCCTGATCCTGTATACTTCGAGCATTATACCGATGCCATGAAAGGAGAAAACATGAACACAGTCTACTGGGGTGAGATTGACGGAGTTGCAATGGATTTCTCGAAGGCAGAGGACAGAGTCAAGGCCTATCTCTGGCTTATAGATGCAGTACGTGCAAGATTTGCTGAAGCGGATTACAAGTATATCGAACTTATCGGCTTCTATGTGCTTTCTGAGGAACTTTCCGCTCCAGGCGGATTCCGCTACGAGTACAAGGAACACGACAAGACCATAAAGGCTGCCGCAGAGTACTGCCACAGCGTGAACGAAGGATTCTTCTGGGTGCCGTATGCAATGGCCCCGGGCATCGAAAGCAGCAAGGATTTCGGCTTTGACCTTGTCGTGATGCAGCCGAACTATTACTGGACCGATGCAAAGTGGACCTGGGACCAGATTGAGAAGACCATCAGGGATAACGGACTGGGAATGGAACTGGAATTTGAAGGAACTCACGGAGAGCCTCTCACTTCATCTATCCTGAGCAGACTTAAGGACGGTGGGGAAAATCCTTATGCAGAGCGTAATAAGGCCCGTTTCAGGGAATATATTGACAATGCAGTTTCGCGCGGTCTTTACGGTGAGGTTCCTTTCGTCCTTTACGCCGGAACAAACGGTCTTTATGAACTGGCAGTTTCCGAAGACGAAAAGGATCAGAAGCTGTACTATGAACTTTGCCGTTTCATCATTGAAAATCCATTGAAGAAATAGCAATGCGTCAAAGTAAACTGCTGATATTGATGGCATTGCTCCTTCTTGCCACAGCCTGTAGCAAGAAGGAGGATCCTGGCCATATAGGTCAGCCTGCCATACAGGTAAAGGTAGAGGGATTCAAGGGAGACGGTGTGGTGCTGGCAGTAAAAAGCCTGAATACGGATAATGTATATGCAGTCGCAAAGCCGGCAGGAGGAGAATCTCCTTCAGGAGAATATATCGCATTGAACGGCACTGCTGCAGAAGGAAACAAGATTTTCCTCAGCGGACTGACTCCGAAGGCCGAGTATGATATCTACACGGTAGGAGTCCAGGGCAAGACATACAGCGCAGTCGCTAAGAACACGATACAGATGCCGTTCATGTACTCCTGGGAGGCAGAAAGACAGGATATGCTTTCTTTTGCCGACCTTGACCTCCTTCCCGGAGGCATCTCTGACAAGACTCCGGACACATGGGACGAGAATCGCCTGAAGCCTCATGTGACATTTACAGACGCAGAGGGGCAGGAACATTGGCTGCACGAGGCATTCCTGTTCATCGGCGGAGTGGATGATAGCAGAGGTACCATACTGTGTATCCCTGATGGCAAGGAAAAGTCTGCAAACCAGGCTTCATGGAAGGATTTCGCCGATTTCTGGACGAAGACAGGTGGTGTCGCTGACGCGCTCGACAAGACCATCGCCAACGCAGCAGGACGTATTGGAAAACCTTCGTTCAGGCATAAAGTCGTAGTGACCATGCCTGACCCGATAATGCTGGAGTATTTTTCAAACAAGAACTCATCGACCACATATTGGGGCTCGGTCTACGGAAGACCGCTGGATTTCAGCGATACGGGCGATCAGGTACTGGCGTACAAGTGGTATATCGATTATGTGAGAGAGTGTTGGGCAAGATTGAATCCCGAGAATCTGGAACTGGCCGGATTCTACATTCTATCGGAAATCCTCGTGGCAAAGCCGGACGGATGGAACTACAGATACAAGAGATGGGACCAGATCTTGCCGGAAGTGTCTGACTATCTGCACGAAATGAAGTACGGACTTTATTGGATTCCATACTATCAGGCAGACGGTTACGACATGACGGACAAACTCGGTATCGACTACACCTGGCTTCAGCCTAACAAATACTGGGACTACCCGGAAAAGAAACAGAAAAAAGACTGGTCTTGGGTGTTCGGGTCCATGAGTACATATGGCCACGGAATGGAAATCGAGTTCGAGGGTTCTCACGGAGAGGCCGGATGGAGCCAATATGAGTCCGGAGTCGCCCGGACAAGTTCATCCATCCTCGAAACTGTCCGCACCGACAATGATGCACAGGGAACGAAGAAGGGTCAGCCAAACCCTCAGGCTGCCCGCAACAAACAACTTCTCTGTGAATATATGGAAGAATTCAAGAAAGCAGGATATTACGGAAAGGCAAGAATTGCGACATATTCCGGAACAAACGCAATGTATGAACTGGCAACCTCGCCTGATACCAAAGACCGTGAAATGTACCTTGAATATTGTAACTTTATTGTAAATTCACCGCTTAGAAAATAATATATTTATGAAAAAAGCATTTACGATTATTGCAGCGGCATTTGCTGTCCTGACAGCATGCAACAGCCCGCAGAAAGAATCTGCACAGGTCGTTGAAGACAACACTCCCGGATATGTCCTGAGCGACGAAATGACTCAGGTGAAGATCGGCGAAGACGGCTCGCTTCTGAGCCTCGTCAATGTCGGGACAGGACACAACTACGCATCAGGAGAAGGACTCTGGAGGATGTTCTACAACACGCACGAGGAAAAGGAAATGCAGATCGACGGCACAGAAAACACACCTGAAGTAAGCCAGGAGGGCAACGTCATCACCATCGCCTACAAGAATCTCGTCCACAGAGGAAATCCTTTGAAGATGGATCTTACCCTCACCGTTTCCCTTGAGGACGGAGCGGTACGTTTCGGCTCCGTAGTGATCAACAATGAGCCACACACCATCGTCCGTGAACTCCAGTACCCTCTAGTAGGCGATATGAATCTCCCTGAGGGTCATAAACTCCTGACGACCCATACAGGAGGACAGATCCATGATGATGCCATCGACCTCATCGTGAATGTGAATCCAAAGACCCTCTATATGAAGCCTGACCAGTATTTCCGTCAGTACGATCTTCAGTATCCTCGCCATGCGGCGTCGAACTGCTATGCCTTCGTAGGCGAGAACGACGGTCTCTACTTCGGAAGTCACGACCAGAGCCTCCAGCAGACCTGGCACGGACTCCGCGCCTATCCTTCGGCACCAAATCAGTTCGACCGCCTGGAAGCCGGATTCTACCGCTACCCTAACGCAATGTGTGGAGACACATGGTCTTGCAACACAAGCGTCCTGAAGCCATATATGGGCTCATGGACGGAGACATCGCACATCTACCGTGAGTGGATGGACACATGGTGGGACAAGCAGGATGTCCCTCAGTGGGTGAAGGAGATGACAGGATGGCAGCGCATCATCTTCAAGCATCAGTACGGTGAGTACCTCCGCAAATATACAGACCTCCCTGGCCGCATCAATGACTGCGGAAAGAGCGTAGGCTGCAACACCGTGCTTGCATTCGGATGGTGGAGCGACGGCATGGACAACGGCTATCCTAACTACTACATCGACGAGACTCAGGGCGGAGAGGAGGCATGGAAAAAGGCCATCGCCGACTATCGCGCCCAGGACAACCGCCTCGTCCTCTATTACAACGGCCGTCTCGTAGACCGTGAGAGCGACTGGTACATGCATGGGAACGGCAAGAAGGCGGTGAACAGAGACAATACCGGTGCTGAGTTTGCCGAGCATTACAAGTTCACAGGTGAGGGTACGACTCTCGGATATTACGATACACGTACATTCTCAATTGCAAACATGGCAAACCGCGAATGGCGCGACATGCTTCTCGATTGGGCAGACCGAGCCATGGCATATGGCGCTGACGCAGTCTTCTATGATCAGTTGGGAGTGGCGGAGGAATTCCCGAACTGGGACATTTCAGGAGAATTCCCAGTCCAGGACATCTACACCGGACGTTACAAGGCAGAGGCCCTCAAGGAGATCCGCGACCACATCAAGGCCATCAATCCGGGATTCTGTCTCGGTACGGAATGGCTAAGCGACTGCACTTCACAGTTCTGCGATTTCGTACATATCGTGGAATTCACTGCAGAACCTTACAGTTTCCCTGAGTGGTTCAAATATACCTTCCCTGAAGTGATCTGGTCCGACAGATGTCTGCGTGACGATACCGACGTAGAGCGCAGGGCCAACAACACTCTGCTCAAGGGACTTGTAAACGACATCGAGATCTTCCGCTGCCGTGGCCTCATCGACGAGACTCCGCACTACCGGCAGTACCTTGCACAGATCAATGCCATCCGCCACAAATACCCTGAACTCCTTCTCGGAGCAGGCAGATTCGTGCACATGGACGGCTTCACCTGCTCGTCAGATAACATCGTGGCAAGAGGATACGCAAACGGCAACCGCCTTGCCATCGTAGCGACCACTCTAGCAGAGAACGGTGCATCCGGCAAGATCAGCGTACCGGGTTATAAATTCGTGGAATGCAGCAGCATCGGTGAAGTCAAAGTCAGCGCCGACGGCTCGAAACTCACCCTCGGCCACAACGACATCACCGTCCTGATCTTCGAAAAATAATCAGAAAGAGGCGCGACGGGTCATGTTGAAGTCGCAATGAACCTTCCAACTCCTGCGGTTAAGGATCATTGTCGCAGCCGTACGCCCCATTTGCTTGAAATCAGCAGAAATGGTCGTAAGACCGTTAAGCACCACTTCATTGAGATCGAACTCGTTGTAGGAGATGATGAACACATCCTTTCCTACTTCGAGTTCCTGCTTTTTAATCGTACGAGCCAAAGCAGCCAGACCTGAGTCAAGTTGAGAATTGATTATGAGATATGTCTCATTGGGGCTGATATAATCCGGAGCAGAATGCATGTACTCCACAGGAATCTTATATTCCATGCAGAACCTGTCCACACCCTTGCAGACCATCGGGCCATACAGGCTGGAAGGCAGGGTGATTACCTTAAGACAAGAAGTCTTCTGAAGTTTTTCGAGTCCCTGCTTGAGACCATCATACACATCGTTCTCAAAATCTTGATATACGGCACCATAATTTCCTGTATAACTCTGGAGCCAATGGTCCACCATGATAAGTTTGCGGTTCGGAACCCTCGAAATAAGTTTCGTAGCGGACCTTTGCGACCTCTCATCAAGAGGGAAATGCGGACTGATGACATAATAGTCGAACTTGTCAAGATAAATATCGAGATAATATGTGAACAGTTCAAGATTCTGGTTATGAGTGAGGATCGTAAGATCGGCCTTGTCACCGAGTTCTTCAGCAAGAGAATTGTACAGCACCTCCTTATAAATGCTCAGTTTGTCAAAAAGCACAAGAACACGAGGTTTCGAGACTTCGCTTACCTCGGCGACATAAAATCCCTTTCCCTGCTGCGGAATCAGCAGGCCTTTCTCGCGCAATATTCCATAAGTCTTCTTTACAGTTTCCTTCGATATGCCCATCTGCATGGCAAAATCATTCATGGACGGTACCTGCTCGCCCGGGCGAAGTTTTCCGGAACGGATGGCGTCTTCAAATTGTTCTACAAGTTGTTTATAAATAGGAGATTTGTTTCCTGTGTCAAGAGTAATCATTGCAGTCTTTCTTACTTAAGAAGGTTATTATAATACAAATTCAGGATCATCAAATCTGAGTCTTCCTGTCTGGGCCTTCAGGCTTTCACTGAAAAGATCGAAGGTATTGTAACCCATAGAGCGGAAAACAGTCACAAGCATCAGGCAACGCTCACGGAAATTGAAGAATTCACGGTCTTCCTGTGGAGTCCAGCCGATCTCGGCAATGGCAAATGCGCGAGGATACAGCATGTATTCGGCATGTGCCGGATAAGGAATGAGTTCGCACCAGAGATTTCCCTGAAGACCGAGAATATGGTGGTGGAATTCAGGAGCAATGCCTTCGAGCGGATCGTATTTATATACATGACTAAGCGACTGCATGTGACCGACAGCCTTAGGTTCCTTTCTGATGAGGTCCTGATAATAGTCCAGATAGACATAACTGTTAGGAGACATGATGACATCATGACCCTCGGAAGAAGCCTTGATGCCTCCGGGAGTACCTCTCCACGACATCACTACGGCCTGCTCCGGCAGTCCGGTCTCCACTATTTCGTCCCATCCGATGATTGTCTTTCCCCTTACGCGGAGGAACTTCTCGATGTGACGCACCAGATAACCCTGAAGTTCGTTCTTATGGGACATTCCCTCTTCCTGCATTCTTTTTCGGCAGTTCACACACTCTTCCCAATCCTTCTTCACAGCCTCGTCGCCGCCGATATGGATATACTTGTACGGGAACAGTTCGATAACCTCCTCCAGCACCGTCTCCAGAAACCTGAAAGTGCCTTCATTTCCCACACAGAGATCCCATGAGAACGGTCTTGGCTTGCCGTCTTCGCCCACGCAGGCGATCTCCGGATAGGCTCTGTTGACCTCCATGCTATGGCCAGGCATTTCAATTTCAGGAATGATATCTATATGACGCTCGGCAGCATAAGCAACGATCTCGCGGATATCGTCCTTCGTATAGAAACCGCCGTATGCCTGAGGATCCTGAGCATTTGTAAACGGGTATCCGAGTCCTTCCCACTCATGGTAGGTCTCACCTTTGCGCCATGCCACATGGTCGGTCAGATTCGGGTAAGCATCGATCTGCAGACGCCATCCAGCGGCATCAGTAAGATGAAGGTGCATTACGTTCATCCTCAGCAGGGCAAGGGCGTCAATCTGTTTCTTCACGAATTCCTTTCCTTTGAAACTGCGGGACTCGTCGAGCATGATGCCGCGATGCCGGAAACGAGGATAGTCAAAGATGGTACAATAACTGATGTCGCGGTCAAGAAGACGCATCATCTCCAGAGCCTGCCTTGCACGAAATGCACCTTCTTCTGTCATGGCATAGATCCTGACACCCTTCTTACCCACAATAAGCTCATAGGCTTCCTCTTTTGCAAACTCAGGAAGATCCTTGACTTTGGCAGCAAAATCAGGAGTACTTAGGTATACCTTTACATCCGAGCCGTCCGGCTTAAGATTGTATATCCCTTCAGAAACGATGTAATCGACAGGTCTCGGTATGATTTTATCGGGACTTGAATATGCTGATAATGAGCAGACTGTAGCAACGGCACACAGTGCCGATAATAAAAATTTACGAACCATTGCAGTCTTGGTTTTAGTACAGCGCAAAGATAGGTAAAAAAGACCACACCACAGCACTCTTTGACAACAAAAAAGGGCAGAAAGCAACTTTCCACCCTTTTCTTAAAAAACCGGTCAAATCTTATATAAGATCTGACAGTTCGCTCATTGTTAATCCTGTCAGTTCAGAAACTTCCTCCTCTGACATTCCCTTCTTGATAAGTTTTTCAGCCAGGATCCTACGTTCGATTTCTCTTCCTTCTGCTCTTCCTTCTGCTCTTCCTTCTGCAATTCCCCTTTCACGCCCTTCAGTCAAGCCCTGTTCTATGGCCTCTTTTCTGGCATACTCCATTTGATTTCTTAAATCTCTTTCTGTAGTCATCTTGTCTAATACTTTAGAACGTGTAACATTATCCATATTCAACAACTCAGACACCGTGAATATCTTTTTAAAGACATCATGGTCGAGCACTTCCGGTCTCTCTTTAAGATGAACCATGTTCTTAAAGCAGAAATACATTCCTTCAAGAACATCTCCACTCAATTCATCTTTTGTCTTATTGAACTTCGACAACTCGACAAATATAAATGTAAGTCGATCGGTAAGAAGTGTATGCGAAACCTCCTCATACAATCTATATACCGTCTTGACATCATTTCTTCCTTTATTCTGATCTATCTCAAAATCTAATATACTTATGACGTATACTGGAAAAAATCCATAATCACCTGCTCCAGAAGCAACCTGTCCACCAATCTGATAAGTCGAATAATATATAGCACGTTCGACATAAGTTGCCTGCTTCCTGCGTTGCACCTCGACTACAATCCTTGATCCGTCATCAGTCCTGCAAAACATATCGTAGACCGAATTCTTGCGGCTGAGATCCAACGAGTGCATCTCCTTGTCAACAAAATCAAGATCGACAATATTCCTGTCAGGTATAACCTGATTCAGAAATTCAATCATCACATCCTTACTGGACTCCTGTCCAAAAACCAACTTGAAGACATCATCATCAAGTAAGTCTGCATACTTAAAATCTGTTTGCATAAAAAATACTTTTAAATTAAACATAGTCTGGTTCGACCAAAAATATTTTTTATGCTGTCACCCCTTGAATACCCCACAAAAATGCGTAAAAAAAACATGAGTTTCAATAGCGCAATGCAAGTTTTTCCGTTTTTATATGCAGATTTTTCTTTTTTTTAGTCTCAACTTCCTTGCATAGTCGGAAGGACGCAACAAAAAAGAGGCGGATCCCGAAGGACCCGCCGCAAAATCATATTGATCTGTCAGACTTTGCTGATCAGCTTAGCTTGAAGATTGAGAGTCCGCCACCCTGCATCATTGCAACGATGTGGAGAGCGCCGTCGATCTCTACTACCGAACAGTCACCGTATGTGTTGCCTGCTGCACAAGATGCCTTGTCACCCTGGTAGAGAGGAGCAGTGAATACAGGCTCGCCTGCGAGCGAAGTCTCGAATGTACCGAGGTCCTCTACGATCTTAAGGTCGCAATGAGTATTGTCAGAAAGCTGTACATATGCGATGTACTTCTTCTCGCCGAGAGTGAAGAACTGGAAACTGAATGCACCCTTGAGAGCATCGTTATATGCGTTGCCTGCATTCCACTTAGGCCAGTTTCCGCCTGCATGCTTTTCGCCATCCGGATCCGGAGCCCAGAAACCTGCAGTTGTTGCAGAAGTGAGGATAGCCTCTTTTGTATCTCCTGGATACATGGTTGCTTCATAAAGACCGGCTGCCGTGAATGTATCGAACCAGCAATACTCTCTATGAGAAGCGTCTGTCGCACCATTCTCGATATGGAAGCCCATTACCTTGGTTGCGTTATAAGAAGCAGCCCAGATAGCACCCTTCTGCCAAGTACCTGTGACAGAGATTCTGTCTCCGTAACGTCTCCAGTCTGCCATACTTGCAAGACCATCATATCTGTACTGATGGAAGATAACAGGATCTGCATCGATACCTGAAGAATATGCATAGATAATGAAGTTATTAGGATCAGAGGCAAGGTTTGTTGCGATAAGAACAGGGTCACCGTCTGCGTTCGGAAGGACCTCGAGAGCCGAAACAGCATGTGTTCCTGCTGTCATTCCTGCTGTAGAAAGTTCCTTGTATACAGGAGTCTCGTCACCCTTGAGGAGAGAAGCGATTTCAACTGCATAAACATGAGCAACACCTGCCTCAGAATGATTCAGATATACATACTTTCCGTCAGAAGCCATAGAGCGGTTTGCAATATCTGGAATGAAACTGCACCAAGGCTTTCCGTCCTCAGTCGAATAACGAGCATAGATACGTGCTACATGCGCGCTAGCCTGAGCAACCTTCTGAGTATAGAGAAGTGTACCGGCAACAGTCTTGATTTCTACAGTAGCTGTACGGCCATACCATCCTGTGTTCTCAGTAGCGACGAACTTGAGAGTGAAAGGAGTGAAGTCAGCCTTTGCAGCAGGTGCTACAGAAAGCCAGTCAGTACCCTCGACAACCTCAGCGACAACCTCAACATTAGATACACCCTTGATCTCTACATCACCACCTGCAGCAGGAACCTCAGTCACAGGCTCAACCTGGATAGCGTTCTCCTCGAAAGTGATCTTCTTGATGGAAGCCTTTCCTACAGCATTGTCAGCCCATACGAGAACCTCACCTGCTACGAATGGCTCAGGGATAGTAACTACAACATCAGTAGCGGTAACGCTTGCAAGGTAACCTGCTGAAGTTGCAAGAACGTCAACAACAGTAGACTCGTTTGCACCTGTCACAGCGTAAGGAATCTTCACTGTCTCGCCAGCGTTCACAACAACGTGAGTTGCGTCAAGAACGAGAGCGAACTCCTTCTCCTGATAAAGAGGGAGGACTACCTCTGTTCCGTCTGTATATGTAAATGTAGCGGTCTCTTTATCCTCGGCAACCTCTACAGAAGCGATAACCACTTCATCAATCTCCTCTGCATCAAGGTCAAGCGGAATGAATACAGGATCAGCAGTTCTGAAAGTGACAACTACGCCCTTACCATCCTCAGAAGGAAGTACACTTACAACATAGTCCTCTGCAGCGGCAGCAGCGTTTACAGCCGCGATAGCCTTCTCTGCAGCCTCGATTCTCTCCATAAGAGCAGCAAGAGCCGAATTGATCTCGTCTGCATCCTGCTCGATCTGATCCATTCTGTCCTTAAGGGCAGTGTCATCATACTCCGGGGTACAACTTACAGCAACTGCAAGACCCAACGCGAGTGCAAAAAATAATTTCTTCATGATAAATGAAATTTAGTTATTAATTTGATTTTTATTGGTTTAATCTCTAGTATGGTGTGCTGTGGTGCAACACGGGGCAAATATAGCAATAAAAAATGAAGTCCGATATTTTTTTCAATTATTTGATGCTTACTCTTACTGATAGAGGAAGATGGTCTGAAATTTCATCCGTTTTGAGATCTCCTGCAGAGGAAACCACACGAGTATCAACCACATCGACGCCTCCTGACGATTTCAAGTGGAAGACATAGTCAAGACATTGTTCAGGAGCCTCGGACGGATATGTAGGGCCGGAAGACGAGAGCATATCCCATGACTTCAGGAGTTCCTTCACTGCGGGTCCGTCAGGTTCGCAGTTCATATCTCCGCAAAGAAATACAGGTTTATTTACATCTCCATACCTGTCTGTAAACCACTTGTTTATAAACACCGCCTGATCCGTCCTCGCAAAAGTACCCTTATGATCAAGGTGAACGGAAGCTAGCACATAGTCCAAGGTTTCGACCACAGCCATACTTCTTGGCTCCGCTCCGTCAGACTCCGGCAGTGCGACACTTTCGGAAAAAACGACATCATCCCGGGTCAGGATACCGTTCCCATACGATCCGCCGGCAAACGGAAATGCTGATGCGAAACATTTGTTCCATCCTCCCAAAGCATCGGACAGTGCTTCCAACTGGTATACATCATGCCTTCTGTTGCAACTGTCCAGTTCGTTGAGGGAAATTGCGTCCACTCCCAGAGCCTGTGCAAGAGCCGCCACATCCAATGTACTGTCTTCCTTATATTTACTGAATACTCCCACATTGTATGTCATCAGAGAAACGGTGCGTGGACAGGCAAGACCGTATTTATCCAGGAATGCATGCGACATCGCCACATGATCTCCCGGCTCACGGAAAGAAATGTCCTGCTCCTTCTCTGCCCACTCGTCTTCAAAGACGGTCAATCTTTCGAAAAAGGCATTCTGATCATATTCCCGTCCTTCATCGATGCAGGAAATGATCTCCTCGATGAACATACGCCACCTCGGCGCATAATAGGAATCAATCAGGCCGCTCCAGAGTCTGGTAGCATAGTCACGGATCGATGTCTGTTTTCCCCAGATGGTGATGAGTGTACGGGCGTTGCGCCTGTAGTATTCAGCCTCCTCGGGCGTTTCAGCGCAGGCCGCAGCATCATCAAGCCATCCGTCAAGACGGAGCTGAGGATCACATGCCGCCAAGGCATCCATATCCTCCAGCAGTTCAAGCATAAGACTTCCCGTCTGCTCTGCCTTCGCCAGGTCATGAGTCCTGTATGCCGAAGCAAGTTCGTCCCTCAACACAGCGAAATGGTTTCCAAGAGCCTGAGTACCGAGATTAACAATATCAGACCTGTATGTATCCCTGTCAGATGAAGTCTTCAAAAGGTCCTGCCATGCCCGTATCAGAGTCTTGTTGCCATATTTGATATTATGGATCGCTGTCCAATGCCAGAATCCCTCAAGACAAGGACGCGCACACGCCAGAGGAGTCTGGCACGAAAACGACCCTGCAATGTATATACTGTCCGTCAACGTCTTCCACGCTCTTTCCGCATACGGATCCCTCTTTCCCATCCTTCTGGATGCGAGATTGCGGACCCATTCATCGTCCGTCAACGAAGTGTCCCACGCCTTATCGAAGACATATTCATACATGAACTGGTTGATGCCGAAGCCTTCGAGGGTCGACCCGATACCCGTGAAATTGTCTCCGCCACGGGCAAAGGCGTCATCAATACGCTCGGAAGCCTGATGGAAATTGCCCGACAGACGGATGTTGCCTCCGAAGTTTCCGAGATAACAGAGGATATACGGATGTCCATAGAACTTCTCAGTCACTGTCCACACCGGTGTATGCTCGAGATAATAGTCCAATATCACGACCTTCTCTTGAGGAACTGCCTGGAGATAGGCCTTCACGTTTTCCTGAGTCCAGTGCTTCTTGTCGTAGTAGAACATCCAGCCCATCTGCAGCCATACGGCATCCGGATCGACGGCCGCCATTGATTCATAAGTGCAGCGGGAAATAGCCGCGAGGGTCTCCGGATTCCATGAGGGGGCCTCTACTTCATTGAAAAGGTCAACACCATATATATGGTCTGTGCCGAACATCTTCTCTTGTTCCTCCATGTATTCCTTCTGAATCTGAGCATAAAGAGGGTCCATCGGGGCAAGGAAATGACAGAGGTTTTCTGCAGGGAAACCGCCCCAGCGCGGAATATCAGTGATCTGAGCCTCAGGATATATCTCCTTCAACTGTTCCGGCACATGACCTCCGAAGGCCGAGAGTACCGGGCGCATGTTCAATTCGCGCTCACGCTTGAGGATCTTTTTCTGAAGTTCCGCCTGGGAATCTATCCAATGCTGCGGAAGCGGACCGTCAAAATGATCGATGTTGCACATGCGGTGCCAGCCCAGATGAGCTGGGCCGGTGAAATAACTTCTGATCTGCTCGTCCGTCATGCCGTGTTTTCTCCAGACCTTCTGCCACACAGCCTCCTGCCCTGTATTGGCCAATGGCATGTTGACCCCATTGAGGGCCATCCAGTCTATCAGACGCTCCCAATCCTCCCATTTCCACCATGGCATCGTATAACCGAAGGTGCAGTAATTGAGGAAGAACCTGTCCTTGACACGGGCCTGCACCCTTATGGTATCTTCCAATGCCGGCATCTGCGAAGGATATTGAACCGGCTCATAGGCATACCACGAGACGGTGACATCACAAAAATTCTTCAGATAATGATTCAGCCCCATGGCCATTGAGTTGGCATTGTTGCCCGCTATGACAATCTTTCCGCCTTCGGAGAAGATCTCGAAGACATCGACAGTGTCTTCTGTCTGCCTGAAGTCTATCTTACTTGCATAACCAGGCACAATCCTTTTCGCCAGCATTCCCGCTGCCCTTTCGTCTTTTGTATCACCGATAGAGGCGCAACCTACGGTAATTATTGCTGAAATAGCCAAAAAAATGATTAATTTCGCTCTGTTTCCCATATAATTTATTGCAACTCAAATAAGTTAATTATCTTTGCATACTGTGGTGTAGTGTGGTAAAGGTAGTAATAATTTTTATAGTATGAAAATAGGAGTAGATTTAGGGGGTACGAACATCGTTGCAGGTCTTACAGACGGCGTATCGATGATCAGAAAAGTCAAGGTTTCCTGCCCCGCAAAAGGCAGTCAGGAAGAAGTGATCGAGGCGATTGCATCACTGATAGGACAACTTATGAGCAATGATGTCGAATCCATCGGAGTCGGTGTTCCTTCTGTGGTCGATACCAGGAAAGGCATTGTCTACAATGTCGCAAACATCCCGTCATGGGTGGAAGTGCATCTTAAGGATATTCTTGAAGAAAGGTTCGGAGTTCCTGTAAAAATCAACAATGACTCCAACTGCTACACTCTGGGCGAGAGCCGTTTTGGAAAAGGACGTGGTTTTGAGGACATGGTGTGCGTGACATTAGGCACAGGAGTAGGTTCGGGCATCATCATCGGAGGACGGCTTTACGAAGGCCGAAACGCAGGAGCAGGAGAGGTCGGATGCCTTCCGTATCTTGACAAGGACTATGAAAGTTACTGCAGTACTCCTTTCTTTGTGGCTCACAACACCTCCGGCGCTGAACTCGCGGCAAAGGCAGAGGCAGGAGACCAGGAAGCGGAGGAACTTTGGAATGAGTTCGGACACCACCTCGGAGAACTTGCCAAGGCTATCCTTTTCACATATAATCCTGAAGCCATCGTCTTCGGCGGCGGCATCGCCGCAGGACATCCGTACTTCGAAAAAGCCCTCCGCGAGCGCATAGAAACATTCCCGTACGAAACCGGCAAGGATGTGAAGATATTCTTCTCTGAGGATGGCGACATGGCTATCTACGGTGCATCTGTGCTTTAGATACACTCGACTCGCTCCGCTCGCTCGGTATGACATTGAAGCCATTTGTCATGTCGTGCGAAGTCGAGACATTTGATAAAAAATAAAACAAAACCATATGAACAGAAAATTAACAACTATCATTACGCTGCTTCTCGTAGCCTGCTGCGCATGTCTGCTGTGGACCTCTGTGAGAGGAGAGGTTGAGCCGCAGAATGCTGATATCCGACTTGCAGAAGGGTGGCAGATCCAGTCTTCCGCTGTTGCAGGCCATGACGGCGTGACTCTTTCAAGCGAGGGTGCATCTATAGAAGGCTGGTACAAGGCAAGCGTGCCTTCTACGGTAATGGGTGCATTGACCGAAGATAACGGAAAGTACACCGACGCCTTCATCGGACGCAAGTACGCAGATATCGACCGTGAGCAGTTCGATACCGCATGGTGGTACAGGACATCGTTCGATATGCCTGCACTTAAGACAGGACAGAGGGCAGAACTTGCCTTTGACGGAGTAAGTTATCGCGCTGACGTATGGCTTAACGGAAAACAGGTAGCATCTGCTGATGAATTCTACGGGCCGTTCAGACAATTCAGTTTCGATGTGACAGACCTTCTCGCTGAGAAGAACCATCTCGCTGTGAAAGTATACCGCTGGCAGAAAGGCGAATTCAATATCGGATTTGTGGACTGGAACCCACGTCCTGCAGATGAAAGCATGGGTATATTCCGTCCGGTATGGCTCAGATATAGTGATGCCGTGACATTGAAGAATCCTGCAATCCGCTCGAAGGTCGATACTGTTGACCTTGATGAGGCCTGGCTTACAGTAGAGGCCACCCTCTGCAACAATTCCGACAAGGCAGTCAAAGGAGAACTCCGTGGAAAGTTTGAGGGAGGAAAGTTCAGTTATCCGGTGGAACTTGCGGCCGGCGAGACAAAGACAGTGAAGGTGACTTCGGAAGAGGCGAAGAAACTCCATGTGAAGAATCCGCGCCTGTGGTGGTGCCACAATCTCGGCAATCCTGAGATGTATTCGATGGATCTTTCCTTCGTTACAGAGGGAAAGGAGTCTGACGGACAGACAATAGACTTCGGAATCCGTCAGGTTGACGATTATTTCAACGAAGACGGATATAGAGGATTCATTCTCAACGGAAAGAAAGTGCTGATAAAGGGTGCCGGATGGACAGACGACATCTTCCTCCGCAATTCCGACGAGAGGAACGCGATCGAAGTAGCCTATGTAAAGGATATGAACATGAACACCATCCGCTTCGAAGAGGTTTGGGGAACCTCGCAGAACATCTACTACGAGTGTGACCGTCAGGGAATCCTCGCTCTCGTGGGATGGAGTTGCCATTGGGAATGGGAGGTATATACAGGAAAACCGAACGACCGCAACGGCTGCATCTCGACAGAGGAGGACATGGACCTGATCGCGCAATCATGGAAGAACCAGATTCTCTGGCTCCGCAATCATCCTTCGATCATCTGCTGGTACGGCGCGAGCGACATGCTTCCGCGCCCTGCCCTCGAACAGCGATATCTCGACATCCTCGCAGAAATCGACGACCGTCCTTATACCGTACATGCTGGATCGGCAAAGAGTCCGCTCAGCGGCCCTGCCGGCATGAAGATGTGGGGACCTTACGAATGGCAGGCACCATACTATTGGTACAGCGAAGAGGCGAAGGGCAATGCTGTGGGATTCAACACCGAGATCGGTATCGGAGCTCAGATGCCTGTACTGGAATCTCTCAGGAAATTCATACCTGAGGATCAGTTGTGGCCTGCAGGAGATGCATATGACTTCCACACCACCACTTCGCGCGATGCTCTCCATGACCTCAGCGAACTCAAGACCGTGATCGAAAAGAGAATGGGCGGCGCTGCTGACCTTGAGGACTTCCTCCGCAAGTCTCATTTCATCGATTATGAAGGAACAAGGGCGATGATCGAGGCTCACAGAGTCAATGTACCGCGCTCTACCGGAGTCATCCAGTGGATGCTTAATTCCGCTTGGCCAGCCCTATACTGGCAGATGTACGACTGGTATCTTGTCCCTGTATCAGGATACTGGTCAGTCAAGAAAGGATGCATGCCTCAGCAACTTGCATATAACTATGCGGACGACAAGGTGTATGCCGTAAATGATGAGAAGGAGGACATGGACCTCATAGCAAGAATGAAGATCTATGGAACGGACGGCAGTCTGCTTACTGATGCGAAATGCGATGTGGAAATGGCCGCAGGATGCTCTGAACCGCTGTTTGATGTCACTTCCATCGTGAGCGGAAAGAGCCCTATATACTTCGTTTTCCTCAGTCTTGAAGACAGCAAGGGAAATGTGGTATCTCGCAACGAATACTGCCTGCCTGAGGTAAAGGACAAGCACGACTGGAAGAAATACAGATGGTGGAGGACCCAAATAGAGAGTTATGCAGACTTCTCTGCACTCAATAGCCTTGAGAAGGCAGACCTTGGAGTGGATGCAACTGTCAAAGGAGACAATATCGAAGTCACTCTCACCAACGCATCCGACGTCGTTGCCTTCTTCGTAGACCTTCAGGTCAAGGGTGCAGACGGAGAGATCATCGTTCCCGCATATTGGAGCGACAATCTCGTGAGCCTCGCTCCAGGTCAGTCACAGACTCTAGTCTGGAAGTCGAACGGAAAACTCCAGGATGCTTCGGTCATCGAGATTTCAGGATGGAATATCGAGGATATCACCATCCTGATGCAATCAGATATTCATAAGGTATGAGAATACCTTGTCTTCAGGGGCATCCTTCAGGATGACCCCTTTTTCTTTGTCGAGAAGGTAGAGGGACGGGATGGCACGTACGCTGTACAGGTTGTCAGTGCGGATCACAAGGTCGGGATCGAAGCCGTTGTACCATTCCTCCGGATAGACCGGCATATAGTCGCGCCATGCGGCTATGTCCTCGTCAATATAGACATTCACCACTGCGAGACGACCGTCAGAAACCATTTCAGAGACCTTAGGCTCCCCTTTCAGAACCTCGATGATGCTCATGCAGGCCTCGCAGCCCGGATTGCTGAAGAAAAGAAGGGTGAACGGGGCTTCTATCGAATGAAGAGTATGCATTTTTCCGTATCGGTCCGCAAAACGGAAGTCAGCGGCCTTTGTACCGAGACGGTTGAGAGAACACATACGCGCCTGATATGCATATTTGCCCTTAATTTCCGACGGAATACCGTCAAACGAGGCCATCCTTTTCGCAAAATGAAGATAGTATTCTTCGTTCCTCATCGGAGAATTCGGATCGTAGAGGTATTTGTCCGCAAGGTACAAGAAAGTCTCAAGAACATTGGATGCCGTGTCTTTTGTCTCGCAGGCGATGGCCCTGCTGCATAGACGGGAAACCGCCTTTTCAGATACTTTCAGGTCAGTCATATCCAGCACGGAAATCCAGTTTGCGAACTTCTGTTCAACTTCAGTCTTACGGACTCCGCTCACCAGCACGGAATCCGACGGGAAAGCCCTTTCCGTATCAGTCAGACGGTCCCAGAAATGTCCGGCAAGATAATCTACCCTTTCCTGCGCGGATTCGATCATGCCGGGTATATTGGCATCAGGAAAAGGCAGAGCCTCAAAACACTCTGCCTTCTTCTGTCCGCATCCGACGGCAAGGAGAACCGTCAGAAATATTCCTGTCAAATTAATCCTCATCATTCTTTACAGCAGCCTGTGAAATGTTTATAAGGAAGTCACCAATCTTTTCAAGTTCGTTGAGAACATCGATGTAATACACACCTGTGAGATAGTTGTAACTATTGCTCTCGATATTGACGATATGCTCTTCCCTGAGGTGTCTTCTGCACTCGTCGATGTTGTACTCGGCGCTCACCGCATTGGAAATGTCTGTAAGATCCGGATTCTTGAGATTTTCCACCATGATGTCATATCCCTTCTCAACTAAATCCATCATCTTGTTCAGACGATCGAGAAGAGACTTGTCAAATACCTTTCCGTGGACATTCTTTCTGGCGAGGATGCGTCCGATGGCTTCTCCCGAATCACCAAGGGATTCCATCTCCTTGATGATCTTGTACATGGATCTTATCTTTTCGGCAGATTCGTTACTTATATCGTTCTTCGACACTTCGTTAAGATACTGGGCTATTTCATACTCGATCCTGTCGGTAATCTCCTCATACTTAACAAGTTTCTCATTAAGAACCTCAAACTTGTCCTTATTCTGCTCGTTCACAGCCTGACGCAGGTAGGCAAAGCCGTTACGGCAGATCTCTGCAAAATGAATCATCTCCTGCTGAGCCTCCTGAAGCGATAGTTCCGCAGTGCTGAGAGGACCTGCCGAAATATATTTGAGTCTGAAAACTTCCTCACCCTTCGGAGCCTTCACCATCCATGTCACTATCTTTTCGATCTGCGGAGTGAACCATATGAGAAGCAATGTATTTGTGATGTTGAAGAGGGTATGGAGCATCGATATTCCGTAAAGGAGGGATGAAGATGCACCTTCTGCCGTAAGGTCGACCGTGAGAGGGTTGGAGAAGCCGAGAGCCTCCATGATGATGCCGACAAGGCGAAGGAAAGGCTTGAATATGATGAGCATCCAGATCACACCGAAGATATTGAAGACGGTGTGGGCACGGGCCGCCCTCTTTGCGGAGGTGTTGCCGACTGCGGCGGCCATATTGGCAGTGATGGTCGTTCCGATATTCTCACCAAGCACCATAGCGCAGGCCAGAGGAAAGTCGATCAGCCCTGAAGTGGTAAGGAGCATTGTGATGGCCATTGTGGCGCTGGATGCCTGAAGCACTATGGTGAGGATGGTTCCCGCAAGGAGGAAGATTATCTCAGACCAGAATCCGAATCCAGTGAAATGCGAGAAGAACTGAAGCATCGCATCCTTGTTGTCCAGAAGTGCTCCTGCAGAGTTCTTCATAAAGGAAAGTCCGAGGAACATGATTGCAAATCCCACCACGAATTCTCCGATGCTCTTGTTCTTCTGCTTCTTGGATGTGCAGAGCACGAAGCCGAGCGCCATGAGAGGCACCGAGAACACAGAAATGTCCACTGAGAATCCAAGGGCTGTCACCCATGCTGTGAGAGTGGTTCCTATGTTGGCTCCCATGATGACGCCTATGGCGTTTCCGAGGGTGAGGAGTCCGGCATTCACGAAACTCACCACCATAATGGTAGTAGCCGATGAAGACTGTACAAGTGCTGTTACTCCGAGACCTGTGAGGACACGCTTGAATGAATTCGATGTCATTGATGCCAGAAACGACCTCAACTTGTCTCCGGCGGTTTTCTGAAGTCCTTCGCTCATGAGGGTCATTCCGTACAGGAACATTCCCAAAGCACCTATCAAGGTAAGGACTTGAAGAAGATTGCTCATATAATTATAATATCTTAGGTTCAATAACTCGCAAAAATATAAAAAATAATTAGATTTGCATATAAACTGAAACCTGATCTGGATAACTCATTATGAAAATTTCAAGATTTATCATTTCCGCCATAGCATTGCTTGCTCCGATGAATCTCAGTGCACAGTTCTATGTCACAGGGGATGACCCAGGAAGACTGAGGTGGTATTCGACAGATACAGACAACTACACAATAATTTATCCCGAAGGAGCGGACTCTCTTGCACATGTCTACGGAAGAAATCTCGAAAAGTTCCGCACCCCTGTTTCACGCACCGTAGGGTACCTTCCCGGAGGACCTGGAAAAAAGAGAATGCCGGTCGTGCTGCACACATACAATGCAGCCAACGGCTCTGTGGCATGGGCTCCGAAGAGGATGGACCTCTTCACCATTCCTTCTGCATATGACCCCGAACCTATGCCTTGGACCACAATGCTTTCTGTACATGAATCCCGACATGTGGCCCAGATGCAGTTCGGCATGACCAAAGCACAGAAGCCTTTCGGGTGGTTCTTCGGTGAGATGTGGAACATCCTCGCCTCTCTTCTTTATCCGGGACTTTCGAATATCGAGGGAGATGCCGTCATTGCGGAGACCGCGCTCACCAATTCCGGACGCGGACGCACTGCCGACTTCCTCAACTACTACCGCATAGCCTTCGACAACGGAGATTTCCGTCGCTGGGACCAGTGGAGACTTGGTTCGCAGCGTCGCTATGCTCCCGATCATTACGCTCTCGGCTATCTGACCATCGGCGGACTCAGAACCCTCTATGATGCCCCGCAGTACATGGATTCGGCCTACCATATAGCAGCACGCAGACCATACAATCTTGCCGCATTCTACACTGCAGCAAAGAAGATGACAGGAAAGAAATACGAAGAAGTATTCATGGAATCCTGCCATGCGATGCATGACATCTGGAAGGCTGAGGCAGATGCACGAGCGCCGTTCATCCCGTCCGAACAGATCACGAAGGAACCGCGTCTGTATACGGATTACCAAGGACTTGCACTATGCGGAGCGGACATATACGCAGTCAGGAAGGGACATGAGACCGCACCGGAACTGGTAAGGATAGACTCAGAAGGAAATGAATTCAGGATATCATCCTTTTCCCCTCAGACAGGCGACCTGGTCATAGTCCCTCAAAACGGAAAGATCTACTGGAGCGAGACCCTGCAGGACGAAAGATGGTCTCTGAAGACTGATTCCGGAATAAGGTATATCGACCTGAACGGAGTCAGGAAGAGAAACCTTACAGACAGGAATAACCTTCTCTTCAATCCAAGTTTCAGCATTGCCGGAGACAAGACCGCCTCTGTGCAGTATTCCCATGAGGGAGGATTTTCTGTCACAGTCATAGATGCAGGCACAGGAGACATCATGGCCTCATTTGCAGCACCTTCCGGACTTCAACCGGTCCGGACGGCATGGATAGGAGAAGACATTTATGCCACCGCCATCAGCGACGACGGCTATGGGATCTACAGACTTCGTGACGGGGAATGGGACGTGGTGCTCGAACCGCAGCCGGTCATGATAAAGGACCTCAGGAGCCATAAGGACGAACTCATCTTCACTTGCGACAGGACTGGCGCCAACGAACTCTACCACCTCGACCCCGATTCGGGAGCGCTCCGGCAGAAGACCGTGACCCGCTATGGAGCAGAAGACTTTGCATATAGCGAAGACGGAGAATGGCTCTATTATACTTCCCGGACCATGAAGGGAATGCATATCTTCCGTACCGCTGTATCCGATCTGGTCGACAGGCCTGCGGACCTTGCAGAAAGACACACATGGCATCTGGCGGAAAAACTTGCAGAACAGGAAAGACAGGTGGCGTTTGACAGCGGAGACGACAAGGCTGTGACTCCTGTCGAGACGACATTTTCACAGCCGGAGAGGTACAGGAAGTTCGCCCATGCATTCAATCTCCATTCATGGGCTCCGGCCTATGTGAATGTGGACAACATCATGAACATGTCGTTTGACCACATCTGGCAGGCAGCATCTCTCGGCGCCACAGGCATCATGCAGAACAGACTGGCAACCTGCGTGGGAGAATTCGGATATTCTGCCCATAAGGATCCGTACAATCCTGAAAAATGGAGACACTCCGGACACGCAAGGATAACATATTCGGGATGGTATCCCGTATTCGAAGCCTCGGTCAACTTCAATGACAGGGCAGTAAGACAATGGTCGGCACAATACTACGCAAGTGACAGCGGCACCATGCTCTCCTTGCACAACAAAGGACTCGACTGCCCTTATCTGGAAGGCAGGCTGAAGGTTTACATTCCTTTCAACTTCTCATCAGGAGGCTGGTACAAGGGTGTGATCCCTCAACTGTCCTACCAGATCAGCAACGACCGTTTCAACAAAAGCATCATCGTATCCGAAAGACAGGAAAGCGTGGAGATCATTCCTGGAGAAGATAAGGTAGAAACCACTGTCGCCGGAAGATATCATTTCAAGGCCGCAGATCAGAAGGGAAACCATGTAAGACAGTCTCTCAGTGCCTCTATAAGGGCATATACGATGCTTTCCACCCCTAATTCCGCCGTCTATCCGCGCTGGGGAATCGGAACAGAAATCGGAGCCTATACAGGTATTGAAAGCACCGGATATCTTGCTCCTATGGGATATGCCTACCTCTACGGCTATGTTCCGGGGATCATCCGTACGCATGGCATAAAACTCACCGCCACAGTCCAGACCAAACTCAACGACGCACCTTTCGGACAGGCTGTAGTCAATATTCTTCCGAGAGGACTCGCCTCCGATACTTCTCTTCTAAGTTGGCTGACCATCAACAACGAGACCTTGTCGAAGTTCACGATAGACTACTCCTTCCCTATCTTCATCGGAGATCTTGCCATCGGGGGAAATTTCTTCTCGATCAAGAGGCTCGTGGTCAATCCGCACTTCGACTACACCCAGGCCGGAAGTTTCGGACTGTTCTCTGCCGGAGGAGAACTAATTCTTGACCTGCACAGCATCCTGACCCTCGAATGGCCTTGCTCGTTCGGAGTGACGGCATCATACAACTCCGGAAAGGATATCAGCAAGTTCGAGCAGCAGAGCGGAGCCAGAATCGACCGCTTCTTCATCGGCCCTACATTCAATGTAACATTCTAACTGTCATTCAACATAACATTACAAGTGTCATTCTGAACAAAGTGAAGATTCTAATACAACATTAAAATATGTCAATCATAAACGAAGCCCTCGCCCCATGCAGCAAATGCGGACAGCAGCATAAGGTCACAGTATACAGAAGCATAAACATATCAGAAAATCCTGAACTCAAAGCCAAGGTCCGTGACGGCTCTCTCTTCCTTTGGGAATGTCCGCATTGCGGTCAGGTGAATCTCGCGAAGTATGAAACCCTATATCACGATCCGGACTCAAAACTGATGGTATGGCTAATCCCTGCCGGAGAAATCTCAGAGACCCAGATGCAGGCCATCACAATGCATACAAAGGCTATGGGAGGATATACCCTCCGCCGTGTTAACGATATGGGTTCGCTGATGGAAAAGGTGCTCATAAACGAGGCAGGACTGGACGATGCCGTGCTGGAGATGTGCAAGTATGTTACCAAGATGGAGATGCTGCAGAAGAGCGTTTCAGCGGAGCAGAAGGACGAATTCCTCGCTACAACCTTCCATTTCTACCGCTCGGAAGGCGAAGACGATGCACGCATACTTACATTCATGTACGGCCTCGGCGGCCAGATGCTCGGAGTGAACATCGGCTGGAACGTCTATCAAGACTGTGCCGGCATCCTTGAGCGCAACCCGCAGATAAAACCAGACGACGGATTCTCCCGCATCGACGCCGCCTGGCTCAGTTCAAAACTAGTGTAGAAGATCAACCTTCTCTTCGGACAGACCTACAATAGAAGCAATTTCGGAGATAGACATTCCTGCTATCTTCAGTCTCCTTGCAATCTCCATCGCCTTTGCCTGACTTCCTTCTTCCCGTCCTTCTTCCCGTCCTTCTTCCCGTCCTTCTTCTCGTCCTATAGCATAACCTTCTTTTCTGGCATAATCAAACTGATTCTCCAAGTCTCTTTCCGTAGTCATATTCTCTAGTATTTTATCACGTGTCACTTCATCCATTTCCAGCAACTCTCCTATCCCGAATATTGTATCGAATACCCCATGCTTCAATGCGTCAGGCCTCTCCTGAAGTTTCGGCATGTTTTTCAGGCAAAAGTACATACCTTCCAGCACATCACCATCCAGTTCCTCCGCTGTTTTTACAAACTTTGGCAGTTCTATGAAGATATATGTCAATCTGTCTGTCAGGAGAGTCCCGTGTTTCTCTTCTATCAACCTATATACCGTCTTGACATTATCTAGAACATTATTCTGGTCAATCGTAAAGTTCAGAATGCTGATAACATATATCGGACAGAAGTCGAAACTGCTGGTCCCAGCCTCAACTTGCCGGAGAACTTGGTGCATTGAGTAGTAAAGCATTCTCTCCGCATAACTGTCCTGCTTTCTTTTCTGCAATTCAACGATGATTCTTGAACCATCATCTGTTTTACAAAGCAGGTCGTAAATCGATGTCTTCTTATCGCGCAGATCAGGATGTATCTCCTTGTCTGCAAACTCTACATCGACAATTCTTCTGTCAGGAATAACCTGATTCAGAAACTCGATCATAACATTCTTCGTGGACTCCTGTCCAAAGACCAACTTGAACGCAATATCGTCCAGCAGGTCTGCATACTTGAATTCCAGTTGCATAAAAATTATATTTATAAAATTAAACATAACCCATCATGGGCAAATTTTTATGCAACCTCCCCTCTACCTTCCCCACAAAAATGCAAAAAAACCTGCATCAAGGCAATATCTTGATGCAAGTTTTTCCGTTTTTATATGCAAATTTTTCTTTTTCTTTGCTTTTTTCCGTTTTTGATAAGTTTATGAACCACAAGCAGAAGCCTTTATTCCCTCATAATCCGATTCCTTGCCATTTTTCAAGGAATCTGTCTTTGACTTGTCAGTAACCGCAGACAAAACGACGATGTCATTATTGCCTTCAAATTCTATCTTCTCCTGGCTGATATCCTTTACCTTGTATTGCAACAGTTGGCTCTAATGGTAAAATTAAAATTCACCGTGCCCTCACAGGCATACAATAGCAGCTTTCCCTTTTTCATAGTTTTACTGATGTTTCTCTGAAAGAGTTTTCAGTCTGTTTTCAATCAGTTCTTTATATCTGGATTTAAGATCCTCTGGCAAGAAAGAACGGTCTATAATGTCTGACCACAAGTTCTTATGAGAGGTCATTTTATCGATAATCTTGTTTGCAGTAACTTCCTGAACTCCGGAGGCAATGAAAGCCCGGACAAATGTCTCTCTGGTAAAGCCTGTCTTACTGCCTCCGGTAAATATAGGCATAGCCAGTTCATCTGTATCCTTTGGGTCTGCAAGCAGTACGGACAGCAAATCATAGGCGGGGGAAAGCAGATATCCATTTCCATCATCTAGCAGGGAAAAAATCTTGCAGTGCATATCGGAGTTTCCTGTGATCCAAGAGAATAAGACAATCTCCCAGAATTTCTGGACATCAAGATATGGAGCGGCAGAATACTTTATAATGGTCTGAGCAAGCTGCTCGTATGAACCAAGGTACTTGTGTTCGGTAAGTCGGTTTGAAAGCTGACACATATCAAGCATAGAATACTTCTGTCCCTTCTTACCCCTATCCATTCTTTGAGTGATATACCCCAGTTCTCCGTCACTGAAGCGTATGAGCGAGTGACGTGCAGTCTTGATTTTAGCTATCTCTGCCATCATCATTGTGACGTCTTCCAGTTCAGGCAGACATCTGTATTGCGGACTCTGAGGCTTGAGTATATAGTTACCCCATAGACCCACAATGGTGAATCTTGAAGGTTCGTTCTTTTTCCCTCTGTCGATTTCAAGAGAAAGTTTGGCTTGTACTCCGGTGACAGAAGTGCTGGTCTTGATGACTTTCTTTGCCAGATCAGAGAGATTGTCCCTTGAGTATGGAAGCTGCGGAGCAACGGCAGTTCCGAACATCTTGCGGGCGCATTCCGGATGAAAATCCACTTCACCCGGACGCAGTTCCTTGTAGCAATACAGACACTTACTCATGACCTTCCTTTAATTCTATTACTCCGATATCCCCGATGCAGTCCTTGCAGCAGGCAAGCAGCAGGGACATCCTGTCCCTTGCATTTATTTTCCATGAATTCTGAGCGATGTCCAGAAGCCATCCCTCCGGAATCAGGCCGTCAAAGACCGGAAACATCATCTCCTTTTGATAAGGAGTCTCTGTCAGAGGCATCGTAGGACTTAAGGCCCTTGCCCCTTCGGATTTCAGATATTCTTGATCGTACTCGAAGGTGTATCCATCTTCTGATTCAGTGAGAATGCCACAAAATACATTCTTAATGTATACCTTTCCTTGTTTCATACACCTATCTCTATTCTACTTGGTTGGAGTTCCTCACCGAAGAGTTTCAATACCATATTGACCTTATTCAACTGTACAGTTTCCTTTCCACGTTCCAGTTCCCTGATGAAACGCAGACCTACTCCTGCACGTTCAGCAAGTTCCACCTGAGTGAGTCGGAACTCCTTTCTCTTAGCTTTGATATGTTCTGCTATAGTCATATATTATACCCTTATGGGTACAAATATAGTTAATTATCTAAAATTTATACCATAACGGGTACAAAACACATATTATATATAATTTTTATACCCGATAAGGTATAATATATATAAATTTAAACGACCTATGCACCCGGTTTCTGATGGTTCCAGGTACTTAGGTCGTTTTGTCCTTTGACTGTCAGTTTTTAGAGTCGGCGGGCTCCGTCGCTGATCACTACAGGGATCACGACAGGTTCGTGGCCGTATTTCTCAGCAAATGCAGTCTTAGCCTTCTCGATGAATGCATCGTAAAGTTCAGCCTTGACGAGGTTGATGGTGCAGCCTCCGAAACCGCCGCCCATGATACGTGAACCTGTCACACCGCACTCCTGTGCCACAGTAGCAAGGAAATCAAGTTCTTCGCATGACACTTCATAATCCTTTGACATACCCCAGTGAGTCTCATACATACGTGCACCTACTGTCTCGTAGTCGCCCTTTCCAAGAGCATCGCATACATCAAGAACTCGTCTCTCTTCACCGATCACATAACGTGCGCGGAGGTAATCCTCTTCTGAAATCTGGTCCTTGATGGCCTCAAGCTGATCCATTGTAGCGCCACGGAGGAACTCCTGACCGAGAACCTTTGCTACGCGCTCGCAAGATGCACGACGGTCGTTGTAAGGTGAACCTACGAGTTCGTGCTTTACGCAAGAATTGAGGAGAACTAATTTGTATCCATGCTGCTCAGGATCGAATGGGAAATACTCGAACTCCATAGAACGGCAATCAAGACGCATGAGGTTTCCTGCCTTTCCGAATA
>CAZYCJ010000004.1:0-55174 GCA_964645495.1 uncultured Muribaculaceae bacterium
ATATCGGCGGATCAAGTCTGAAAGGAGGGGCGACAATCAGTTTCGCTCTCTTTCCGAGAATCCTGTGCGGACCGTCAATATATACCATGACTATAGGCACATCGGCAAGTGCGGCCAGCATCACCACGCCCGGATGGAATGGTAACTGCTGCCTGTGTGTGCCGTGCGCTCCCTCGGGAAATATCGCGACATGCTCTTTTTCTTCGTGAAGCATTCTCAGGGATTCATGTATCCAAGATGTATCAGGATTCTGTCTGTCGATCGGGATACATCCGGTATGCCTGAGAAAAAATCCGAATCCCTTCTGTTCAAAACGATCCTTAGCAGCGAGATTGTGAATACAGTCGTGTTTGAAGACTGTATTCACAATCGGGCCGTCCAGATGGCTTGTATGGTTGATGACAAGTATCGAGGGCTGGGTCATCCGATTCTTCTGCTTGCCGGGATCAAGAAAATATACCTTCGGACGCAGCAGAGTCTTTACAAGGAAGGGAGTAAGTCCTTGGACGATACGGTCTGCTGCACTCATAGAGTCATCTTTTCAACATACTCTACTACTTCGCCTACCGTTGCGAACTTCACCGGACTATCAAACTTGAATCCGAACTTCTTTTCTATAGCGAAACTCAGAAGGAGGATTGTCAATGAATCCAGTCCAAGATCTTCCACAAGCCGTGTATCTTCTGATATGGAATCTGCGTCGATGTTTTTCGTTATTTCCTTGAAGACCGATTTCAATTCGGTCAGTATAGTTGTCTTATCCATTGTGTTGCGTTTAGTTTCTTGATACTTTCATTGCTCCAGTGCGTTTAAAGTCTTCCCTACGCACTACAAGCCTTGTGATACGATGAGTTGTCGGAAGTGTTGCGTTGACTTCTGCGAGCAGATTACGGAAATATTCTTCCACCTGTTCCCAGGCAACCCCGGTAAATTCTTCCATTCGAGGATAGATTTCGACAGTCAGCACCACTCTGCCATCCTCGTTTTCCTCCTTTACAAGACAGTCTCTGAGCCTGTCGCATTTGTAGAACGGTTCTTCGAGACTCTCCGGGCTGACATTCTCTCCGCTTGAGAGTACAATCAGGTTCTTGATGCGGCCGACTATGTACATATACTCTTCTTCGTCGAAACGTACGAGGTCACCTGTCTTGAGCCAGCCATCCTCTGTAAGGGTTTCAGCAGTCTTTTCTGGATCGCCGTAATATCCGAGGAAGACGTTGTCTCCTCGCAGCCATAATTCTCCGTTTACTACCTTGTATTCCTGACAAGGATATATCTTTCCAACTGATGTCGGTTTCTCGAGAACATCAACGTTTCCTGATGTCAGGTTTCCTCCTTCAGTCATTCCGTATCCGGCAAAGAGACTGATGCCGATCTTGTCAAACTCTGCAATAAGTTTCGGAGGGACATTGGCTGCTCCTGATATGATGAATCTCAACTGACCGCCGAGGAACTCCTTGCCATACATCTTAATGAGTCCCATTAGGATTTCACATATTCCCGGAACTGCGACAATGCAGGTTGGTTTGATCATAGGCAGACTTGAAATCGTGTCCTTGACATTTGCAGCGACCATCCATAGTGATCCGGTATAGAGTGCAGACATAGTTCCTCTTATCAGACCGAACACATGGCTGAGAGGCAGGACGTGGGCATAGCGATGGCAGCCAAGTTGCTTGCCGGGGTTGAAGCATCCGTTCAAGGCTCCGCGCATTATGGCTCTGTGAGGCAGGACGGCTCCCTTTGGTGCGCCAGTCGTTCCACCGGTGAAGAATATCGCTGCCGGAGCATCTTTAGACACAGTCGTTACCGGAGCCCTCATTTCATCCATTGCAGTTATCTTTATTGTCTTGCAGTGGACATCTTCTGCAATTGATGCATAATCAGATCCGTAAGCGAGAAGCTTGACATTGAATTTAAGGCAGGACCCTATGACTGCAGGAGCAGGAAGTTGCGACGGCAACATTATGGCTACATATCCGGCTGATGTCACGGCAAGGAACATCTCGACGGCATCGGTTGTCGTATTGTCCAGAATGGCAACGTGGTCGCCGTCCTGCAGCCCCAAGCCATATAGGAATGATCTCTTGCAGGCTATCCTTTCGCACATTTCACCATACGTATATGTGCGGATCATATCCGACAATGCAGGCAGGTCGTGCCATTTGTTCTCGATCCATTCAACGAATTCCGGAATGGTAGGGATATACTTCAGCTGCTCGAGTTCCTCGGCAGGAAGCATGTCTTCAAAATAACGTTTCATCATAATTGATCTATATGTTTGATTTTAAATATCAGTCTGTCGCTGATGATAAAGTTCAACAGTCCGGCAAGCATTCGGGCCAGGAGGTTACATATCAGCAAATTGTCTGCTATGACTCTCTCCAGAAGCATCACGAGGACCATTCGTAATACAAATACACCTATATTGGACAGATTAAATGCTCCCAGCGACTTCCAGAAAGAGAGTCTGTCGCCCTTCTCAACCCGGTCGTTCCAGATGAACAGCCAGCAGAATGTAAATCCGACAATTACTGAACACTCAAAAGAAATCATGGGAGTGACCACGACTTCGCCCCAGTAGCCTCTGAAAACATATCCGGAAAGCAGCCATACCAGAACCATATCGACAGTCCCTCCCACGAGACTGGTTGCAACGAATTTCAGGAAGCGCTTCATTTGTCTTTCTCAAGAGGGTCCATAATGGCGTATTCCTTGGTATCCTTGACGATTGTTGTCAGATATATTATCGAAAGAATCAGCAGGATCACTATTGCAATGCAGTCCAGGGCGGAGAGTTCGAATGTGTGGGAGAACAGCGTGATATTCCAGACAAATTCTCTCAACGGTCGAATCAACGTAAAGAGAGTGTTTACTATGATCATTATTATCCTGAACTCTGTCGGTCCGAGACCCGCATATGTCAGACGGAATTCCTTCTTGAGGTGAGCATTGATGCTGACGTTGATTGTGAGCATCAGATATACGACCAGCACAAGGATCGCGAGGGAGAAATGCATCAGTCCGGACAATCCTATTCCAACGAACATCAGGAGCTCGTTGATGACGTCCATCGTATGGTCGATATAATAACCATATACAGGTCGCTGGGTCTTTCTCACTCTCGCCAGAGTGCCGTCGAGGGAGTCTCCGTACCAGTTAACGATGAAGCCGAACGAACTCAGCCATAGAAAATGAATGTTCCATCCGGCAAGAATGTATCCGGCAGCAATCAATACGGAGCCGAATGTTCCTATATATGTAAGCAGGTCAGAAGTGACCCACGCTGGCTGTCGCTCTGCAAGCCATATAAGGACTTTCTTCTCCAGGGCATTAAGTACCGAAGTCTGTATCCTTACCGAATCTTCCTTATTGTTTCCCATAATCATATGTTATATACTCTGTTTCTCAAGAATGTTCCCAAATCTTCAACTGTCTTATACTCAGCCATCTGTTCCGGGGTGATGATTTCACCTAATGCTATGCGGACCGGCTTGTTTCTTTTGTTGAAGACTTCCGACGGAAGACGAAGCAGCCTTACCTTCCAGTCAATAAGTCCGAGACTATAGTAGAATTTTGAGTTACCGTCCAGAAAATGCACTGGCACAACCGGGACTTTCATCTTTTGAATGAGCCTTACGACCGGTTCCTGCCATTGTCTGTCTCTTACACATCGGTCTTTCAGACTTAAATCAGAGACGGCCCCGGCCGGAAAGATTCCGATTGGATGGCCAGAGCGTATATGAGCGACCGCATCCTTGATTCCTTGGATACTTTCTTTTGTCGGAGTCTGACGCTGATTTCCCGTCGGAGTGACACAGATGAAGTTGTTTTCCAAGGTCCTTATCCTTCCAAGAAAATTATTGACCATCACCTTGAAATCCTCCCTCATTCTGGCAAATAGATCAACAAGAATGATTCCGTCGATACTTCCGTAAGGATGATTACTGATGACTACAAATGCTCCGGAAGGCAGTTGAGATAGTTTCTGGGGATTGATAATCTGATAATCTACGCCTATTTCCTGAAGCACGGATGATGTAAAATCCTGACCGGTCAGATGTGAGTTATGATCATAGAGAGCATTGACTTTATTGATTGAGAGCATCCTCATAAGGCCTCTACCTACTGCACCACCAATACGCCCCCGGAATACGGGAGACATATCGGCAATCTCTTTCAATGTCAGCAGAGGCATAACTCTAATTAATCTAAACCTGACAAAGTAAGTGATTGTCTATATCATAATTATTATAAATTTCCGACAAAAAATTTATAATATCGAAACTGATTCTACTGGGTTCTAAAGTTTTATATAAATTTGCATCACTTTAAAATAGCAGCAAATGAATAAACTTGAAAAACCAGCAATCCTGGTCGTTGACATGCTCAACGACTTTGTGACAGGTTCGCTTACATGCGAGCGTGCCAAGGCCATCGTTCCGGCAACCGCAAGACTTCTCGACGCTGCACGCGCCGCTGGTGTACCGGTGATTTTCTGTAATGACGCGCACCTTCCCGGCATCGACCGTGAACTGAAGATATGGGGAGATCACGCCATCGTCGGCACCAAGGGAGCCGAAGTGATTCCTGAACTTAACCTCTGCGAGAAGGACTATGTAGTGCCGAAGAGACGCTACAGCGGCTTCTTCCAGACCGACCTCCACATCCTGCTTCAGGAACTGGGCGTGAAGACTGTGGTGATGACCGGACTGCATGCACACATGTGCGTCCGCCACACATCAGCCGACGCCTTCTGTCTCGGATATGACGTCGTGGTGGCAAAGGAGGCAACCGATTCATTCACTGAAGAGGACTATCTGAACGGCCTTGCATATCTTAAGACCTGCTACGGAGCTGATTCTTACTCCAATGAAGAATTGATAGCGGCTTTCTGATATAGATATCATAGGTAAAATGCGGATACTATCTGAACTTGATAGTACCCGCATTTTTCATGTCAATTATATAGTAGTTTGGAGTCATCTGTGACTACGGAGTAGGCAAAGGTCTGATACCAGCGATCTTTGCCGAACAGGAACTTCATCAGCCAGACAAAAGAGAATCCCTGTGATATCATCAGAGCCTTGCTCTGGAATGGTGCGGGGATATGAATGAATCGTCGAAGGAACATAAACAAAAGATTGACTACCATCGCTACGTTCCAGAGCCAGTTTCTGTCACGAAAGACTACGTGGTTTTCCGCATTTTCTTCCACGTGGATGTATGCGTGTCCGGAGAATCCGGGAAATGAATTGCGGATCAGCACTTTGCAGGCGCCTGGCTCGACATCGATTTCCAACTGTTCTACATCAATCACTCCGGAATGTTTTCCATTTATGAATACGTGTTTTCTGGAGAGGCTCTTCCACCAGTTGCGTCCGTTCTCGCTTATCTTCAGTTTTGCCATATCTGTATCTATCTTTGGTTCATAACTAATGCTGTCGTTTCTGTTCCCGTTGAGACCGGCTTGCCCGAAGGACGTGCTATGCTCCAGATTATGAGACCCAGCCAAAGAGCAAGAAGAGCAATATACAATATCTTCTTCCATTTCTTCAATGAGGCCCAACCGCATTTCATCTGTGCCCACCAGACACACCAGGCTGCATGCTGTCTCTCGCACCATAGCCTGAATCTTCCGACTCCTGCCTTGCTTTCCGGCTTCGTTTTCTTCTGATTCCGGACTTTCACGTCGATGACCTTCTTGACTATCTTACCCTCTGACTTCACTTTAAGGGTATATCGGGTCCGTACCTTGGAAGCCGATACAAGAAGTTTTGTTGTGCCTTTGTCGGAAAGTTGAATCGTATGAAAAGTGTGTCCGTTGTCAATGTCCAAAGATATGGAATCCGGACAGAAATCACATTCCCAGTTCAGTGTGACATATTCACCCTCATTCAGGGACTTAGTGTCTGATGAAAAGATTATGGTTTTGCTCATATTGATAATTTGATAAGAATGTGTCACAAATAATATTCCGTATATGGTCTTGTCATAATGTACTTCCTTATTACAAAAGTAGCGGGTTTTATACCAAAGGTGCGAACAGTCTGAAGAACCGCTGCAGTCCCTTTTCAATGAAGTCGTATCCCTTCAGGGCTTCTTCTGTTATCTCTTTGCACAATGACAGGTCGTTAAGAAATATCTCTTTGTTTTTCAAGGCAGTACGTCTGTCATACATATAGGCATTGAGTTCATAACACAAGTCAAGGCTTCTCGGATCGATGTTGGCTGAGCCGACAGATGAAAGGTAGTCATCGCAGACCAGGGTCTTGCTGTGCATAAATTCCCCGGCACGCTCGAATATCCTGATGCCGAGTTGAAGGCACTCCTCGTAAAACGATCTGTTGATATAGCCCATTGCGGCCATATCACTATTCTGTGGGACCATTATCCGTACATCCACGCCATTACCTGTCGCAGTCTTCATTGCTTCAAGAGTAGAGTCTGAAGGCACAAGATAAGGTGTCTGTATGTACAGGTAATCTTCCGCATTTTCAGCAATCCATTCCAGTCCCGTCTGAATTACCGGGAATGGAGCATCAGGGCCGTCAGGAACAATCTGAACCGGAAGGTCTTCGGTCACATCATGCTCCGGAAACAGATCGGTAATATCTTCATTTACAGTTCCTCCCGTATGCATCCACATATCCAGGAAATTATACTGAAGAGAATATACGGAATCGCCTGTCAGCCTGAGATGGGTATCACGCCAATCCTTGAAATAGTGGTCATTGATGTTCATTCCTCCGGTGTAGGCGATCTTCCCGTCTATGACCACTACTTTCCTGTGATCCCTGTAATTGATGTCGGGAATAATCCTGTACAGTCCGGTATATCTCCTGACATCCACACCGGATAGTTTCATTGACCAGAAGTAAACCGGAGGTATAGGTATGTTGGCAATATTGTCATATATGAATCTGACCTTCACGCCTTGCTTTGCCTTGTCAGTCAGTATTTTGCGGACAGCACGGCTGCCTTTGTCGATACCGAAGTGGAAATACTCCATGTGTATCGATTCCTTTGCGTTCTGAATGTCTTCAATCAGTAGGTCATATTTCCTTTTGCCTTCAGTGATGATCTCGATGTCATTATGCACTGAAGGTTTGAGGTCTGACGCACTTTCAAATAACGATACCAGAGGATGATACTTATCGGACACGATACTTTCATCTGACCAGCTGAACACTTTTGCTTCAGCAGGAGTACCTTGCACCAACTCATATGCCCGATCGAAACGATTGCCTGTACCGTCGCTGCTCCTGCGGTTATTCCAACTTAGGACAGCCAGAATTGCCAATGCGATGAATATAATGCAGATTATGATTATGGCCCACTTCAATTTACCAACATTCATATTGATCTATTTTAGGAACAGAGATGTTCAATCAGTATTTTGACACCCATGACTATAAGGATGACTCCTCCTGCAATCTCTGCCTTGGATTTATGTCTTGCTCCGAAATGGTTGCCAATCTTGAGTCCTGCTGCGGAGAATACGGACACGATGATTCCTATGATAGTGACTGCCAACCAGATATTGACTTCAAAGAAAGACAGTGAGACTCCAATAGCAAACACATCAAGACTTGTGGCCAGGGAGGTTATAGACATTGTTCTGGTCGAGAAGTCAGCGCCGGATGCTTCCGGTTTTTGCTTCAGGGAATCATGTATCATCTTGACTCCTAAAGCAACAAGTATATAGAATGCTACCCAATGGTCGAATTTTTCTACGGCTGCTGCGAGTGAGTGTCCTATGTAGTAGCCGAAGAGTGTCATCAGGATATGGAAGATTCCAAACCATGATGCTATGTTTGTATAATGTGCCGGCTGAAGTTTTCCTACGCTAAGTCCTTTGGCTATGGCAACGGCAAAGGCGTCCATCGAGACGCCTATTGCCAGAAGTATTAAATCGAATGTATTCACTATCTCTCTTTATTACGTGTAAACAGTTTGAACAATTCGCTCAAAGCGAGTACTGCGAATGAGAGTCCGATCACAGTCCACCACTGTCCTGACGTCATAGGAGCAAGTTTGAAGAGGGTCTGCATTCCCGGTACAAGGAGGACAAGCAATGTGAGTGCGGTCACGAACACGATCGTCAGCCAGAGCCATCTGTTGGTGAACATCTTGTGGGTAAACCGGTGGTGTCCGGATCTGATGCTGAAGATGATTGTGAACTGGCAGAATACCATCACTGCAAATGTCATAGTCCTGGCAACATCAACCGAAGTATTCATTCCTATCATATAGGCAGCCAATGTCGTCAGACCTACTATCAGCGACTGGATTATCACCCTTGTCGTAAAGTGCTTTGTGAAGATTCCTTGATTCGGACTTATAGGCTTACGTTTCATTATGTCCTTGTCTGCGTGATCTACACTCAAGGCAAGAGATGGCAGAGAGTCTCCCACAAGGTTAATGAAGAGCAGCTGGATCGGAAGCAGAGGCATATCGAGGTTTGCCAGTACCGCAATCAGAAGGAGGACAATCTCTCCAAGATTGGTCGAAATCATGAACTGGATCGACTTCATCAGATTGTCATATATCCTTCGTCCTTCACGCACAGATGATACGATTGTAGCAAAATTATCATCGGTCAGAACGACATCGGCAGCCTCCTTTGCCACATCTGTTCCGGTGATTCCCATCGCCACGCCGATGTCGGCGAGTTTCAATGCCGGAGCATCATTAACTCCGTCACCTGTCATTGCAACGACATTACCACGGCTTTGGAACGCTTTGACTATGCGGACCTTATGCTCAGGCGCGACACGTGCAAAGACGGCTACATTTCCGGCCATCTCCTTCAGCTGCTCATCACTCATCAACTCGACATCTGTTCCTGTCAGAACGCAGTCTCCCGTGGTGATGATTCCCAGACTTTTCGCGATGGCAGTCGCCGTGATCTTATGGTCTCCTGTAATCATTACGGGCTTGATACCGGCTTCCTTACATCTGCGGACAGCCTCTTTCGCTTCTTCACGAGGCGGGTCAATCATGCCCACCATTCCGAGGAATATAAAATTATTCTCGACTGTTGCCGGAGTAAATGTGACGGGCAATACAGAAATAGTCTTATATCCTACGGCGAGGACACGGAGAGCTTGAGAAGCCATTTCCATATTTGCTTTGTGAATCTTCTCGATATCCTCATCTGTGAGGGATCTGACGCCTGCTCCGTCATGTATTTCGGTACACTTTGCCAGAAGTTCATCGAGTCCGCCTTTGACGGCAACCAGAAAGTCGTCATCATTATTCTGATGGATGGTTGTCATCAGTTTCCTTTCTGAATCGAACGGAATCTCTGCAATTCTCGGCATGTCTTTCTTGAGAATGTTCTTGTTTATGGAATATTTGAGTCCGGCATCGATCAATGCAGTCTCAGTAGGATCGCCTATTGCTACACCATCCGAGCCAAGGATAGCATCATTTGCAAGCACAGACATCTTCAGTAGCTCATTGATGACCGGGCTGTCTGCTGTTGTATCGGTAAGATTACCGGCAGCATAGATGTGTGTTACAGTCATCTTGTTCTGTGTCAATGTGCCGGTTTTGTCTGAACATATTACTGTAGTGCTTCCAAGAGTCTCGACAGAAGGAAGGTTGCGGACTATCGCATTCTGCTTTGCAAGCCTCTGGACTCCAAGAGCGAGGACTACAGTCGATACTGCCGGCAGACCCTCAGGAATGGCTGCTACAGCAAGACTGACGGCGGTCATAAACATCTCCATCAGGTTTCTTCCATAGCAAAGTCCGATTACCATAATGACGACACAGACCACAAGGCATATAATTGCCAATGTCTTTCCTAATTTGTCAAGTCTGATCTGCATAGGGGTGCGTATGTCGGGAACTGACTGTATCATCGAAGCTATCTTGCCCACTTCAGTCTGATTTCCAATAGCTGTAACCACGCCCTTTCCGTGGCCGTATGTCACGCTGCAGGAACTGTAAGCCATATTCATACGGTCTCCTATCGAAGCATCTTCCGGAAGAACCGCTTCGGCATCTTTTTCTACCGGTACGGATTCGCCCGTAAGAGCCGCTTCCTGAATCTTCAGGTTGACTGATTCTATTAGACGAAGATCAGCCGGAACGTTGTCGCCGGTCTCTATGACGACAATGTCGCCAACTACAAGTTCTCTTGATTCGATGATTTTAGTCTCACCGTCGCGTATCACCTTGCAATGAGGAGCAGATAGTTTCTCCAGAGCATCCAGAGACTTTTCTGCCTTCGCCTCCTGAAATACGCCTATGATTGCATTCGCTATAAGGATTACAAGAATGATCAGTGCGTCTGTGATTCCTTCGCCGTTCATATATCCCGTGATTCCGGATATGATGGCTGCAAATATCAGCACGATGATCATGAAACTCTTGAACTGGCTGATGAACTTCTGCCAGAGTGTCGTGTGCTTTGTCTTCTCGAATTCGTTGAATCCGTCACGTGCCTGTCTTGCAGCGGCCTCGCCGGATGTCAGTCCTTTTAATGGGTCGGTCCGGAATGTTCTGAATACCTCCTTGACCTCCTGTTGATGTGATTTCTTTTCCATTTATCCTTTTGTTTATTCTCGGGGGACAAAATTATTGCCTTGCAGCGTAACATTTATTACATTTATCGGAGTAAATATTTATGAAATTTCGCATAATGGAAATCAGAACTCATGCTGTGTGATACATTGCGGAAAGACGTTTGGCTGATTAGGAAATTTCATAAATATTTTGTCGGAATTTAGTAATGATTCTTTATGTGTCCTCATCTATCTTTGTCAGTTGCAATTTGATTCTTAACCAGAAACTTACCTATTATAATACAATATGTTGTAATGGATAAGTCAGAGATAATAACCTCAGAGAGGATAGAAGTATGGAAGATCGATGCCAGTTCCGACAAGTCATCTAGTAAGATTGTCATGTGCGGACTTGTGGCATTCATCTGTGATGAGGGCGAATTTTCAATCAATATCGACGAGCAACAACTGCGTGGTAGATCAGGCGATGCCGTATTGATATTCCCTTTCCAGTATTTCAGATTTGAAAACAAATCACATCATGTCAGCCTCCGGTCCTTATACTTACCGGAAAAGTATATGACGAAGAATATCGGTTCAAATATAACTGTCTCTGACCAGATATGCCACTTGTCAGAGACTAAGATGAATGATATTGGTACTATTCTTAATATGATCAGACAGTATGATGATGCCTTCAGCAGTTCGTCAAGTATTGTCGAGTCTTTAAGCGAAACAGCAATCAATATCGTGCTGTCAGCCATTAATCCATCAGGAAAGGACAATACTGAATGTAAGCATCCTGACCTGCTGGTCAAATCATTCCTGAATATCGTAAAAGAATTCCATAATGAATATAGAGCACTCAACATATATGCGGAAAAACTTTCAGTAACACCCAAGCACCTGACAACCGTTGTAAAGAAAGTGACCGGCCTCTCTGCCCATGAGTGGATTTCCAGATTTGTTTTACAAGATGCAAAACGTATGCTGAGCACAACCGAATTATCTGCTGCCCAGATTGCATACAGCCTGAATTTCAGTTCCCCTTCATCATTCAATCGGTTTTTCCGTAAATATACAGGGATAACCCCTCATATGTTCCGAACGAAAAAGTGAGTATCAAATCAGAAATTTGGGTAATGCTGATCATATGCCGATAGGCTACCTTTGCTTTTTTTTGAAATAGATGGACAATAATAGAATATCACAAAAGCCGGGAATTGCCTATAGATGCCTGAAGGCATATCTTAAATTTCTTCACGACAAGGTATATTATAAGAAAACCATTGTCGAGGGTAAAGAGAATATTCCCGAAGACGGCACCCCTCTGCTCGTTGTTTCCAATCATCAGAACTGCCTTAATGATGCCTTAGGTCTTCTGTTTGCTTTAGATAACAGAAAGGCTCATTTCATCACGCGTGGCGATATCTTTGCCAAAAGCCCTTTTGTCGCGAAATTCTTTTACAGTATAGGTCTGCTTCCATCATACAGGCTGCAATTTGAAGGTGAAGGCAGCCTGAAAAAGAATACGGAGACATTCCGGACATCTGCAACAGCTTTGCTTCATGGGCATACAGTCGTAATGTTCCCTGAGGCCGGGCACCAGCAAGGTCATTGGCTTGGACAATTCACATACGGATATACAAGACTTGCTTTTGAGGCAGCTGAGAAGGGAAATTTTCAGACTGACATAATGATATTGCCCTCCTGCAATCATTACTCCGATTATTTCGGTCTCAGGAATGAGTTGCTCATCAGGTTCGGCAAGCCGATATCTCTCAAGCCTTATTACGATCTTTATAAAACAAAGCCAAGGACTGCTCAGCGGGAAGTCAACAGACTTGTCAGGGAACAGATCGAGACGATGATGCTTGATATAAGAGATTCCGAGCACTACAATGCTATTGATTTCATAAGAAATACATATGGGAAATCATATGCAGGTCGGATCGGGCTCAATTCTGATGATCTGTTTCAGAAACTGCAAGCTGACAGAAATCTGGTTGCGGCACTTGAAAAAGCGTCGTCCGAATCAGTATCCGGACTTGACTCTGTATGCAGGATTGCCGACAGATTGGAAGACAGTCTGAATGACATCGGGATCACTTTCAGTCAGATTGAGAATAATCCAAAGATTTCAAGGACTGTCCTGAAAGCGATTGTGCTGATGCTGATGCTGCCGTTTGGACTGTTTTCATGCTGGCCTTCTTTGTTTGCATACGGAATTTCAAATGCGATAAGCAGCAAGACTGACGACAGGATGTGGGATGGCACCTTCCTATATGCTGTAAGTGCAATGATAACCCTGCCGTTATCTGCTGTCATTACCTTAATGCTTGTGGGATTTCTTTGGAACTGGCCATTTATATACTGCTATTCCCTATACTCCTTGTATTCTGCTGGAATTATTTTATCAGACGCCGATGTATGACCTCCATGTCAGATATCATTCTCCTTCGACCATAGATGCCACACTGGCGGTACGTATCAGGCTGCAAATGACAGATAGTGCAAAGATCATATATGATTATGAAATCCGGAATGTGTCAGATGGCTCACTTGTTCTGGAAGCAACGAGCATACAGCTCTTTACCGACCATGAAGGTCATCTGGAAGTGAAAGTTCCTGACTTCTATCAGGATTGGATGGATAGGATGAAAAGCAAATATTTGAATGATAGATATGCTGAATGATTATTATAAGTTAGTGTCGGTGGAGTCCGGAAAGCAAGTAAACATATATCATGTCAGGCTCAATCCGGACTGTAAGATTTATGAAGGGCATTTTCCCGGTAGTCCGGTTTCTCCCGGCGTATGCAACATACAGATGATAAAAGAATGTGCTGAAGATCTGACCGGCGAGAGATTGGTGATAAGTAATATCATCAATTGCAGGATGCTTGAAGTTATACGACCGGAGACTCATCAGGAACTAGATGTTCCGTTGTCAGTTTCTTTTACAGATGGTCAGTACCTGATAGTTGCAGAGTTGCGATGTCAAGGCAGAACCTGTCTTAAGATAAAGGCAGAGATGAATGAAGAGATAAGTGGGGAATAGCTATGGACAGGATATTCATATCGATATACAGATTTCTCAAAGACAGGCGATATCTGACATATTCCCTGATAGGACTGACATCTGTCTTGTTCCTGGTCATCGGTCTTCAAGTGGAATTTGAAGAGGATATAAGCAGCCTTATGCCGGAAACGGAAGACAATTCGGAGAGTTCTCTTGCGTTTAAGGAACTCCGGATAAAGGATAAGGTTTTTGTGCAGATCTCCTGCAATGATGACAATAATGACATACAGACATTGGCTGCACATTGTGATGAGTTTGTACAGATGGTCATGTCTGCTGACGAAGAAGGCTCGTACATCAATGACATCCTGTATAGACTGGATGATGATCTTCTTTTTATGGGAATGGACTATGCATTGGCCCACCTGCCATCGTTCATAGACGAAGATTGCTATATGGACTTCGACAGCCTGACTGCACCTTCAGCACTAAGGCCAAGAATGGCTGCAAACTACGAAATGCTTATGGCAGACGAAGACGGAAGGATTACTCAGGCAATATGCCAAGACCCGGCAGGTCTGTTGAGCGCTGTAATTCCGCAAAAGGATAATAATGGCGGCATGAGAGTCATGGACAGCCATTTCTTTAGTCCTGATTCGACAACAGTCCTGGCATTCATCACTCCTTCATTCAAGTCAGAAGACTCCAAAGCAGGAAATGGGATGGTGAAAATGATAGAGAACGCCATAAACGAGTTTGAAACAGTTCATCCGGATGTAGAGATACTCTTTCATGGCCTGCCTGTTCAGAGTGTATTCAATTCGAGGCAGATAAAAAAGGATCTTCTCTTTACATTGGGGCTCTCTCTGTTAGGAATATGTATCATCATCGGTATCGCATTCCGAAACAAATCTACATTGCCTCTGTTGTTTGCACCTGTGGCATGGGGTACATTTTTCGCTCTGACCTGTATATATTTCATCCAGGGTACAATTTCTCTGATGTCTATAGGACTGGAAGCCATCGTGCTGGGAGTGGCTCTCAGTTATAGTCTCCATGTCATTACGCATTATAAATACTTATCTGAACCTGAAAAGATATTAAGGGATCAGTGCACGCCGCTTTTACTCGGTTGCATAACTACAGTCGGGGCATTCATAGGTCTGTTGTTCACAGGAAGTGAGCTGCTGAAGGACTTCGGATTGATTGCCTCGCTTACGATTCTCGGAACCGTGTTCTTTTCTCTGGTATTTACACCGCAGTTTTTAAGACCGCATAGAAACAGAAAGTCACGAAAGGCGTTCATAATATTGGATAGAGTGAATTCGTATCCATATGATTCCAAGAAATGGTTGCGAGGGCTCGTAGCCGTATGCTGTGCCGTATGTCTTTGCTTCAGCGGAAAGGTCGGATTCGAGAGTGACCTGCGGAGCATCGGATATAACGAGCCTAAAGTACAGAAATCAAGAGAGAATTTCTCTGAAAAGATATCCGGCGGGAATGCAAATATATATTATGCTTCTGCCGCAGAGAGTCTGGATTCTGCTGTCGTTTTATCCGGTAAGCTTGCAGAAGTACTGGACCGACTGGAAACGGAAGGAAAGGTCATCAGTTATTCAACTCCATCCGGTATTCTTGTACCTGCAGGTGAGCAGGTAAACAGAATTTCTGCTTGGGACACATACTGGGATGACGACAGGATCATCGGACTGAAGTCTGAAGTTGATGCTGCCGCTGTAGATTACGGAATGAGACCGGAGATGTTTCAGCCCTTCTGGAATATGATCAAGGCCGAATACAAACCGGACCCGTTGTATGAGTCGGGATTGATACCGGACAACCTGATGTCAAACCTTGTCGAAAAGGTTGATGACAGATATCTCGTGATGACATCGGCAGTTGTCGTACCGGAATTCAGGACAGAAGTCAACAAGGCCGTAGACGAGATTCCCGGATCATTGGTGACTGATTCATATTACTATACCGTCGAACTGATTGAAATGGTCAGTGAGGACTTCAACAAGGTATTGGGCATCTCATCGATATTCGTGTTCATTGTCCTGCTTCTATCTTTCAGGAGCGTGGCCGTTTCTCTCGTAGCATTCATGCCGATGTTCCTCAGTTGGCATGTCGTCAGAGGAGTGATGGGGCTTTTCGGACTTGATTTCAATCTTATCAGCATCGTCATTGCCTCACTCATATTCGGTGTCGGTGTGGATTACAGTATCTTTTCAATTAAGGGAATGATAAGCCGATACAGCGGAAAGGATAATGCACTTTTACTTGAACATAAGACTGCCATATCACTTTCTGCATTCATTCTTATCTTTGTCTTGGGCTCGTTACTGTTTGCATCTCATCCGGCCATCAAGTCGATAGGTTTGACGACCCTTATCGGTATGACAACCACCATACTGCTTACTTATGTCATACAGCCGGTGCTGTTCAGGCTTGTCATGAATAACAAAAGACTTAGGGAATATGTCATCAACAGAGAGAAATAGGGTTGTGGTCATCGGCGCCGGTCTGGGAGGACTTCAATGTGCATACATCCTGGCAAAAAAGGGAATGGATGTGTGTGTTCTTGAAAAATCCAAGGAAACAGGCGGTAGTCTTCAGTCATACAGAAGAGGTGGGGCTGTTCTGGATACAGGCATGCATTATGTCGGTTCTTTGGGTGAAGGAGAGGCTCTGAACTGCCTGTTCAGATATTTCAGGCTTATGGATTTGCCATGGGTAGAAATGGACAGGTCATGCTATGATGAAGTCATCATAGGTGACGAATCCTTCCCTATGGCTAATGGACATGATGATTTTGTCAATCGGCTTGCCGATCGCTTTCCGAAATCCAAGTCATCACTGAAGGAGTACGCCCGAATGCTCAAGTCTACAGGGGATGCCATTTTTGACGGGCTTGTGCCGGGAAGGACAGCAGACCTGGAAAAATCAATGTTTGGAATGAATGCCTGGGACTATCTGCAGGAAACTCTGGTCGACCCTCTGCTGATAAAGGTCTTGTCCGGTACTTCAATGAAAATGGAACTGAAAAAAAAGACACTGCCCCTATATACGTTTGCACAAATCAATGACTCATATATCAGAAGTGCCTGGAGGCTTCGTGGAGGTGGCAGTAAGATGACTGATGCCTTGAGATATTCTATCGAAGGCATGGGCGGTCGGGTGATTGTCGATACTGCGGTTACAGGAATTCTGGAGGATGAAAAAGGTGTCTGTGGTGTCAGAGTCAAGGACGGTAGCGTTTTCCCTGCTGATTACGTAATTTCAAGCCTTCATCCGGCATTGACTGTAGGGCTGACTTCTTCCGAAGGACATATGAGGAAATCATTCTGTTCGAGGATTACTGGCCTGGAAAATACGTACGGCATGTTTACCGCCAGCATCAGACTGAAGCCGGGCTCGTTCAGATATCTTGGCAGGAATATATATATGTATCCGGGCAAAGGCGATCCATGGGATATCAAAGTCAATGACAAAGCATCTGTCATGATAAGTTTTTCTGCGCCGGACTCTGGAGATTTTGCCCCATCTGCAGATGTACTGAGTCCGATGTCTTGGGACGAAGTCAGCAGGTGGTCTGACAGGCCTGTCGGCAGGAGAGGAGAAGAGTATTCTGATTTAAAGAAGAGAAAATACTGGCAATGTCTGCAGATGGTGGAACGGAGGTTTCCTGAAATATGGGAAACCATAGACAAAATCTATACTAGTACGCCTGCCACTTGGAACAGTTATATTGGTGCACCTCAAGGTTGTGCTTACGGAGTAAGAAAGGACTTCTCAAGACCGTACAATACAGTCCTTTCGCCCTTGACTCCTGTGCCCGGACTTCTGATGACCGGTCAGTCTCTGAATCTGCACGGGGTGCTTGGAGTTTCGATGACATCATTGCACACATGTTCTGCAGTCTTGGGAAGGGATACTGTTTATGAAGAAATAAAACCGTATATAAATTTAATGAAGAAATGAAAAGATACGCATTGGTAACAGGCGGAAGCCGCGGAATCGGTCGTGCCATTTGTATAAGGTTGGCGCGCATGGGTTATAACATATTGATTAATTATGTGTCTAATGACAACGAAGCATACACGACACTGGCATCGGTTGAAAAAGAAGGGGTGGAAGGTGAACTGATGAAGTTCGATGTCAGCGATCCAGTTGCGGTCTCCCGTGCAATATCCGGATGGAAAGAGAAACATCAGGAAGAATATGTTGAGATCCTCGTCAACAATGCCGGCATCAGGAAAGACAATCTCCTTGTGTGGATGGAAAAGAGTGACTGGGACAGTGTCATCAGCATAGGACTTGACGGGTTTTTCAACGTCACAAAAGATTTGATACAGCCCATGCTTGTTCATAAGAGGGGCAGAATCATCAATATTGCGTCTGTTTCAGGAATTCAAGGCATTGCCGGCCAATGCAACTATTCGGCCGTAAAGGGAGCCTTGATTGCAGCGACAAAGGCGTTATCGAAGGAAGTTGCGAGAAAAAATGTTACCGTCAATGCTGTTGCTCCCGGGTTTATAAGAACAGAAATGACAGAAGGGTTAGATGAAAAGGAACTGAAGAAGAGCATCCCTATGAACAGGTTCGGCGAACCTGAAGAGGTGGCAGAGGTCGTGGCATTTCTTGCTGGTGAAGGCGCTTCATATCTTACAGGCGAATGCTTGACAGTCAGTGGAGGATTGTAGTCATGAGATATATAAGAAGCCTATGTATCGCATTATGTGCAAGTGTATGTCTTGATTCCGCGTTTGCGGCTGAAGTCAGTTCAGATACCGGCAAAGTACTTGAACGCATTGAAGCTGCAAACGACAATGTCACAAGCATATCAAGCGATTTTATTGAAACCAAGGAACTGGCATCCGGTAAGAAAATAACATCTTTCGGTCAGATTTATATATCCCTTCCATCCAAGATGGATATGCAGTATGATCAGCCGGAAGGTAACCGCTTCCTGATCAACGAAGACATCATGTATCAGAAAAGAGGTAAGAAAGAGAACAAATATGATCTGAACAGGAATACTGCCATGCGGGATTTATCCAATACCCTCCTATGGAGCTTTTCAGGAAAGTTGACAGCTCTTGCTGAGGCATATCATGCGGATGTCACTGTCAATGATGATGGGAACGGTCTTTTGAATGTAACATTGAAGTCGAATCTTGATTCGCCTCGTGGTTACGGTCATATCAGATTATACTATGACAAGTCAACATACCATCTCGTGTCAATGATTCTTGTCGATCAGGCTGGCGTGGTCTCAACACGTTATGAGATGACTTCTCCAATAATTAATGGTAAATTGCCTGAAAACGCGTTTGTCATGAATTGATAATTTTCCATTTATCCTTTTGTTTATTCTCGGGGGACAAAATTATTGCCTTGCAGCATAAGATTTGTTACATTTATCGGAGTAAATATTTATGAAACTTCGCGTATGGAGAGTCTTGAGGAAATTCTACAAATTGATATCGACAAAAGGATGAAAGATTTCGGAGCTTCAGGTATGTTGCTGAGTCTAAATCTGCCGGATATTGCTGAAAGAGACATCAGGAATTTTTACATCCTCGGAGGTATGGTGATATGTCTGTGCCGAGGGTATGGAGGTTCTGTATATATAGATGGCAAAGAGCACAAGTTGGGAGAAATCAGCATTGCAATTCTTCCGGAAAAGCATGTAATCCGATTCACAGAATCAATCAAGATCGGAACGATACAATTTATAGCAGTCACGACAGACTATATATTGAACATGCCGTCTCCGATAGATACGAGTATATTCAGTTATTCAAGATATATCCCTGTCATGTTGATCTCAGACAGCAAGTTTGATGACTTCCAGAGTTATTTCAGGTTCCTCTATAAGGAGAGCAAGGATAAAAGCACTTTTCAGAATGAGATACTTCGCTCAATCCTGTATGCCCTGATTCTGGAAATATCAGGAGAATATGATGCCCAATATAATCTGAATGCCGGCGCCGAAAGCAAATCTCATGATATTTCTGACAAGTTCTTCCATCTGCTGGCCGTATATTATAAGGAGAACAGGACGGTACAGTTTTATGCGGATAAGCTTAACATCACATCAAAATATCTTACTACATCGATAAAGAAAGCAACCGGGAGACCGGTTCTTGAATGGCTTCACGAGGCGGTGTTGATTGAAGCAAAAATGCTCCTCAAGACAACCGATCTGACAGTCCAGGAGATTTCATACATGCTCAACTTTTCCAGTCCTTCAGCCTTTGTCCAGTTCTTCAAGAAGCATACAGGCACTACTCCTAAGAAGATTTGAAGTAATTGTGGCCGCTACAGCAAAGAGTTATACAGAGAAGATATCAAGCCCATCTTTCATGCCTGTAATCATAGGAGTCGGCAAGTACGCGTATCAAAGAGATGACGGACACCTCATGCATGCTTTCTTGAGGCCGTAAAGAACCCTATAAGCGATCTGATGAAATTTGTGTTGAAGATATGGTCTTTCGGAGTGGTGTATTGAATCATATCCGAACAATCTGCCTTGAGGCCGAGTCTACCGGCTTCACTCAGGAAGGCATCTACATATTTCCTGTCCGGGAAGTTCTGCAGGAAATCCACGCTGAAAGTGTCTGCAACTGACATCATCTGAAGGCTTATTCCCTTTGTACCGCTGCTGTATGCGTGCATGCTTTCCATATATTTTTCGGCATCGCCCATGTCTGCCCTGCCGGTATAACTGCAAATGAAAGAATTGATCGGTCTTGATGTGAAGCCGCTCACCACTTCCTGCTTTTTCTCGTAACTTCCAAGACCGTCCAGCATATCGGACATCATCTTCATCACGCTGGCGCTGCATCGGGCCGAGTCCACTTCCTTCTGTCTGGCTATCAGACCTCGGAAATGCGTTCCAAGACTTCTCAGATCCATGTTTTCTTCATCGGAACCATAAGGGAGATAGATCGAACTTACGCAATTGCGGAATGTGTTCGGCACCTCTATACTGTCTCTCCAGTCGCAACTCATGCTGCACAATATCTGCTCGGGGGCATCCGGATTGATGGCTTTCACCCCTTTCTGCATAAGTATTGTCATAAGTATGGCCGGAGTGCAGTTATTGGCCTTGCATACCTTCATCACTTCATGTACATCAAATATGAGTTCGTATCTCCAGCTTTCTCCACCTGCGTCCTCTCCTGTCTGCACTTCAGGAATGGCAAATGCAGTCCTGTCGGCCTGATATACCTTGCTTTTGTCGAATTCGAGATTACCGTCATTTACCGGGTCGGCTGTCTCCCCTTTCAGGAATCCTTCTCCGAAGAGCATCACTCCGGGTATTCTGACATTGTTGTGAGGGTATCTGAAATTAAGATAATAATACATCAGAGTCTTGATGAACTTCATTATACCTCTTCCGTCACACATCGCATGGTGGAACGAGATATAGATCACATTCCTGAAGAAGGTGATATCCACGAGATTCCTGTTGGTCGTGCTGCCTCCTAACGGCCTGAGTTTCTTTGCCCTGGCTGGAGGCGGGCTGAAAAGGTTTTCACAGAGATATACGTTGCCGTCTTCCACCTTGAAGCGGCTTTTGAAATAAGGGTATCTTCTATATGCAAGTTTGGCTGCCCTCGTAAGACATGCCTGATTGACATTGGACTTCATCCTTATCTCGAACACCTGGCTTTCTGTGCCGCCTTTTCTGTACAGGAATGTCTCCCCTGCCCTGATCTTCAGTTTGAATCTCTTGCTCATAATGATCTCAATTAAAGTCTTGCAAAGATATCATACTTACCACTGCCATAATGGTCAGAATTACTGAAGTTTTGGGGTCTTTTTCCTTACTTCTGTCAAGCCTGCTATTATATTCGGCTTAATACTTCAGAAAGAAGGTCAAGTGAAAATTAATATTGGGATATTTAAAACGACCGGGAACAGTCATTTACTTAGGTATTGTTATAACCAATTAATAATCAATAATATACGGCTTCCTTAAATAAAACAGGTGTTGCCAATACCCCTGTAAAATTGTGCACCAGCAGCAGTTTTGTTTTACAATCGATTGGTTATCAAGCATTTCCAAAAATATTCCGTTACCGGTCGTCGCAAACCTGCATTAAATGCCTGGGTTGACGATGACAGAACCCAGCGATCATCTGCCTGACCTGAACGTCCAGATCCGGATGATTCCGGCTGAGGGAGGTCATCCTGAAGTAGTACTTGCAGAACTTTTCGGAGGTCAAGGCACTATCAACGTAAATTCATGGAGCCCCGACAGCAGGAAATTCGCCTATGTCAGTTACAGCACCAGGGTGTATCCGATCAAGGATAATCCTGAACCTCGAATCATGGAGCGTTCGCTGTTCCCTGATGCTCCGGACTCACTCATGAAAGAATTGGGACTTGAAGATGGCGTACCATCATCAGTAAGTGCATTTCTTGTAAAGACGGGTGGCAAAGAGGTTCTGTTTGATGCAGCGAACGGAGCCCCCGGATCACTTCTGCCGAAACATCTTGACTCTCTTGGAGTAAAACCGGGAGCGATCGACCTGATATTTCTCACACATCTTCATGGCGATCATATCGGAGGTCTCATACGTGATGACAAGGCGGCCTTCCCGAATGCCGATATATATATATCAACAAGATTGAATTTGAGTTCTGGAAAGGAAAATCCGCAAGATTCGACGCAGTCTTGAAAGCATACGGCGACAGGATCAGGACTTTCGAGATCGGCGATAAACTTCCTTGCGGAATCAGTGCCGTCGAAGCCTACGGTCATACGCCTGGCCATACGGCTTATATTGTGGGCGACTGTATTATTGTCGGCGATATAATGCATGGCGTAGCCCTGCAGATGGAACATCCTGAATATTGTGCCGCTTACGACATGGATAAAGCAACTGCTGTAGCGGCCAGAAAGTCCATCATGAAGATTGCCCGGGAGAAAAATCTCAGAATGTACGGCATGCATTTCCCTTTATGAAACAACAGGAATATGGCGAAGAAAGAAGGCTGTCCACGAGATTGCCCGAAATTTTCCTGCTCCTGACAAGTTCATCGGGATGATGAAGTCCGCAGGCTTCTCAGTCGTCGTCTCTTCAACTGACTCTATCACCATAGGTGAACTTGATGAACTGAAAGAGTGGCTCAAGGTAAGACTTGACACGGATGAAATTGAAGTTCGCCAGCGTTAAATCACAGACTTACATATCCAAAGCCCGGATAATGTCATCATAAAGGTCATCGATGTCTTCAAGACCGACGGACAGACGAATCAAAGTGTCAGGGATATCCATATCCTCACGCTGCTGCCTTGTGAAATTGCCGAAAATGGTGCTGGCAGGATGGATCGCCAATGACCTGTTGTCAAACAGATTAGTCGCTCGACGGAAGATCTTCAGACTGTCTATGAAGTCATGACATGCCTGAAGACTTCCGAGTTCGATAGTCAGCATCGCTCCGCAGGCAGATCCGTATTGTGAAACTCCCAGATCATGGAAAGGATTGTCTCTCAGACCGATATGATTGACTTTGCATATTGAAGGATGAGATGAAAGTCTTTGCGCCAGTGCCAGTGCTGTGGCACTCTGACGGGAATACCTTACTGAAAGACTCTCCAGGCCGATTGTCTGCATATACGCCACATGCGGGGTCATATATGCTCCCAGATTGAGCAGCATCTCCCCTTTCATCCTATCGGAGAAGCCCGGCCATCCATAACTGATGACAAGACCTCCTATGCAGGTAGCACCTCCCGAAATGTACTTCGTGCTTGACAACACTTCGATGTCTATACCAAGGTTCCGGGCAGAAAACTCCGTAAACGGGATCATGGTAGTATCTGCCACAAGCGGTACGTCAGCATTATGGGCAATACGTGAAAGAAGACGCATGTCAGCCACCTCCATCTGCGGATTCGATATGATTTCCGCATATATGCAGCAAGTGTTGTCATCCACTTTTGAGGCGACCTCTTCTGCGTCGGTCAGATCACAGAACCTTGCCTCGACTCCGAAGCGGGAAAGGGTCTCCGAAATCAGCAGATACGTGTTTCCAAAGAGATGTTTCGATGTGACAATATTCATCCCGGATGATGCCAATGCCAGAAGGGTATTTGATATTGCGGCCATTCCGGAATTCAAGGCAATGACCTCTTCAGCCCCTGTCAGATTCCGGACAATGTTCTCAAAATGAATGACTGTCGGATTTGTGATTCTGGAATAGTCAGGAAGCTTTGAACGGCCGCAGAATGCATCGGCCATTGTCTTTGCATCAGTAAACTCGTATGCGGCAGTATGATATACCGGCATGCTCAATGCTCCATACGCATCAGGGTAATCATATTGTGTATGGATTGCTTTTGTTTCATTTTTCATAGTTCGTCTTATATTTATTGAACCGCCTCTTTCAGCCGGTTCATAGCCTTTTTCAAAGTGGACAAGGATGTGGCTACGTTCAGTCTCATGAATCCTTCGCCTCCGGGGCTGAATATCTCTCCGTCATTAAGTGCCAGACCAGCCTTGTCAACGAAAAGATCCACAAGGTCTTCGTGCGTGAGTTTCAGCCCTCTGCAATCAAGCCACACAAGGAATGATGCCTGCGGACGCAGTGGCTTTATCATTGGCAATTCACAGGAACAGAAATCGCAGACATAGTCAATGTTCCGTTCCACATATTCCAGCATCTGCTTTCTCCACTGTTCGCCGTTCTTGAAGGCGGCAATCGTCGCAATTGGAGAAAACATCGGGGCATCATTGAATTCGTTTGCTGCCAGCCATCCGTAAAATCGTTCTCTCAATGCTTCTGAAGGCACAATTGCGTATGAAGAGACAATACCTGCTATGTTGAATGTCTTGGACGGTGATCCGAATGTGATGCTGCATTCCGCCGCCTCGGGTGATACGCTTGCAAACGGAATGTGCTTGTTTCCATACAATGTCATATCGCAGTGTATTTCGTCGGATATGACAATCACACCTCTTCTGTGGCAGAACTCAGCTAGCCTTTCAAGTGTCTCACGGGACCAGACGATACCGCCAGGGTTATGAGGATTGGAGAGGATCAGCATCCTGCATCTGTTGTCGCAGACGGTCTCCAGGTTTTCAAAGTCCATGGAATAAGTTCCGTCCGCATTCTCATGGAGCGGATTATACACGACTTCACGCCCGTTACCCTGAGGAACCAGCCTGAACGGATGATATACAGGAGGCTGGATGATGATCTTGTCATCCTTGTCAAGAAGTGCATTAATTGCCATGCCGATACCTCTTACGATACCGGGTATGAACGTCAGCCATTCCCTTTCGACCATCCATTGATGGTGGTCATGTATCCATTTCTGAACCGTAGGCCAAAGTTCCTCCGGTTCTATAGTATATCCGAACACGGGATGCTCCATACGTCTTCTCAAGGCATCTGTTATAAAATCCGGAGTCTCGAAATCCATGTCTGCCACCCATAGCGGGATCAGGTCATTCCTGCCGTATCTTTCGCTGAGAGCGTCAGTCTTCAGCGCTCCTGTTCCTTTGCGGTCGATGATCTTGTCAAAGTCATATTTCTTCATACACCCCTATTTCATTTAGGAATGCAAATATATATAATCCGAAAACAAATAGCATAGTTTTGCTATAGTTTTTGCAGTTTTGCCAAGTTGCCAGACTTCAGGCATAACTATGAAGGCCACCTAGAATGAAGTTGACTCCGAAATAGGTAATCAGGACGCTAAGGAAGGCGAGTATGGTGAAGATATGGAAGTTTCCCGGGCTGTTCAACCACTTCAGTGACTTCTGATGCAGGCCGAGAGAATATACAAGCATGGTGATCAGCGCCCAGACCTCCTTCGGATCCCAGCCCCAGTATCGTCCCCAGGAAATGTTCGCCCATACGGCACCGATGAATATTCCTGCGGTGAGCAGAAATACGGCAGGATATAGCATTATATTGCTTACAGTCTGAAGATACTCCGCCTTTTTTCCGTCTTTCCTTGCGAGACTGATCAGTCCTGCCACCCCATTGAGCATCATGAATGCAAAAAGGGTGTATGAAAGCATGATCACCATCACGTGAATGCTCAACAGAGGCGATTGGAGCACAGGCATGAGTCTGGTTATCTGCGGATTGGACTCGCCCATCATGGATACGAGCAGAGCAAAGCCGCAGCATAGTATTCCGAGCGGAAGTGCCATTCCGAAACTTTTTCTGACGCACAGGCAGGTCAGAAGGCAGACCCAGGCCATAAACTGCATCGTCTCGCATCCGTTCGACATCGGAATATGACCGGAGATATACCATCTCAGACCAAGATGGAGGGTCAGGTATGCGAGTATAGCCATACATAAGGCAGTCAACAACATCTCCAGCCACCTGTATCTCTTTCCCGACAGACAGAAAATCATGAAAGCAAGAATTCCCATCATGAGACAGGACATTGCAAGAGGCTTGTTGATATTGCCGTCATTGTATATTTTCTCAGCCCTGATTATCCTGTCAGAAGGTATATGTGCTCCTCCCCTGTCAATCTGGTAGTCACGGATCTTTCCTAACAATGAGACGGCACCTGCATTATCCCTCAAGGCAATCTTCTCCGCCACATAGTTCATGCTGCCGGTGACAAAGGCCCATTCTTCATAACTCATTTCGGAAGGCAATCTGTCAGAAAGAGAATACCAGACCGGAACCTCTTCTGAAGAGGAATAAGGATATATCCGGAACAGACTTCCCATGCATGCCATGCTGATTATGTTGAACTTTTCATCAGCATTCCTGATATTCTTGCCTCCTGCACTCAGCGCCTCTTCCAGTTTATAACCATCCCGCCCGGCAAAATCGGCAAGACTGGCATATTTGCCTTCGATTCCGAGGGCTGAGCGTGCATCTGCGCCTTTGATCTTTATCATAGGCTCAGTCTTCCATTGGTCATAAAAGAAGAACCAGCCCATAAGTACCTGTTCGGAAGTCAATCCCTTATATGACGGCTTTCCGTACAGTTTGACAGTGAAATCCCGAGCCACGGTCTGCATAGGGCAGATGCGGTCATTATAATATACATAAAGGTCTCCGAAGGCGTCGGCGGCCTCTCTGGAAACAGTCTTAGGAACTGATGAGACTGGGGCGGCTGAGACATCGCAGACCGCCGGCATGGCAAACAGCATAGCCACGACGGCAGCCTTGGACAATGACGGGTGCCTCAGAAGTGCCTTGAAGCGGCTTCCTGTCTGAAAGAAGAAACCTGCCATAGAAATCAGCAGAAGGCCATATCCGCAATATGTCAGCCCAATTCCCCAAGGGTCGGTGGACACGGCGATGACAGTTCCCTTCCCGTCCTTGTCGTACCCTGACTGATAGAACCGATGGTGACGGTATCTATGGATATTGTTCATGGATATGATGGCCTCCGTCTCCATGTCTCCATCCTTGATGACAAGGGTGCTGATATAGTCCATCGGAGCGGATGTGCCGTCATAATATTCCAAGGAAAAATCCCTCAGACCCACTTCAAAAGGCATATTCACCTCAGTTCCGTCTTCCCGTACAAAACTGTCCTTCATTTCTCCGTCATCTGTCCTCAGATGTATTCTGCCCTGCTCCCCGAAGCAGTGCGTCACAAGTGCGCCACAAAGAATGAGAAGAAAAGACAGATGCAGACCAAAGGTCATGACTTGTTTCCATGTACGGCACGATATGAGGTATGCCGTCCCGGAAATTGCAAGAAGCGCCCATAAGGCGATTGTGAGAGGGGATGTGTAAATGAGACTGCTGCCGTGGACCTTTTCGATCACGGTAGCAGTCATCAGGGTTAATATCATTATCGCCAGAAGGGCAAATGATATATATTTAAGATGTTTAGATTTCTCCATTCGCTTCGCTCGGTTTAGATCGAATCGAGGAACTTCACGATGGCATCGCGGTCAGCCTTGCTCAGTTTACGGAATTCATCTATGGTGTAGCGTGCGTCACTCTGCGGTGCCCCATGCCACATTATGGCCTCCATTGTCGTACGCGCCCTGCAGTCATGCAAGCGGTCGTCTGTGGATGTTCCGTTGACCTTGCGGTGAAGTCCTCGTCCCCACAGAGGAGTCGTGCGGCACCATCCTGTGCGTATATCGTTGACCATGCAGAGTTTGTGCTGTACCATATCAGTATATGGCCATATCTTCTGGCCGGCATATCGTGGGAGTTCCCTTCCTGCCTTGAATGTCTTGTCATCCTCTGTAAAGAAATTCGCAGGGTCACGTACGTCGTCCGAGCCTGTGGTCCATGACGGTCTGTGGCAATATGCACAACCGATCTCCTCAAAGAGTTCTCGTCCTTTCAGTACATCCGGATTGTCATGGTTTCTTGCCGCAGGAACAGCAAGTCCACGATGCCATACCATAAGGTCGACATAGTCTTGATCCGATACTTCCACAGGAAGATTCCTGCAGGTAAGATAAGCCTTTATCCTGTCCTCCATCGGGCCTTCATGCCATTCAGAATATTCCTTGTCAGGGTCTACCTTGGCGATGTATTCATCGAATCCGGCCTGAACATCAGGGTCTTTTGCAGATGCGGCTACATACGAGCCTGCTGCGTCAAGATAGTGAAAGCGACGGTCGCTTCTGGTCGCGTTAGTGATGTTCCAGAACGCATTTGCACCTGCTCCGTCCTGAAGAGGACCGCGGCTCATGGCATATGTGTAACGACGGATATACCTCTCGCCGTCACCGCCCTGGGCTGTATTGGTATAATAACTCTTCCATTCACCATTCTCGAAATAGTTGGTATTCAGACCATTCTGCATCAATCCATCTTCTTCCTGCTTCCTCCACTCTGCAATTATATCTTCATCGGCAATCGCATCCAGAAGTCCTGTGCCATAGATTCCGATGGTCGATTCGAGTTTCACGCCATAGTTTCCGAGGTCGTATGTAGGATCCTGATTGTAGATGTATATCGCATCCTTCGGCATATCGACTTGAGGATATATGAGTTCGTATGTCTCGCCGTCAGGGAATTTGTTGCCCCATTCGTCTGTATACGGAAGCCATGTTATGGTGACCTTGGATGGATCCACGGGCGCCTTGAATGGTGCCACAGCATATCCCTGTGGCATACCTGCAAGCCAAGGCACATATCCTTCGGTATCCTTGTTGTAGACTACAAGAAGATAACCGTTGCCGGGATCATCTGTATTGTATGTATCCATCTTCTTTCCGTGTCCGTATCCGGGATGGCAATGCAGGCAGGAAGTCCTGACATATACAGGGCCGAGGCCGTGTCGGTTGCCCTCGGTATTTGCATTGTAAGGCTTTTCAAAAAGCGCCTCTCCCCTTTTGAAAGACTGGTACATTCCCTCGTTCTCAATCACTTCAGTAGGCTGCTCCAAGGCGTTGAATGTGTTGAGATGTGTGGTACCGAGTTCACCTCCTGTGTAATACCATTCAGGAAGTTCGGCCAAAGGACTCTCCGGCTCAGTGCCTGAGGGTATGTCATTACAGGCTGACATACAGAATATGGCCAGAACTGCGGTCAATATCGTTTTCTTCATTATGGATTATTTTGAAATTAACGCATATACTTCTTCCAATGCTTCGACCAGATCAGTTCCGACAAGTGTCACGGCATTGTTTGCAGCATCACATGTAGCATTGGCAGCAAAAGGTTCAGGGATGCTTCCGATCACATCCATTGCATCCTGAATCAGGTCTTTTACCTTTGCATCAAGGTCCGGATCTGCTGTCTGCACATAGTCGCTTACAGAAGCATCACCGGCCTTCGAGCCTTCGTAGCAGTTGCGTATGCTGATGATGTTACCTACGAAATCCACTATTGAATTGAGACTGTAAGGTGATTCTATATAGTTCTTTGCCGCTTCGATCGCATCAGTCGAACCTGCAGATGCAGCCTTGTTAGGAGTACCGATCTTTGTGTTTCCGACTTCATCGGCGATATCTACGCAGCCCTGTACCAAAGTCTCGACAGCGGTCTGATATGTCTTGTAACGGCTTCCTGCAGAGCCTGCATTGAGCATTTCCCATCCGTAACCGTCTGAAGTCGGCTCAAGTTCTGCTTCTTCAAGAATCGCAGCCATGTCGGATGAAAGATTGTCGGCTCCTACCCAGCATCCATAGAGATACACACACTGGTCACGGAGGTCATCAGCCACTCCGCAGAGATATTCGAGTTCTGCAGCAGAATAGTTTGTGCTGTGAGTCTGCGACTTGTCGCCTGAAGCGTTGAGTTCAAAGATCATGTACTCGGTAGCGTGGAAACCGAGCAGACCCACACCGAGTGTACCTGCATCCCAGGTCTGACCCTGCGCGATGTTTCCGAGAAGAGTCTCCATCTGGACCTTGTCCAATGGCCATGAATCAATATGCGGATCGATGTTATGGTCAGCGGCAGGGCCATATAGGAAAGCCTCGCTCTTCTCCCAATAGTCGCGGCAGGCAAGCCAGTATTCACATGCTTTTTCTACATCCGAAGCGACAAGGGTACCGGCAGCGTGCTTTCCCTGCATAGCCGCACAAGCATCTGCAAGAAGCACTGCGTTGTCAGCCATTCCCTTGTATGTCGGGATTACAGTATTGTTTACATACGGGGTCATGATGGACTTGAATGTTTCTTCCTTGGCGTCAAGTACGGTTGTATCAAGTACGCCATTATCGCAGGATATCGCTGCGAATGCAGCACTCGCTGCAGCAATGAATTTGATTGTCTTTTTCATACTGATTTTATTTATGATTTCTGTTGAATAATCCGGCGAAGGCCACACCTATTGATATAGATGGCTCGTTATTGTATATAGGAGCAAGCAGGCCATGGCTGTATTCGCATTTTATCACAATCTGATCCATCGGGTAGTAGTTCAGACCCGCAGCGACTCTATGACGGCCGCACCACTGAAAATCTGTTCCTCCGTCAGCCACCCTGAACATGGAGTCATACATCTCGTATCGGCCGAACAGATACAGTTTCTGCCCTTTGAGTCTGCTTATACCGCTGAAAATGTCATAGCCGGCTTCGACTCCCACGGCCATGGCATCGGAAGCGACCTGCTGCTGAGGGGATACGGAATCCTTTCGAAGAGACATATTGAATTTTGTAATTGCGTATGAATCAGTCAGATGACCATAGTCGAAGTTGCCTCTCACTATAAAATTATGATCGTTGTAGCAGAAGTCGAACGCTCCGATCATGACTGTTCCTCTCACCCCCTTGTACCTGTCGCTTTCAGTAGGTGCAAGCGTGTTCTTGAAAGAATTTCCTGCATATCCGCTCAAGGAGAGTCTGAGACCCTTTACGGAAGTGTTGTCTATTCTGAATGCACCGGCAAGGGTGTTTGCTATCTTGAATTCGTATGGGCTTCCGGATGCGCTTGCGACCCAGTTCTTACTGCCGAATCTGTCAGAATCCAAGCCGGGAAGCAGCATTGCCTCATATCTCCAGTGCCCTGCTTCTCCCCAGAAGGATACTCCGTTTTCATGCCAGGTACATGGTAGTATAGTACTTTCTCCCTCAGGACGATAGCATGTGAAGAACTCCGTCGGCATATGATACATGTTGGTACCTCCTACCGGCACTATGATATGTCCCATCCTGAGGTTAGCGGCCTTTGAGAAGGATTTCTGGATCCAGAACTGCTCCAGGGCGACCTCGCCGCCACGTTCTACCTCAGATTCGTATTCTCCCGCCTCCTCAGTCTCTATTTCGACGGCACTTTCCGTACCTCCGTGCTCGAATTCTATTTCTGTTCCGAGCGACCAGCCTTTCCCGAAGTCATAGCCGAGCCATATCACAAAATGCGGAATATCCATCCTTCCATGCCCTGGCGCATTGGCATAGGATGATGCGTCAGTATAGCGAAGATACTCGTCGCTGAAGAAATTGTATGTTCCGACCACCTCGCCATATCCTCCGATTTGGAATCTTTCTGAGAAAGGTCTTGTTTCACGCTTGGTCTTCTTGTCTCTTTGTGCACCTGCTGACAGGGGTGACAACATCAGGATTGCAGCCGTTAACAAGGCCGCAATTGCAAAACATCTTTTCATAGATCTGATAGATTCTTTTAAAACAGGCTGCAAAGGTATTTCGGAAGTGAAGAATCTGAAATACTCAAATTTCAGTATTCTTCCAAGACACATCACCTGGCCACTTACTCATTTTTGGGTATTTCACCGGACCTTGTTTTTAATCAACTTTGCATCCGGAAAACAGATACTGCAATGCATAGTGAGAAGGAAACACCTTATGTCTCATCCGATCGGATGAGATGGCTGATCAGGAACGACAGTTCATTGCTGATGGTAATGAGCCGGTTCGGAATCGCACTCGGATTTGGTGAGAAGACAGTCCGCGAAGTCTGTCAGGAGCAAGGTATCGACATCGACACATTCCTGACAGTAGCCAACTTCATCAGCGGACGAAAATACGATTATAATGAGGTGTCTCTGTCGTCGCTGATGTCATACCTGAAACAGGCTCATTCGTATTTTCTTGACTACCGGCTTCCGACAATACGACAAAGGATTCTTGAAGCCATAGACTGTTCAGGTACGGACGACCTGGCTTTTCTGATCCTTAAATTCTATGACGAATATGTCACGGAAGTGAGAAGACACATGGCATATGAAAACGAGATAGTATTCTCTTATGTCGACGGTCTCATCTGTGGCGTGCCGGGCAAGGACTTTACTATTGCAGACTTCTCACGCAGACATGATCACATAGAGTCAAAACTCAAGGAACTGAAAGACATCATCATCCGATACTACCCTCAGAAAGACAACAACCTGCTTTGTTCTGCATTATTTGACATCATCAATTGTGAGGATGATCTGAATTTGCATTGTCAGGTGGAAGATATGATATTCATACCGGCTGTAGAAGGACTGGAGAGCAATATAAAGGAAAAAGGAGAAGTCTCTCCGGAATGGGAAGAGAATGAACTTGCGGAAGACAAGACAGATATCCTGAGCCAGAGGGAGAAGGAAATCATTGTCTGTGTGGCAAAAGGCCTTTCCAACAAGGCGATAGCCGATAATCTTAACATTTCAGTCAATACCGTCACCACTCACAGACGCAACATCTCGTCAAAACTTCAGATACATACCCAGTCGGGGCTGACGATATATGCCATAGTCAACGAACTCATAACAATGGATGAACTCAGACACATAACCGAGCAGGTACGATGATATTTTCCTTAATATTCTTACCTTTGCAGGCGCAAATCAATTTACAACGGTAAGATGAGAAAAAGATTGCTTTACTTCTTTACTACTCTTGGCTTTGCAGCCTGTGGGTCACATGACAGCGGTCTTGTAGACCGCATGACACATGATTCCGAATTTACCAACACCGAGACCATCCTCCATGTATGGAGTTGGGACTTCCCTACCATCGCTGACAACATGAAGCGGATTGCAGATGCAGGTTTCACGATGCTTCAGACATCGCCTGTCAACGCCTGCTTCAGTCCGGAAGGCGGCAACATCAGGATTCTTGACGAAAAGGAAGGCAACTGGTATCATTATTATCAGCCTACGGACTGGACCATAGGAAACAACATTCTCGGCACAGAAGAAGAGATGAAGGTCATGCTGGATTCCGCTAAGAAATATGACATCCGCGTTCTTGTGGATGTGCTTCCGAATCATACTGCATTCAATATCGACCTTGTGACCGATCAATTCTATGAGGCGGTAGGCGGGCGCGACAAGATGTTCCATTCAAGCGGACTGGAAGGCATCCAGGACTACAATGACCGCACTCAGTGCACCCTTCAGGGCGTAGGCGGCCTTCCAGATGTCAATACAGAGAATCCCCTCTTCCAGAAATATTACATGCAGTTCGTGAACAGGCTCATCGAGATGGGTGTACGTGGTTTCCGTTACGACACAGCCAAGCATATCGGAGTACATTCAGACCCTCTCGATACTCAGGCCGGCGTGACTGAGAACGATTTCTGGGATGTTGCTACAGGCCGCAAGGAAGTTCTTGGTGTTTCTCTTGCAATACCTTATGACAGTCTGTTCGTCTATGGCGAGGTGCTGCAGGACAGGAATGTGCCTGAAGAAGAATATGCAGGTTATTTCGGCCAGACCGCCTCAAGTTACGGTCACGTGCTCAGAGATGTTCTCGCAAAGCGAAGTGCAAAAGACATCGACGTGATCTCATGGTACCACAGGGCTGCGCCGGAATATCTTACGACATGGGTGGAAAGTCACGATACGTATTGCAATGCCAACGAAAGTGCCGGACTTACAGATGCCCAGATCCGCACCGGATGGGTATTTCTTACTGCACGTCAGTACGGCACCCCTCTCTTCTTCAGCCGTCCGATGAATTCAAGTCGCGAAAATTATTTCGGAGACAATCTCCTCGGTGCCCGCGGAAACGACGAATTCTTCCATCCGGAAGTGGTGGCAGTCAACAAGTTCCGCCAGCAGATGGAAGGCCAGATTGAAAATATCAGAATAGCTCCTGACGGTGAGGTCGTTGTAGTGAGCCGTGGCGACAAAGGTGTCGCAGTGATCAATTTTGCCCTTGAGGAAAATATCGTTGCACTCCCAGTCGGCCTGCCTGACGGAGAATATGAAGATGTAGTCTATGGCACGATGTTCACTGTCGAAGGCGGAATTCTCAAAGGAGAAGCAAAGCCTGAAACCACCTATATCATGATACGTAATTAAGTTACAGATGATAGCGCTCCAGATGTTGTGGTGTCTTTGTCTTCATATGTCACTTTCCGCTTCTCCTACGTATTATATGTATGAATGCTGTTTCCTCGTGCTGAAGGCAGGTAATTTATGCCCCACCAGCACATCTGCAGACATACGAATGCAGCAATGATGAGCCATGCGGCAGTCCGGATGTTTCTGTGGTATGCCTTTCTGTAGTGTATGTACAGCGTATAGGCAAGCCATGTTATGGCAGCCCACGTCTCTTTAGGATCCCATGCCCAATAATGTCCCCATGCTTCTTTTGCCCACATAGCACCAAAGAGCATTCCGAATGTAAGAAAAGTCGTTCCTACACACACAAGATTATCAGTCAGATTGATCTCCTTTGCAGTCACTTTTTCATTCCTTACGAGAATGAAGACTGCCATCACGGCAGCCGCTCCTAACAATGCATACGAAAACATATATACTATGACGTGCGGAGCGAACCATGGGCTCTGCAAAGCAGGCATGAGGGTCTTGGAATGGATTTCCGGTTTGAAAAGATTCACGCAGATGAACACAAGAGCCATGAACGTGCTGAACGAAAGTATCCATTTGTATCTCCATCTGCTGTACACTATGATTCCGGCAACCGGCATGAAGAAAGAGTACCACAGGCGTGTCTCACCCATTGTCCTCAGCGGTGGTCTTTCCAGCGAAATCCACATTCCTGATATGAAACTGAAGAAAATGGCTATGCCAAGCAGCGTGAACACATACGCAAAAGATTTCTTCTCTTTCCATGCATAGAAAGCACCAAGACACCAGCACACAAATGCCGGCATGGCAAACCAAATGAATGAATCCCAACTCATATCAATCCTCCTTTATCGGTTTAGGTGCCATGAAGAGCATCAGACATAATGCTCCGGCAAGCATAAGGAATATTCCACAGTATACGGCAGGCAGCCACGGATCCTTTACAAGTTCGAATATGCTTGTCTCGCTCCATCTGCCCCTGTTTTTATCATAACTGTATTGATAAATCTTCCATCCGTCAATCTTCATCGGTTTGTTGACTTCCACGACACCTCTTAAATTCCGGCCGTCTTTAGTGTATACGGATATGTCGGAAGCATATCTCTTTGGTGCCTTTTCAGGCATGATGACAGAGTATCTTTCATCCAGAGGCAGGCTGACCGGAGGGAAAAGATAACTTCCGCATGACACCCATCCGGTTATTTCTTCATCATTTCTTGTGACTTTGACGAACATCGCCGTGGTCGCTCCGGACGAGTTCCAAGGCTCATAACGTATATCGCCGTCACTGTGAACGACAGCAGCACAATCGATATTCTTCTGTATTTCTATCGTCCATCCGGCATGGTCTCCTTCCGGCAGAACCTTTTCTTCCAGATGGTCAGCAAGCAGGATTTGAGGAGGGTATTCTTCAATGGTAAAGTCATGAAGTTCCACGGCAAGATCAAGCTCTGCTGTATTCCCCTTCCCGTCTGTCGCCCTCCATTCCGGAGTATCCTGCTTTACTGTCATGTGCAGTTTCTGCATGTCCGCATTGCCGAGAGTCGCGCACACAACAGCGATAAACAGCCCAGAATGATTGAGTATAAACGGGATTTCCTTTATCCTGAAGTGCATGACCCTCTTCAATGTAACAAGCCCTGCGGTCAGCGCCATCCATGTATAGATCAGTACAAAAGGCCAGAATGTAAGCATCTGCGAGAGCCATGGGATTCCACCTCCTTCCGTCTGCACGGTCATTCCCATGATTATTGTCAGTCCGAGTGCGTATGCAAGACAAGGAACTGCTGACTGTATACTCATCATCCATTCAAAGGCATATATATTTGACCTGAGGCGATACATCAGTCCTATGACGCATAACAAGGCGATCAATGCAATTATGTTTACCGGCCATGCAAAACTATCCCAGACGATCGGTCCGACGGATAACTGAAGCAGAATGCCGATAGCAACAAGGCCTCCTCCTATGAGGAAGCCTTCAGTAGATTTCCATGGTTTTTCCCACATATATCAATATTCGTATAGCTTAGGGATATTTCTTTTCTACAGCCGTAAAGATACAGATTCGTGACTGAATTACAAAAGTAGAAAGTTTTCAGGTAAATCCTGTGGAATGATGACACTTTCCGGTGTACTTGGCTTGAAGAACATAGAATAATATATCGGCAGATATGAAATCTTATCCTTGATCACAATCTCACGGTCATTCGAAAGTACGATAGCCCGTTTGATATTATATTCTTCATTCCCCATAAACTTATCAAGTGCCCTATGGTCCTTGTAACTCTTACCCGATTTTACCTCTATCGGTAAAACCGTAAGATTGTCATAGTCATCTACCAGATAATCCACTTCTCCCTTGGACTTATTGTCATAATACTTAAGTTCATATCCATGTGCTTTCAACTCCTGAGCCACTACAGTTTCATAGACAGCACCTAGGTTTATACTTCGCTCATCAGCCAGTATTGCATTGATATTGTATTTGTAAAGGATATTGGTCAACAACCCAACATCATTGAGATACAGTTTTATCAGTTTCTTGCTTTCTGACTCCTTCAATGGGAACTTCGGATTGGAAATAGCCAGCACGTCAAGAGCGATTCCGGATGCGACAAGGTATTCCAGTTCTTCTACGTAATCGGAACTGCGCTTACCCTTCTTACCTTCTATGTCCTTATAATACAACCTATTCTTTTTGTTCTCCATATTGGATGGTATCATTTCGTATATACGTTTAATTATAAGAGCCTTAGCCGGATTATACTGGACTGCATCATCCTTATAAAGTGAATAGATTTCATCATGAACCGCACGCACTGCGACAATATTACTTGTCTGAAGATATGTATTCACTGCATCCGGAAGACCTCCGATAAGAAGATACCTCTTATATAGATCCAGGAACTTCCTGTGAAGAGACTGCTCCAATGGTTGGAAATCGTCAAATTGCTTTCGGACATGCTCGATTACCTCTTCACCCACCTCATTCGCCCAAAGGAACTCTTCAAAATCCATCGGATACATCTTAAGCCTTTGAATCCTGCCACCAGGTCTTGACATAGTCTGGTTAAGGGCTAGTCCCAGTTGTGAGCCACTTGCGATGTAAGTAAACCTTTCGTCATCCTTCAGAAACTTAAGCAAAGTAAGAAGAGGAGGATACACCTGTATCTCGTCCAGAAAGACAAGCGTATCATCGGCATTACCCATTCTGTCACCCGCATACGCACTGAGACGAAGATAGAAATCCTTCACAGTCGTGACATCTGCAAACAACTTATCACCTCTCATATCCTCCCAGAAGTTAACCTCAATGTAGTTTTTGAAGTATTTCTGTCCTTCATGCCTGATTATATATGACTTACCTATCTGTCTGGCACCATCTATTACCAGGATCTTATTCGAACCATTCTGATAATAATCCTGAAGGATTCTTTGAACTTTTCGTCTTAGCATAACACTTATTCCATTTTTTTCACACCACAAAAATACACTTATTCCAAAAATATTGCAAGGAATTTATACACTTATTCCAAAAGACACTGCATGTACTGTATCTACCATCAGAACATATTGACGAAGTTCCTTTGAAAGAGAAAAAGCCTGCTGGATGTGTGGAGAAGAGTTTTACTGTACATTCGAATTCCTCCCCGCAAGAGTAAGAATAAATACCCCAAAAGGGGCATTCCACCATACAAGCAACAAATGCGGTGAAAAACAAAGTAAATTATTGATATATAGAGCTTAACCAGCAAAAAAAGAGAGCAATGTAACTTGCTCTCTTTCTATAACTTATGCTATCTTATTAGCTCAATTTCAATCATCTAGCTAATTCCACTCCAGAGGACATAACGGATTGATATATCCTTATTTAGCCTTTGCTCGGTACAAATTCGATATAGGCATTTTGACTTTCGGATGACAACTTTGGCTGCCAAATTTACCTTTCTGTAAAGCCGTCTGCAAATATATGACATTATCGGAAACAAACAAAATTCTGGTAACATGATTGTGAGTGTTATGTCTAATATGCTGAATAATAGCACTATATAAAAACGCGTTGCTCGTTATGTGATCAAGGTGTGATGTCAAACATCTTTGAAGTACACTATAAAAACACACTTCAACCGCGAGACATAGAAATTCACTAACATTCCGCTCGTGTCATATCAATCACATCCATCACCACACCATTGTCGCTAAACGATTTCACCTCAGTATTTTACACTTTTATCAATCGGCTAATATCCTGCCGCATTGGAAATACATTTCTACTGCAATCCCGTTCAATGACATTCTGAGACGGTTCAGTCTCCTTGTCATCTCTATTCTGGAACGAATACATCGATTTCAGGGATAAGTGCAAGTCCGGACTCTTCCAGATGTATCTGTCCCTTGTCGTCAATGAACTTTACCGTAACCACCCTGCCATCCATAAGCCTTGCCTGGAGGTCAGTGCCGTTGGTGTCATCCATACGGATGATCCTGATCTTGTCTCCCTTCTTCATAGCATAATTATATTACTCTGTAAACACATATTCCTCATCTTCATCCCCTACCCACCAGCAGGACTCTTCTCCGTTTGCCTCAGCCACCTCATTCAGGCGGTCGACAATATCGAAGGCAGCCTCCCTGTCGGCTAGATCGAGGGCGAATGCCACATATCCGTTCGCCCGGTCATCATTATGGCGGTACTCCTGCTCGGATATGATCTGCACTTCCTTCATAGTGAGTCTGCCGTCCTGGCATTGCTTGAATATCTGGACCCCGTTGAAATACCTGCTCATAAGTTCTATCGTATGCATCACCGCCCTTGCGAGATACAGCATATCGACGGAGAGGAAATCGGATTTCTCACTTATATACTGCCTGTCAAGATCCCGGTCAACATAGTTGAGATGAATGATACCGTCACGGACAAGAAGGCTGTCTATGCGCATCTCCTTGGATTCGAACCTGGTATTGGATACGCAGCAGTATGCGTCCTCCTTCAGTTTAAGTTCCCGTCCCCAGCGGCCCATCATCTCAAGTATGAATGAGCGTGCCTCTGTCTGCAAAGCCATCTTAAGGTCTTCCAGTTTCCTGAGACTGTCGTCGCAGGATTCAAGAAACCCGCTGTCAAATTCTTCGTAATACATTTCCTGATGTCTTATGGGCGGGTCTCCCCGCCCCTGTTCAACTTACTGTACGATCCTGAGGGATGAGGCGATCACCTCCGTGAAGGTCCTTTCTGTCCCGTCTGCAGCAGTGTATCTGCTGTTGCGGAGCCTGCCTTCCAGATGTACGGTCACTCCTCTGGTCAGTCCGTCGAGGATTATTCCTTCACCCTCGTATGCCGCCACATTGTGCCATGTGGTCTCGACAGCCACCTTGTCGTCTGCCGTCTTCAGAGTGTGCTCGGTCATCAGGCTGAAGTTGGCGACCAGATTTCCCGCACAATTTGAGATCCTTACAGTGCCGATCCTTCCCTGAAGTTCGACACGATTGATTGAATTGTTCCAGTTCATTCTTCCTTATAGATTTGAGTAAAACTTTTCCTTATCTGTCCCACAGTCAACATATCCTATGATCGGAGCGACTATCTCCTCGAAGTCGCTGTCGATCCAGAAGGACATGTACTGCATCTGCACATTCCCCGGAATCCATTCCTCGTGGATCGTGCAGATGGTGTCTCCGCTGAACTCGCAGTCCGTTCCGCGGTTCCTGTTGACATACCCTCTGGACTCAAGGACCTCCCTCAGTTCCTGGGTGTTCCTCCTTATGAATGCCTGTCTTGCCATAACCGTGTCATTTTCTGTAGTTGCAGGTGCACTCGTCGGAAAAGCTGAAATAACTTGAGGTACCTATAATGATATGGTCAATCATCCCTATCTGCATCAGTTTGCACGCCTTTGTCAGCTTGCTTGTCTGTTCGATGTCCGAGACGCTCGGGGTAGGACATCCTGACGGATGGTTGTGGAAGACGATGATGTTTGTCGCACCTTTGCTCAATGCCTTGGCTATGATGTCGCGGTTGCTGATGTTAACCGCATCCAGGGCACCCTTGAAGATCATCTCGAATGACATCACCACATTGGCCTTGTTCAGGAATGCGACCCACAGTTCCTCGTGGTCGAGGCTCCGGAGATGTCCTCCTGCGATGCCGACCGCATCTTCAGCCCTTCTTATCGTCTTTCCTTCCAGTTCATCGCGGCTGCCCAGGTAAGTGGTCACGATATCTCTGAGCGCATTCACCTTCTCTCCCTGGACCCTGGTCAGTCCGTATATCTGAGGGTTGAAGTTCTCACTCAGCAGTTCATTCAATGATACTTTGTTTCCGAGCTTGAGCCCGAGTCTTTCCAATGACTTCATGATTGTCTGTTTTTGCTGTTTGACTTAAATTACAAGCAACAGAGAGTGAGCAGACAGCAGAATGGACAAGATGCTCAAGAAGAATACTGGCCGAAGGTCCGGAGATTCTTCGCGGAGGCACCGCTTCGTCTTGGCCATTGACTTCGCTCACTACCTTTGCGGCGTGATTCAGAAAACAGCAGGACAGACCTTGACCTCCATCCTCTCCGTCCAGTCTATGCCTTGCTGCACCGTGCTGCAATGCAAATGTCGCGTGATATCTTTCATATGAGCAAGGTATTTTCTAATTTTGCCTGTAATGAATGTAAAATCCGCCGAAGATGAAGAAACTCGTTTATATTGATGCCTGCATGAGGGCAGGATCGAGAACCGGCAGGATCGCCGGTGCTCTCGTGGATGAACTTAGAAAAAGATATTATGTGGAGACTGTCGATCTGACCGCAGAAGGATATCCGGTCGTGGACAATCGCATTCTTGAAGCACGAAATGCTGGGGCTGTCCCTCAGGAATACGCGTCTCTGGCCCGAAGGATTGCATCGGCAGACAGGATTGTCATAGCCGCTCCGTTCTGGGATATGAGCTTCCCGAGTGCTCTGAAGGTCTTCCTGGAGAATATGTCGCTCTTCGGAATCACCTTCGACAGCAATGACAGGGAGTGCTACGGGCTGTGCAGGGCGGAGAAGGTACTATACGTCACGACAAGGGGAATGGACATAAGGACGGGTGACCCTCTTGAGCAGGCTACCCCTTACATCAGGGCACTGTCGCATCTATGGGGTCTTGGGGAACTTACCGTCATCTCTGCGGAGAATCTCGACTACTGCACTCAAGAGCAGGTCGAGGCGAAGGTCAGACAGGCTGTCGAGGATGGACTGGAGGTATGCCGTACCTTCTAGAGCAGACCTGCCTGCGTCGCAGACATACGTATTGAGTATATATGAACTGAGAAGGGGCAGTGCCGTGTGGTACTGCCCCTTCTCCGATTGATGCTTCTGATTACTTTCCAGCCTCTACTGAAGCCTTTCTGAACTCCTTGAGGACCTTTTCAAGTTCAAGCGATGCCTTTCTGGCACGTGCTCCGGCAGCCTTGTTGCCCCTGTCTGCCTGCGCCTGGGCATTCTCGATCACGGATGCCCCGAGTGCTTTGATCTGTTCAACTAATTCCTTCATGATTTACTTGTCTATATGTTTAACTGAATATTTCAATTCAAGGCCGTTCTTCTCCGCGAACCTGCATATGTATGAGAAGAAGCAGTCATCGAACTGGAACCAATGGTTGACTGTATGCTTGGTCAGACCGGACATCTGTGCCACCTGCTCCCTCGTTATTCCGTTTCGCTTTATGTAGTTCTCGAAGAACCCGAGCCTCTTTTTCTTAGATATGAATCCCTTTCCTTCAATCCTCATCCCGCTGTCTGTCTCCCCGGCAGCCTTCAGTTCGAAACAGATCTTCAGGCCGTATGACTCGAACAGTGCGTATATGCTGGAGATCATCATATCGTCGCACTTGAGCCAGTTATATACACTCTGGCGTGAGATGCCGATCTGTTCAGCGATCATAGTCGTCGAGAGGCCGTTGACCTTCATGAACTCTTCGATGAACTTCAGGTCCTTGAGTTCCCACTTTCCGTCCTGAGTCATCTGAGTCTCAGGGTTTCTTATACCTTTCTTAGGCATAGCCAAATCTGTTTTGGGTCTGCCGGCAAGGTCAAAGAATACAAATAATCATAATATTATTTGTCTTAAATCATAATTTCTTTTAACTTTACCTGCAGCAGTTCTTACTTTTACTTAATTATATCCTTGCGGTAGGGCAAAGATATGAAAATAATTTTATTTAACGCAACTAATAATAATATTTAACCGAATATATATGGTAGAGAAGAGATACGATGATACTGACGTACCTGTCCTGCTGACTGTTCCGATAGCGGACGTCATGGTTCACCTGGGATACAGCGACAAGCACCAGGGCGAGATGTACTTCTCCCCTTTCAGGCAGGAGAAAACCCCTTCCTTCCATATCAACCGCAGGTGCAACATATGGTATGACTTCGGTGCCTCAGTCGGCGGCGGTGTACTGGACCTTGTCAAGCTCCTCCTCGGCTGTTCTGGACGTGAGGCGATGAACTACCTGTCAGACATAAAGGGGATAATACCTCCTGCTGTCCAGTCAGAGCATCCTGGAGCAAGGAAGCGCACCGAGGGGGTGATCAGGATTCTGAAGGAGCACTCCCCTGTCATCAATCCCGTTCTCGTCCAGTACGCCTGTCAGCGTGGGATAAGCCCAGACATCCTTAACCGTTACTGCAAGGAGATCGTTTATGAGATCTCCGGCACAAGCAACCGCCTCTTCCATGCCATTGGTTTCCCAAACAGCGAGGGCGGATATGTGCTGAGATCGCCAAGGTACAAGAGGTGCACTGCCAGTGCCCCGACCTGGATCGGCTCGGACGGTTCATTCCGTTATCCCTCAGGTGGCGGCCACCTGTGCGTCTTCGAGGGATTCATGGACTTTCTCTCCTGGAAGATGATAGAGAGTCAGGGAGAAGAGTGTGACTGCTGCGTCCTTAACAGCGTCACGAATCTCGGCAAGACGCTTGCCGGGATGAAGGGATATGACATTGTCCGGACCTTCCTGGACAATGATGAAGCAGGGCTTAAGGCATTCTCACAATTGGCTCAGGCTCTTGAAATGACAGATGTAAGTATAAGTGATATGTCAGGTCTGTACGAAGGATACAACGATCTGAACGAAATGCTGGTGAATACAGTTACACACTTTAATACTTAACATCATGGAAGTAAAAATCTCGAATGAGCTTCAGGAGAAGCTCGACCACATCAACTGGGAATCGCTCCAGAACAAGTACGGCATCTCTAAGGACTATGTCTATGCCAATCCCTCAATCGCCTCTCAGCTTGCCTACGGCCAGCCTACCGACCTTATTCCGGCACGCACGGAGGAGTTCTCCGGAATGCTCTCGCTGAGGGCATATCCCGTGCAGGATTCTCCTGAATGGAGGGTCAAGGTCATAACGATGGAACGCCAGAAGAGCAAGAACGACACCCTCACCCTCTACAACCATCCTCTCAGCGACAGGGTCAAGGCCGCCCTTCTTGAGCGTACTGACTGGACGGGCAATGACGGAAAGACCAAGTACGGCCTTGCCAACGCGAATGCCGGTGAGCCTGTGAAGATAAACATCGACGGCCGCGAGCAGCTCTTTCTCGTGTCAATCCACCAGCCGACCAACACAATAATGGGAATGTCGGTCGACCAGGTACGCTCACACCTCTTCGACAAGGATGGAAATGTCAGGGACCGCGGAATGTATGGTGTCCAGTTCACCAAGGAGCAGGCTAATGCCCTCGCCGAAGGACGTGCTGTGCGTCTTGACGGATGCCGCAACAAGGAGGGTCAGGTCTTCAGTTGCTATGTGCAGTTCGATGCGGCCCAGCGTCAGGTGGTAGCCTGCCATCCGGCCTGGCTGAAGGAGGCTCAGAAGACTGGAACGGACCTCGGCCTGGGTCAGCAGGCGGGCAAGGAGAAGAAGCCGCTGAAGGAGGTGGAGGGCGCAAAGAAGAAGGTCGCGGTAAAGAGATAGCTTCCGTAGCCACATCAGATGGAAAAACTGTCGGAACAAAGGGGTCTGGATGGAAGGATATTCAAGACCCCTCCTCTCTATGCAGGAGCAGCAGGAGAGGTCAGATGCGAGGTCACGACCTACTGCAACAACGGAGCTCTTGCCCTGCAGCTTGTCGGCAAGATCGACGAGCGGATGCTGCCTCCCGGAATCGATCCCTTTCAGGAACCTTTCGCTACTGTGACTGTGAATCTGGCTCTGTCGGATACGCTTGCGGACAACGAGCAATTCGTCGATACCAACAACCTGCGGGGAATCACGACGTGGCTTGAAGCCAACGGTATTGCCTCCCCCACCGGTTACGGTGCGCAGAGCGGATATCACGTCTATCCTGTATACCGCTTCAACCTGTCCGAGAACGAACTTGCCCTGGTCCGGCACAGGAAGGCGGAGATCGGCATTGCACGCTCTCAGAAGTCCGCTCCCTCAATCAAGAGATAACAATTAAAACCATAGAATATGCTCGGCGTAGTCGCAGGGGACATCATCGCGTCTCCCTATCGGTGGTCCGATGCCCCCGACCGATACTTCACCCTCGGCGAGTCCTCCAGGATATACCGTGGAGGACGTGAGGTCAATGTGCATCCACGCTTCACCGACGGGACAGTCCTCGCTCTTGCAGTGGCCAGATGGCTGATGCAGGATGAGGGCCGCTCGTCTTCAAGACTCTCAACTCTGATCTGTGAATTCGGGAGGGAGTATCCTGAATGCGGGTTCTCACCCAGGATGCAGAGGTACATCGAGAGCGAAAACCCTCGTCCGTTTCCCTCCGATGAGAGTGCTGTCGTGATGATGGCAGTTCCCGTCGGGCTGCGTGCCTCCAGCCTCCCGGAGGCGATCACCCTCGCCCGACAGGTCGCTTCTGTCGTCTCCTCCTCAGAAAACACCTCCAAAGCAGCTCAGACCGTTGCGCAGATAGTGTGGATGGCAAGGCATTCACGCGAGAAGGACGACATTCGCTTTACAGTGGAGAAGGATTTCGGATATGACCTGTCCGGAAGCGAGGAGGATCTGAAGGCGAGGCTTTCCGGTGCCGTCAGGGAACCGGTCGTTGTCAATGGAGAGGATACGGGAGGGTTCTATTACAGGATACCGGAGAAGCCAAGGACCGACTTCTCCCCCGACACAGCCGTCTCGGCGGCGGTCAGGGCATTCCTTGAATCGGACGGGTTCGAGGACGCTGTCAGGCGTGCCACGGCATTAGGTGGCGATTCCTGCACGGTATCGGCCATCTGCGGCGGTGTCGCAGAGCCGTTCTACGGAGGGGTCCCCGAAAAGATCACCGGGGTCTGCGGCAGGTATCTTGACCCGAATCTCAGGACGGTGATGGAGATGTTCGAGACCATCGACCTCAGGAAAGGACGTACTGACGGAAGGCTCGACAAGAGGTCCGACGATTCCTTCAGGATCATCAAGTGCGGCGATGAGCGGCGGATATTCGTCGTGGAGCCGTACAGGAAGGAACTGACGAACGCCATACGGAAGAGGTTCGGCGAGGACTCGCTCATCATCTCTCCTCGTATGGCCCAGTCCAAAGTGGAGGAACTGTCACGGCAGCCTATGGACGGGACTTATCTGGAGAATCCGCGCCCTGATGTCAGGACCGTATACTTTCAGGACGGAGAGTTCCGTACATCCGCTACCGTCGAGGGTAAGGGAATGCCCAGCCGTGAGGAACGGATGCGTGCAAGACAGGACTTCTGCGAGATCAAGGATTTCGCCCAGTTCGTAAAGAGGACGCTGCAGGATTCCGTAGGGTATGTGTACGGCGGAAGCATCCATTTCGCCAACGCCTACTATCCGGAGATCTTCCATGACCGCGTTGAGATATGGAAGGGTGACACCTTTGCTGGAAGCGTCGGTATTGACCCTTCCTCAGGACTGCTGAGAATTGACGCCGGAGGGGACTTCGGCCCTATGGAGTGGTTCCAGGAACGCACCGAATCGGTCTTCTACAGCGTCTCGTTGGACAGCATCAAGGAGGCGATGGGACGCTACTGTCTTGATGAAGGCATCGGCATCATTGACCGGAACCGAACCTCGAACCTGCAGACGGCAAACAACGATGTCGCCAATTCGAAAGATCAGAGACTGGTAGAGATGACCTGCTCGAAGGCAGTGAAGGTACAGTCGGGAATGAAGAGATGAGTACGGGTGGGGTCATCCCTCCATACTGCTTCGCAGGTTCTGGACGATGACCAGCAGCAGCGACCTCAGGCTGCCGGAGGACGTCTCGTCGCCTATGATCCCTGAGAAGAGGTTTGTGAACATATTCAGGAACAGCCTCTTTCTCAGCAGGAACAGGACAGTCACTGCAACAAGATATACTCCCCCGACGATGAACGCCGCTCCGCTCAGGCTGCCTATCGCCTCACCTATAAGCACGATGAAGGCGTATGCGAACATTCCGAGTACGATGAGCAGCATCATCGTGATGACCAGTATCGCCAGTGCCCTGCTGAATCCGACTGACAATCCAGTGACTATGTTCTTCCTGAGATCATCTGTCCTCTGGCTGAGGTATTCGTTCACAGCCGAGGACAGAATGTTCATAATGTTTCTGCCGCTGTCCATCACTTCTCCTCCAGCGCTTCCTCGATTATGCCCAATCCTTCTGCGATCCTGGCCTTTGCCTTGTCGGTCAGATCGGCGGCTCCCTTCTTGATCTTTGCCCGGGTATTCTCTCCGGAATCAGGAGCCAGGAAAAGTGTAGCGACCGCTCCTGCCATCGCACCTGCGATGAAGCACAGCAATGATTTACCTGTATCCATAGTCTCTGTATCTTAATGTTAATATCGTTCCGTCTCATTCATTCTGATGAGATGTCAATGGATATTTCAGAAACTATACCATTGGAAACATTGCTCCGTCATTATCAAATATCTGTTTATGGGTACGGATATTGGAGTGGTGGGAAGAGTATTATTCTTATCCCAATTGAGTTATGAAGAAAATCTTGCTGCTTGCCATCTCCTTCGTCCTGTTGTCCGGATGTCATCAGAGCGCTCTCTACAAGGGCATTCTTCCGGCTGCAGACTGTTCTGGAATCGAATATTCGTTGCGCCTTGATCCTGACAGCAGAAAGTATTACCTTGAGACCACATATATTGATGCCGATGGACCAGGAAGGGATGTAAAGTTCACTTCTGCCGGCAGCTTCGAGATCATCGGAGATGCGTCCGATTCCGTCGAATACTACAGGCTGAACTCCGAAGATGACACAGACATCCTCTATTTCAGAAGGGTGGACGGAAAGACTCTCCGTCTGGTGAATTCCGAACTGCAGGAACCGTCGATTCCTGAGAACTATGACATCATCCAAGTCTCACGGCCGTGCCGGATGCAGTGACCATAAGCATTCCGCTGCCCTCACCGAGGACTTCGTAATCTATATCAATCCCCACGACAGCATCCGCGCCCATTGCCCGTGCCCTGTCCTCAAGTTCCATCAGTGCCTTCTTCCTTGCGGAAAGAAGTTCATTCTCATACGAACTTGAACGGCCTCCAATGATATTGCGTATGCTTGCCCCGAAGTCCTTTAGGAAGTTTATTCCGCTGATTACCTCGCCGAATACGATTCCTTTGTACTCGATGATGTTTCTGCCTTCTACCGATGGTGTTGTTGTAAGTATCATATCTCTGTTGGTAAAGTTGTTAATCAAAATGACTCTAAAAAGAAGTGTCTACTGCAGGGATATATTTCAGACGTGTGTTCTTATATCCGATTCCCTTTGTATCGATAGCCCACATTGCTCCTGAATTGATATTTATCAGCAGTATGTTGTCATCGTGGTCTCCATATCGGACCAGCTGATAGTTTACAGCATTCTCATCGTCCACCCAGTCCTCGGGAACATTCTCCCTGAGGATATTCCATCTGACAGGCTCTCCCCTATGGTAAGTGATCAGCGACACCTGACCGGTATTCTTGTCAAGGAAGTACTTGCCGAGATTCTCGATACGCGAACCTCCAAGCGAAGTCTCCGACTTCATCCCGAATGCTTTCTTCAGTTCCTGTTCAAGTGTCGGACCTGATTTCTCTACGACCTTCTCCACCACCTTTTCTTTAGGCTGTTCCTTCTTTTCCTTCTTGGCATCTGTGCCGATATTTACAGAAACCGTCTGTGCGGATATGTCATTTGCATTGAAAACAGCAGGGAGAACCAGCAGCATTACCGCTGCTGACAAAAGAATCTTCTTCATGTCAGTTCATTTTAGGGTTAAACATCTCGTTATCCTCCGCAAATCACATACCAGTTTCGCACATAAATCCCGTCTTTAACGAATTAATGAATCGGCAGATGAATTTTCATGCATATTTCTGAAAGGAATCGGTAAATTTGGTGTCTAAAGGGTAGAACAAAAGAAAAATAGGGCGTAAAGCAGCAGAAGACCAATATGAAGAAACTTGATGAGGCAATGGAGGCTATCAGGGATCTTAAAGGATGAACATCCAATAATTGTTAAACATAAATACTATTCCGGTCAGAGGGTGTGAGTCTTCTGGCCGGGGTTTTAGGACTTCAACCTGTACCCTACTCCTCTGACGCTTTCGATCTCGATGGTAGTGCCGGCATAAGAATAATGGATGACGGATGTGCGTCAGGGAGCAGGCATTGGCATCGGGTCGGGCTGTGTGACTCTGAAACATTGTTTCGAGAGTTTACATTTCGCCTATTAGGCGTTAAGCGAAATGCTACAATCAAAAATTTGGGCGGCCGCGTAGAAACGGTCGCCCATATACGGTTCTCAAGGAAGATCAGTTACTCAAAGTTATCAGGTAGTCCCAGAAGATCGCCATAGTCGATGGCGTGTCTTCAATTTTGAACTACCGAGATTTTCTCGACTGTAGAATCAGTCTCTTTTTCCTGGCAACTTATCAATAAATGCCTCCTTCACCATAGCATAAGCTCGCTGAGGATCAAACTTATCTGCATCTGCACGAAGAAGGATGTCTGTGTCATCAAGAAATTCGGGGTCTTGAAGTTTCAGTTCCATATTCTGCATAAATTGCTTATAGGTCGGTGCTTTCTCTACCACAAAATCCATGTACTTGCTGTAGCATTCAAGCGTTTTTTCGATATCAAAATTTCCATGATCCAACGCAACCTGCATATCGAATAGGTCACGTCCCTTCTTGCGTTGATATAAAGCCCTCAGCTTCGTACCCATCAGTTCATCAAGGGCATAGGTGGTAATTTCACATTTTCCGCTGAACCACTTATTGCTTACCTCGAAAGGTACTTTACGGAATCCCATAACGCTGAAATGCTCCTTACAGTTTATCTCTACCTTCAATCGTATAGGTTGCACCGGAGGTATTTCGGACTCCATCCGGAACAGCATGGTATTGTTGTGCCTCTTGGGCTTGATTACCTTGTCGGGCATCCAGCTCAAGACCTCTCCCAATCTGTACAAGATGGGCTTGATTGGGCCGGGATTAATCTGTACCAAATCGATATCCTCGCTATATCTGATCTGAGGATAGAGGTATAACTTATGCAGCGCCGTTCCACCTCTGAATGCCAATTGTTCACTCAAAAAATCATCGCTGAATATATCTACCAATGCACGGCTGATAATCAAGTCCTGCTCAACCATTGCAAAATCCGTCCACGGAACGAACTCGTTCCAGGCCATTATGGATGATCTATCTATCATAATTCATCTATTTCAATATCAATATTCATATTTACTCGCCATCTGTTGCTCTCAGTATCATCAGATGCCGGGTGCTCGGAACTCATAAGCACAGCGTTAAAATACCCGCTCCGCTTTTTCATTATGCTGTATAGTTGATCTGCCTTATCCTGGTCAGACAGGACAAACTCCAACAGATATCCCAACCGTTGCATTGTCGTGGTGGTGGTATATGGAAGCACTCTTTCCATTTTTGACATATCAATGACATCCACCAGTTCAGCAATAACGGTCGCAGCCCTTTGATAACCCCCAATATTTGATGCAAACTGAACGACATCAACTGCTGTCAGTTCTACAGAAGAGTAATTTATCCTGCCCATTTCAGCATTCCGGCTTTCAATCAGTTCACCAGGTATCTGCTGACGGTAGTTCCAATCTAACAGCGTGTTTTTGTTTGAGGTTCTCGATCTTGGTCCGGTGGTTACAATCTGAGTGAGCATAGCCCTCTGGTGAGAAGCACCGTATATGGCAGCAGCAGACAGCAATCCCACATAGTAAGGCTTGCCCAGATGCTCCATCAGTTCATTAATGTAATAAATCGAAGGCACCACTCCCTTTAACTGATATTGGGTGGGTATGATGACATAAAAGCCTTTATACACATTTTGAATCCTCTTAGACAATGTAAGTCTGTTGATGTCTGTTTTCAACGTTTTCTCTGAACGTTCAGCAAACACACTTCGGATCTGTTGGAAAGAGAAAGTGGTAGTTCCTCTTTGTTCCTGTTCCTTTATCCAATCATTTAAACTCATATTCGGTTTATTTGTTGCAAAGGTAAACAAAAAACGCTTACCTTTGCAACTTTTCTAACGAAATTAACTCTTTGGTTTTAGATCTTTCAGTCTCTGAGTAGGCAGTATTCAGCATATGAATAAACCTTCTCCAGATCTGCATCAGAATAAATCCTTCTCCTCCTTCGGTTTCCTGACATGTACTTTTCCGTGTTTCAGCTCATATCGGTTGATTCCCAGCTCAAACATAGCATAGATTATCTCTTTGATAGTCATACACTCGCGAAGTGCTATCTCACGAACTACTGCATATTGATTCTTGTCAACGATTATTGATGTGCGCATATCATTCTGAGTTTGTGAGACACTTGAGCCGTCACTTGGCTTTCTGCCTGTCATGAACTTTCTTCTTTCCATCTGCAGAGTTTCCAGATTCTGATACTCTTCCTCTGAAATACTCATCCCGTCAGGTACTGCCTCTGTGGTCTCCCCGAACATGGCGGATATGCCGCCTTTCAATTGATCCTTTATTGTAGACATAATTGTATTATCGGTATTATCTGTAGTGAATAACTCAATTCCATATTGATAGTAATGTCCTTAAATATTATCATTAGTGCCGCTTCCATCTTCTTCGATTTCTTCGTTTGAGATACACCACAACTAGTAGTATCAGTAGCAGACGCACGCTCATAGTATCAATATTAATTGGTGGAAGTGCTATACTTACTTTCTTTATTATCATTCGTCCCCTATTGCATCAAGTCTTGAAGTCAGCTCTTCACAAAGGGCACCGTAGTCAACGGCTCCATTGCTTTTGGGAGCGTATGACACGATATCCAGACTCACTATCGGAGCCTGTACGATAGTAGCATTCTCGCGGATTCTAGTGGTGAAGACAACATCGCCATATCTTTCCCTCAGGTCCGTCTCAACCATCTGATCGAGCGTTCTTCTGGTATGAAAGCGAGTGATGATGATACCTGTAAGGTTCAGATTAGGATTGATGCCGGACTTCACAATGTCAGCCATATCCAAAAGCTGCAACAGACCTTCGGCTGCATAGGCATCACAAGATATAGGAACAACCAAAGAGGTCGCTGCAGTAAACGCATTCACAGTTATGATTCCCATCTGGGAAGGACAATCAAGAAGAATATAGTCATACATCCCGGCGATTGGTTTAAGAAGTCGCGAGAGTATGCTCTCCCGTTGGATCCGAGACGCGACAACTGTGTCCAGAGCCCCAAGATCAAGAGAAGAAGGGACGAGGTCAAGATTATCCCTTACATTGAATATCGGGATGTCCTTACCCTCACACAATGCTTCATATAGGGTTCTTTTAGTCTTTTTGCGTGCTCCGAGGAAGGTGCTTGTAAGATTTCTCTGAGCATCGAGATCGACAAGAAGGGTCTTCCTGCCCGATGAAGAGAGCAGCGATCCCAGGGTCGCTGCAGATGTTGTCTTGCCGACCCCACCCTTGTGGCTGGCAATGCAGATGATTTTTGTAGTATTCATATTTATTGTTGATAATTATCCGCTGAATCAGAAACGTTTAGCAACAGATCCGGAACCCTGTCCAATTCCTTAAGCATCGGATGAAGCTCATAGATCTTCTGGAGTAATCCGTAATATTCCTCTGTACTGCATATGCCGGTATCTAACAACCAGTCTTCGGCTCTATATATTCCAAGAGGAGTCGTGACATCATTGTCCTTCAGTTTTTGATAAAGTTCATCCGGCAGGTCCATTTTCGAAATGTCCCGTTCCAGGGCACCCATCAATGATTTGAATTGCTCATCAGAAGGGCACAAGCAATTGCGGAAGATAAGGTATAGCATAGAGTCCGATACAGAGCGCAGTTTCGTGTTCTGTCCGATAATTCTCTGGACATTATCATCCACGTCCTTGATGTCTTGCCGATGCACGTTCATATGATCCTGCATCAGTTCCAGCGAGTCATACACGCATTGTATGATCTCCTCCTGGTACTGATCCAACTTCTTCAGCTTGCTTCGCATGACCAAATATGCAACACTCATTGCGAGACAGCCTGAAGAGGTCAGAAACAGACATAGATGATCAAGAGTATCGACGGTTGCGTTCTTCATCATCATACATAGGACAAGAGCCCACCCACATAGAGCTAACAGGATGAATAATGAAGCAAAGACCGCAACATTATAATACTTGGGATCATCAAACACACTGTGGTACTTGTGGTTTCTAACAGCATTGATTTCGTCTGTCATAACATTTAGGATTTAATTTAGGTGAGACATGAACATTCGTTGTCGTATTTGTCAGATAATAATATCTCTGACCAGATATAAGCCGTTTCTCCACGCTTTTCGGGGCAACAATCCAATCATCCATCGGGATGTATTTTCTCTTTCACTTCACTCATCTTAAAATGCATTGTCTAGAATTGCCTCCGGGCATCTCTGGAGTCTGAGTTCCTCCTCTATGCTCGCCGTATATATCTGGGTGGTCACAGGAGAGGAATGCCTGAGCACCCTCTGTACATCCTTCCAGTCGGCCCCGTTCTTCAGAAGCATCACAGCTGTCGTATGACGGAGCGAGTGTGCAGAATAGTGATGGGAGTCCAGGCCGATGGCGCGGAGGGCGTTCTTGCAGACATACTGGACCCCTCGCGGGGACATCCGCTTTCCCCGGTGCCCCTTGCCGTCAGTCACGAACAGAGGACGTTCCTTCCCGGTGTCGTCCCTTACATTCAGATAGGCCTCCAGCGGTTTCCAGGCCGCATCCGAGAGCATCACGAACTCCTCCTTGGAATCCTGTCCCTTTCCCCATACATGGAGTATCCTGCGGCCCTTCCTGACCCTTATGTCTCCGATGTCAGCACGAATTGCCTCGACGGTGCGGAGTCCAGTCCTGAGTATCAGGTTGACCAGGGCGTAGTCCCTCGGGCTGCGTCCGGCGAGGTATTCCATTAGCGAAGCAATCTCGCCTTCCTCAAGATGCATCTTCCGGAAGCCCTTCTTACCGCGTGGCGGCTTGACGCTTCTTGCGATGTTTGGATATAGATGCACGTTCTCCGCCCAGCAATAGAACTGACGCACAGCACACAGGTACGCACGCACCGTCAACGGAGTGAGCATACGCCGCAGCAGGTCTGACTTGAACGACAGCACATCCGCATTGGTAAGCGACGACAGGCTGCGGTGCGTGCGTCCGATCCATTCGAAGTAGCGGACCATTCCCCAGTAGTAGGATTGTCTGGTCTTCTCCTTTACATCGAGCGATGAAAGGAACGCGTCCATCAGTATGTCCCACTTCTCCGAGCACTCAGGTCATTGCATTACAAGTGCCATTTGTGTCGAAGATGGATGATCTCTACGGCCAACTTGAAACGAGCCGTGAACAAGGGCTCAAGTTGCTATGTAAAGGAGATTCTCATTATATTAACGTGAGTTCGATGAATTCTAACTAAAAGAGAGACAGCTGAATAAGCCCTTTTTCTTCTGGTTCAACCCGCTCAACGGCAATCATCGGCTTCTTTGGAAAGAATGAGTATGCCGCAAGACCGGCCATAAGGTTGACAGTGAATCCGGTAACTGATCGATGACGCGAATGTTCAATCTGGGCTATGTTCTTGAGTTCGTCATTGATGGTCTCGATGATGGCCCTTTTACGGAGAAGTATCTTGTCGCCAAGTGTCATTATCTGTCCCTTCATATTGTTCCTCAGTTTTGTAATGAGCTGAATACCATCGACAAACAACTTTGAGAAGATGTCCTTGGATATGTAACCTTTGTCGCCGACCAACTTTCCAAACAGCTGTTCAACGAATGTCTTGTTCTTGAGAGGTTCACGATCATCAACATTGCCTGGAGTTACCATAAAACTCAACAGTTCTCCCATCTCATTGCATATCAGATGAAGTTTGAAGCCGTAGAACCATCCCATCGAACATTGCCCTCTCTGTGCTATACCTTTAAAGACCTTGTGCATATGAATACGCTGATTCCTGCATACGCGAAGCAATGTGCTATCGACAAAACTGATACCGGTGCATTTACCCATACAGCATCTCTTCACAAAGAGGATGAATGGAATTACAACCGTTCTTTCGAGCTCAGTAAATCGATTGTATGCGACTGTATTCGGAAACAGATCAGTCATATGTTCTTGAACTTCATTGATATAGAAATGTTTGAAACACTTATACCCACTCAGGTGGAACAAAATCATTATGGTTATGATCTCCGCAGAAGACATCTTCGGGTCGCGATGATACTCGCGCTTGGACTTGTCGCGCTTGGGTGCAAGACCATTAGCCTTGATAAAGCGGTCATAAAGTTTGCAAAAGTCATCGGCCATACAGAAAATTTCAGTAATTTTGTCTCTTGAGATCATAGCAATGTATTTTGTGAAGTTGATTTGTCGTGATTTCAAATTTACAAAATATATTGTGACTATATCACATTGAATGTACCTTCTGTAGCACTTTCGATTGTACCACTTCAGAAGAGGTCGCTTTCGGTTCGGCAAAG
>CAZYCJ010000005.1:0-54166 GCA_964645495.1 uncultured Muribaculaceae bacterium
GAGGTGAAGGTTTCTTACAAAGGTGAAGGCATTTACCCTACAGTTCCTGAAGAGTACAGGTCATGGGTTTCAATAGTTGACATGCAGAACAAACCGGGTGAGGCGACCAAGATCGAGCCTAATCCTGCGGATACGGTATTGGTAAAGATTGCTCTTCAGCCGAATGTAGGCGGTGATCGTAAGGGCTCTGTAGAATTTGCTTCCGGCTCATCAACTGTAGCATATGAATTTGTGCAGGAAGGCTCTATTCTTGATGCTACCATTCCTGAATTCCTTGCAGCGGCGGAAGATGCTACTCAGTATCGCGTATCCGGCAACATAAAGTCGATTTCCGTATCTGCGTCATATCACAATGCGAACGTCACAATTGAAGATGCAGCAGGAAATGAACTTTATCTCTATCGTCTCGTGACTTCAGAGGGCAATATTGAGGATTATGACTTCAAAGCAGGGGATTTCCTCACAGTTGTGGGTAAGAGATCAAGTTATAATGGAAGCCCTCAGATGGCACAGGGCTGCTATGTGGAGTCATACGTTACATATGTCCCTGCCACAATAGATGAATTCCTTGCTGCTGAGGTGTCATCAGAAGTTACATATCGTGTGACAGGCAAGATTGTAAATATCGGAGAAGTCAGTGCTTCATATCAGAATGCTACACTGACTATCGCTGATGAGGATGGCACTGAACTATATATTTATCGAATGAAACCTGCAGTGGGAGGCAAGCCTATAGAAGAAATCGGTCTTAAGGTAGGTGATGTCCTCACCGTTGTCGGTCAGCGCGCTGAGTATAAAGGTGCTCCTCAGATGGGAAGCGGGTATTATGTTTCTCACGAGTCTGTTGCTGATGAGGGCGGCGAGAACGAAGGCGGAAATGATGAGGTAGTTGACGGAACAGCAGTCTCAATGACATTCTCAGAGCAGGAATATGCAAATGCAGAGTCAGTTGATGGCAAGGAAATCAAGCTTGATGACAATGTGACAATAGTATTTGCTCAGGGTAACGCTTCTACTGCTCCTGCATATTATGAATCAGGCAGCGCTATCCGCATGTATCAGAACGGTGCTACTTTGGATGTAAAGGCAGCAGGCAAGACAATTACTTCTATTGAACTCACCTTCGCTAACGACCATTATTACGTGGCAGCAGATTCTGGCGATCTTTCTGCAGAAGCAGCAGTCCGCACTTGGACTGGCGAGGCTTCAGCAGTAAAGTTTACCTCAACAGGTACTGACAAGAATCACCGTGCTTACGTAAGCGCTATTAAGGTTGTTTACAAGTAATAGCTTATTTAACTCCGATATTTCCGGCGACCAGATCTGGGTCGCCGGATTTTTTAACTTTAAAACATAGCAGAAATGAAGATAAGAAATCTGTTTCTTGGCCTTATGGCTGCCGTCGGTCTGTTGGCGGCATGTCAGCAGGAAGAGAGTCCCGGTACACCTAAGGTGAACCTGAGCGTAAATACAATGACTTTTGAGTCTGCCGGCGGAACACAGGAACTTGCGCTTACGGCGACTCGTGACTGGATGGTGGAATATGAGGCGGATTGGTTGGTGGTGACCCCTGAGAGCGGAAACGCATCGTCTCAGGATCAGAAGATCACGGTGACTGTTCTCGAAAATACAGGGCTTGACCGCGAGGCATCCGTCAAGTTCACTATCGGAATGAGCAGCAAGACTCTCACGGTGTCGCAGGCAGGTCCGGGCGGTTCTGCTGAGGCGCTTATCGTTTATTCGAACGACTTTGACAAGGAAGAAGCTGTAAAGGGAGACCAGTGGACAACTTATCTGGATACATTTGAAGGCTGGAAGAACGAAAAAGGAACCGGTATCGCAAATGTGACATATGGATTTGACCGTCTTACAGCGAGGACCAACAGTGGAAACGGATCTGCCGGATCATATTCTGTATATGCCGGCTCAGGTTCAAACTATCTGTGGTTCGGCTCCGGTTCTCCTTATTTCGCTGTGAAGAATATTTCTCTTCCGGAGGGAAAGACGGACTTCACGCTTTCGTTCGGATCTGAGCGCTATGAATATGGCGCATCTGACAACACATTCAATTTCAATGAATTCAAGGTTTATATCAGTGCGGACGGCAAGAAATGGGTAAGACTCTCATGTCAGTTTGCCGGAGGTTCTATGCCTGACGGTCTTTGGGATCTTGCGTCATCGACATTTACAGTCCCTGCAGGAACCAAGACTCTCAGCATCTATTTTGCCTCTACAGTGCCTTCGGCTTATGCCCTTGATGATCTCAGTCTCGTACAGGCATCTTCAGCAGGTACAACTGTAGACTTCTCTACCGGAGAGTCATTCGAAGTTGGCGACAGTACTCCAGGTGACGGCGGCACAGATGACGGCGGTGGCTCTACAGGTGGCGATCTCGGCAAGGTCGACATATCAGCGGTGATCGCTGCAGCGGACAATTCTACTGTGGAGGTCGAGGCCCTTGTTGTTGCGGCATATTCGAGAGGGATCCTTCTTAAGGATGATACCGGCTATCTCCTTGTCTATGAGGGGTCAAAGGCTCCGGCAGCAGTAGGCGACAAGGTGAATGTAAAGGGAACAAAGACCACTTATGCAGGCCTTGCTCAGATAGGTTCTCCTGCAGTCGCTGTCCTTTCTTCAGGAAATACTGTCACACATCCTTCAGCAAAGGTGCTTGATGGCGCCGGAATGGATGCGCAACTCAAGGTCGGAGAGGTTGAATATATCGAATATACCGGTTCTCTCAATGTTTCCGGTTACTATTACAATGTCAATGTGGCTGATGCTTCGACAGCAGTCGGATCTCTCTCATATCCTGCCGAATCTCTTGGTCTTGCAGACCTGAATGGAATGGAAATCAAGGTGACAGGATATTTCATTGGTGTATCAAGCAGCAAGTATGTCAATACTATGGTAACCGCTGTCGAGGCTACAGGAAATCCTGGTTCAGGCTCGGATGATGGCGGAACTGAAACACCTCCGGCAGGTGAGGAAGGGGAGTTCGATCCTCAGGGCATCACCTGGACGTTAGGTGCCAATGCATATGATTGTACTTCAGAGGGCAGCAATGCCCAGACTGCGACTGTGAATGACGTTGCAGTAAGTAATCTTCTTAAGTTAGGTACTGGTTCAAAGGTTGGAGATGCGACTTTGCATGTACCGGCAGGGACTGCAAAGATCGGCTTCTACTGTGTTGCATGGAATAAAAAGACGGCACAGGCAAAGTTCTCTGTTGCCGGAACGGAACTGAAAACAATCTCACCTGCATCAAATACAGGTGCTGCCGGCAATCCTCCTTACACCTCAATAATAGTGGCTGACTCTGATTATTATGAAATCGAGATGCCGTCTCAGGATGCGGTGGATGTAAAAGTGGAGACTTTGGATTCGGCCAATGGCAGAGTCCTTCTGATCGGACTCAAGGCTATTTCCGAATAAATCAAACTGCAGATGGGGTATAGAGAAACGATTTTAAAGGTCGCAGCCGCTATGATGGCGGTCTGCGCCCTTTTGCTGGCTTCTTGCGAGAGATCAGCAGTCAGCAGCATTCTGGAGGTGTCTGTAAAGTCTCCTTCCGTGGCTGCCGTGTCCGGACAGCAGTTCGTCAGCGTCAAGGCTGACGGAAACTGGACCTTGACTCTTGTCAGCGGTTCCGGCAGCGTGGACTGGGCAAGCCTTGACGTTCCATCCGGTACAGGAAGCAAAAATAACATCATACTGACATATCAGGCAAATACTTCAAAGGAACCGCGATCGTTGACTCTCGTTCTCGGGAGCGGGTCCCGAAGCGTGAATTGTGAAGTCACCCAGAGTGGAGCAGGGGAGCAGCCCGAGCCGGATCCGATGCCTGTGCCTGACGTAGATCTTGCCAAGACAGGCTGGCTGGAACTTCCGGCAATGGATGACGAGAATCTTGACTACTACAGCCATAATTTCGAGATGAACGGCAAGACGTACAGAAATTATTCGTTCGGCTGGAGCCAGAAGGATCTTGTATCCGTATGGATGGCTTACCCTCTCTGCAAGATGTATACAAACAAGACTGTAGGACGAACTGACGAGTGGGCTTACGACCCTCTCCTGGGATCAGAGTATTCGTCTGCTCCATTCGGAGGCTATGGCGGCAATTATGCCAGGGGACATCAGGTCCCTTCTGCAGACCGTCTGTGCAGTTATGAGGCAAACAGCCAGACATTTTACGGAACCAATATCACTCCTCAACTCAATGCACATAACGAAGGCGTATGGCAGAGTCTGGAGAATGCTGTAAGAAACTGGGCGAATACGTCGGATACGACTTATGTCGTGACAGGATGCGTGGTTGAAGGTGCGACTGAATTTACTGTTGACTCTGACAAGAAGAAGATGACGGTGCCGGTGGCATACTATAAGGCTCTTATCCGATATCATAAGGCATCTACGATATCCCAGTGGTCGGGTGCGGCCTTCTATCTGGAACATAAGGCATATTCAGGTGCCGATAAGAATATAACCAAGGATCATCCGTGCGTCATATCTGTCGATGAACTCGAAGAGATCACCGGAATTGACTTTTTTGTGAACCTTCCTGCAAAAGTGGGTGACGAAATGGCTGCCAAACTTGAAGCTGAGGATCCTGCTAAATCAAATGTATGGTGGTAAAGATTGATACCATGATGAAAAAGATACTGACAATCGTTTCGGCTCTCCTGCTTCTATGCACATGCGCCGAAGCACAGAAGAAAACAGAAAAGGCCTATGTGATAGGCTTCTACAATCTTGAGAATCTGTTTGATGTTTATGATGACCCTGTCAAGAATGACAAGGAGTTCCTTCCGGATGGAGCGAACCAATGGACAGAGGTCAAATATCAGAAGAAGATCTCGAACATGGCAAAGGTCATCAAGGAGATGAAGAACACCAATGGACGCTATCACACTCTTCTGGGTGTCAGCGAGATAGAGAATCGTCTGGTCTTGGAGGACCTTGTTGCAGACCCTCAGATTGCAGATGCGAACTACCAGATCATCCATTATGACGGTCCTGACCGTCGCGGAGTCGATGTAGCCCTGCTTTACAGGCCGGATCAGTTTACCTATCTTGACAGCGAATCGATTCCGTATACTTTCGAAGGAAGTTCGATAGATTTCGTGATGTCTAAGGAAGAGCAGGATTATTTCAGAACGCGCGATGTCCTGATGGTCCATGGCTTGATCGACGGCGAGCATTTTGCCATCTATGTGGCCCATTTGCCGTCTCGTGCAGGCGACAAGAAGGGCAGCAATCAGCTCCGTGACCGTGGAGGCGAGATCATGTATGACCATGCCATGATGATGCAGAAGAAGTATCCGGGTATCAAGATCGTCTGCATGGGTGACATGAATGACAATCCTACTGACCCGAGCATGGCGCAGTATCTCCATGGTAAGGAGAACATCGCGGAGGTTACAGACGCTGATTTCTACAGCCCGTTCATCGAGATGCTGAAGGATGGACATGGCTCTCTGGCTTATCGCGGGGTCTGGAGCATTTATGACCTTCTTCTCGTGAATAACGCCCTCGCGAATGCTCCGGACGGCGGACTTAGGATATCACCTCTGGGCAAGAAAGGCTATCATGGACACATATTCAAGGCGAAGTTCCTTACAAACCAGAAAGGCCAGTACAAGGGAACTCCGTACAGGACTTTCTCAAACGGTGCTTTCATTGGAGGCTACAGTGACCATTATCCGACTTATATTGTAATTACCAAATAGAAGATGAAGAAAGTATTACTATTTATTACTGCAATTTTCTGTTCCTTTGCCCTCTTTGCGCAAAGCGATATGGGAGGTGTGAAAGGTACTGTCGTCAACCGTGCAGGCCGTGTGCCTGTGGCTGGTGCAGTCGTCACTCTGTCACAGGATGGAGAAGCCGTCGCTGCAGTCCGGACAGGAGAAGATGGAAAATTTCTCTTCGATCGCCTTTTGAACGGAATGTATGATATGACGGTTGAGGCACAGGGCTTTGTACCGTCCAATGTCAACGTGACAGTGGAAGGATATGTCAAGGATCTTATATTCGTTTCCCTGCTTGCCGAACAGTTGGTGATTGATGTGGATGATTCGAATTTCTCGGAGTTCGATATGGACGATTCAGGCTATGATGATACACCGACCATTCTTTTCGGAACCAACGACCCTTACAATGATATCGTAAGTTTCGGATTCAGCAATATCCGCTTCAAGAACAGAGGTTATACCAGCGAGTCTCAGGATGTCTATCTGAGCGGCATCAGGATGAATGACGCCATCACCGGATATTCTCCTTATTCTCTCTGGAGCGGTCTGAACGAGGCCATGCGCAGCAAGGAGACCACCATCGGAAACGAGGTTTCCGATGGTGGATACGGAGGCTATAATGGCGTCACCAACATTCACGCAAATCCTTCCGCCGTGCGCAAGGGATGGCGTTTCAGCGCTCTGTCGAACAGTGCGCTGTATCGTCTTCGTCTCATGGCTACATATGCGTCAGGTGAACTCGATAACGGATGGTCGTATGCGTTCAACGTATCTGCGCGTGTGGGTGGAAATGATTGGGTGAAAGGTGTTTACTATCGTAATTTTGCATACTATGCAGGTGTGGAAAAGAAGTTCGGAGATGCCCATCGTCTCAGTCTGATCACTTTTGCTGCACCTGGACAGCGTGGTGCGCAGAACGCTTCCACTCAGGAGGTATATGATCTTGTGGGGGACAACATGTACAACAGCAACTGGGGTTACCAGAACGGAAAGGTGCGTAATGCGCGTGTCCGCAAGACTTTTGAGCCTGTCACGGTACTCAAATATACTGCGACTCCGTCAGACGATCTGGAGGCTTCTGCAACACTTCTGTGGCGTACGGGAAAGAACGGATATACCGCACTTGACTGGTATGATGCACCGGACCCGCGTCCGGACTACTACCGTAATCTTCCAAGTTATTTCTGGATGGAGAACGAGGATTACGGAAGGCTCAACTTTGAGAAGTATGCATGGGCGAAAGATGCCTGGACCAATGATATAGCCGAGTATACCCATCTGAACTGGGACCGTCTCTATAATGTCAATTACAATAATGATGACGGTACCGGACGACTCCGTTCAAAGTATGCTCTCGAGGAGCGTCGCGTGGACCAGAACGACATCAATGTCAATGCAAGCGTGAAGTGGTCTGCCGGCAAGGCTTTCACTCTTACAGGTGGAGCGACATACAGATGGAACCGCACCGAGTATTATAAGAAACTTGACGATCTGCTGGGTGGTGAGTACTATGTCAATATAGACCAGTTCGCCGAGCGTGATTTCGCTTCGTCCCCAACTATGGTGCAGAATGATCTGGACTACTATCTGGAGCATGGCGCAGCGCAGAACATCAAGGTGGGAGACAAATACGGTTATGATTACTACGCGCATGTCCGTAATGCAGACATCTGGGCAAACGGAGCATTGGAACTGGGCGGATTCAGGGCCAACCTCGCCCTGGAGGGCGGAATTTCGAAGTTCTGGAGAGAAGGACTTGTGCGTAAAGGCCTTTTCGCCGGTCTGGATGATGACGGAAACGAACTCGTATATAACGGACAGGTCCTTACGACATATGATCCGAAGACAGGAAAGGCCTTGACATCCAAGGGAGATTCAGAGGTCGCAAGATTCTTTACATATTCTGCAAAACTTGGTCTGCAGCAGCAGTTTGCCGGCGGACATCGTGTGTATGCCAACATGGGCTACTTCAATGATGCCCCTACATTCACCCAATCGTTCATTTCGCCTCGTACCAGGAATTCGCTCGTTCCGAACCTGACTACAGTCAAGACCACCTCTGCTGATATCAACTACCAGTATAGCAACAACGGATACAATGTCCGTGTGACCGGTTTCTGGACGGCTATCAAGGATCAGACGGACATGATGAGTTTCTATGAAGATACTCAGAATTCATTTGTGAACTTTGCGATGAACGGCATTGATCAGAGGCACATGGGTATCGAACTGGGATTCAACATTCCTTTCTTTGTCAAGAATCTTTCTCTCGAGGGAGCCCTCAGTTGGGGTGAATATATCTATACTTCGACTCCCCGTATGACCATGACGGTCGACAACAGTGCGGAAGTGATCTATGACAACGAAATGGTACCGTATTGGGCTACTTCTCCGATATTCAGAAAGGCAGTGGTCGGTGATACGGTAAATTATCTTGATGAGAACGGAAATGTCGCCAATGATGTGAATGATGTGGCTGTGGAAGGCAATGCCAAGCATTATGTACCTTCTACTCCTCAGCTGGCCGCTTCCCTGGGATTCAGTTACAGGACCAATTCCTACTGGTTCTTTGAACTTGCAGGACAGTATTTCGCGAATTCATACCTTGACATGAATCCTCTCTATAGGACAGACAGGATCGTAGCCGGACCGGACGGCAAGGTGACGCCGGTAGAGATCGAGGACCTTACAGCGCAGGAGAAATTCGACCCTGTGTTCCTGCTCAATGCAAGTGTCGGCAAGTCGTGGTATATCGACCGCAAGTACAACTTCGGATTTTCACTTAACCTGCAGAACATCACCAATCATCGTGCAGTGAGGACCGGAGGATACGAAGGAACCCGCCTTGCCGACAGCGAAAGCATGGAGAGGTATTACAAGTTTGACTCGAAGTACTTCTATATGCAGGGCTTTAATTACATGTTGAACCTCTATTTCCGATTCTAATGAAAAAGATATATACAATACTTCTGGCTGTGGCGACCCTTCTCGTGTCTTGTGAGGAATTCCAGCCGGTATTTACAGGTAAATATGACAACCCTGAGTATCAGGAACCGGTGGAGATGACCCCGAACACCACAATTGCCGATCTTAAGGACATGTATGTGAAAAACGGGAACAAGCCGGTCACCATAGAAGGAGACATCCTGATAGGCGGGCAGGTGACCACATCGGACAAGGTCGGCAATCTGTACAAGAGCCTGTACATTCAGGATGAGACAGCCGGCATCGAACTCAAGATAGGAAAGAACGGCTTGTACAATGAGTACAAACTTGGCCAATGGGTCTATGTCAGTTGTGAAGGCCTGACGGTGGGTGACTACAACGGAATGATACAGATAGGATACAGCGATCCGACAGGCGAGTACGAGACAGCCTATATCGAGCATTCTATTATTATCGACACCCATATTTTCAAGGGTCCTTATGACGATCCTGTAGAGCCGGTGGAGATTGGCGTTTCCGATCTCCATAAGAAGGTGAACCTCGGAAGGCTTGTGACCATCAAGGATCTGAAATACGACAATCATGTCTTTATCCTTGCATATGTCGACCCTAACGGAAACAGGAAGGACTACACCAATAACGGCATCTTCATCGATGAGGAAGGACCGGACAATTATGGTGTGACCACCTGGGCATGCTCGGAACAGAAATGGAAGGAATATCTGTTTGCCGGCAATTTCGATGATGTCGAAGTTGCAGGGACGACAGTCGGGGCCCTTCTGAGGACTACTGGCATAGGTTCATCTGCATATTCCGTAAGCCAGTATTTCAAGATGGGCGATGAGTCGGTGCAGGTGCGTTCCAGCGGATACGCCAGATTTGCAGACACCGAGATTCCTCAGGAAGTACTTGACGGATCTGCTACAGTGACTTTCACCGGCATCCTCACCGAATATAAAGGTGCCGCTCAGTTCACTCTCATCGATCTTGACGGTGTGACAAAGGCAGACGGCAGCAAATGGTATGAATAAGTATTATCCTACAGACTTGAAAGGTAAGCATCAAATGCTTGCCTTTTTTTGAATAAGTCTGACGTTGTCGTTCATAAGGTCAGAATCAAAGGAGACAAATGTTTGGTGTAAATTGATAATTGTTTACTATCTTTGCCTGATTTACTTAAAGTGAAGAAATTAATTACCATTAATTAATATATGAAAAAATCATTATTGATATCAGCAGTAATCATGGCAGCAGTTTCCTGCAATAACGCAAACCCTTTCCTGACGGAATGGGATACACCTTACGGAATTCCGGATTTCGGAAAGATCCGGGAGAAGCACTATGTACCGGCAGTTGAGGCCGGAATCGCCCGGCAGCAGGCGGAAATCGATGCTATCATCGCGAACCCTGATGCTCCGACATTCGAGAATGTCGTGGCCGCATATGAGCAGTCGGGAGCAATCCTTGAGCGGGTGACAAATGTTCTTTTCAACATTTCCGAATCAGATGCCACTGAGTCTCTTCAGAACATCGTGGAGCAGGTGCTTCCGATGATGTCTGTTCACAGTGACAATATCTACATGAATCCCGACTTCTTTGCAAAGGTCGAGGCTGTGTATAAGGATATGGAAAACATCGGGCTGACTCAGGAGCAGAAGATGGTCCTGAAGAAACTCCACAATGCCTTTGTGAAGAACGGTATCGCCCTTGGCGAGGCTGAGCAGGCACGCATGCGCGAGATCAATATGGAACTTTCTACTCTTGCAAACACTTTCGGCAATAATCTTCTTGTTGAAAACAACCTCTTTGCAGAGGAGTTCGGCCTCACCATCTCCGAATATCCTGGCGCTATGGCTTCCACTCAGGACCGTGCCCTCAGAGAAAGGATGTTCAAGGCATATTCATCTCGTGGAAACAACGGCAATGAGAATGACAACAAGGAACTCATCATGAAGATGATGGCTCTCCGTATAGAGAAGGCGCATCTTCTCGGATATGACAATCCGGCTCAGATGATACTTGCTGACAAGATGGCCGCAAATCCTGAGGCTGTCGACAGTTTCCTTGCCGGCATTATGGCACCGGCCGTGGAAAAGGCCAAGGAAGAAATCGCAGACATGCAGGCTATGATGGATCAAGATGTCAGGTCAGGCCTTCTTACTGAGGGTTCGAAGATCGAGCCATGGGACTGGGCCTACTATGCGGAGAAAGTGCGCAAAGCGAAATATGCTCTCGACGAGGATCAGACAAAGCCTTACTTCAAGATGGAAAATGTCCGTCAGGGAGTATTCGACCTTACGACAGAACTTTTCGGTCTTCAATATGAGAAACTCGAGGATATCCCGACATATCATCCTGATGTAGAGGGCTTCAAGGTCACTGATGCCGACGGCTCGCTTATAGGTGTCATACTTACTGACTATTTCCCTCGCAGCACGAAGAGAGGCGGTGCCTGGATGACCAATTTCATCAATCAGGAAGTGAGCGCTGACGGGGTTGATGTGCGTCCTGTCATCGTGAATGTCGGCAACTTTGCCAAGCCGACAGCCGACAAGCCTTCCCTCCTTACCCTTGATCAGGTCGAGACTCTCTTCCACGAATATGGACATGCACTCCACGGCCTCCTCAGCCAGTGTACCTACAAAAGCGTAAGCGGAACATCCGTAGCACGCGATTTTGTGGAACTCCCATCTCAGATCATGGAGAACTGGGCTTTCCGCAAGGAAGTTCTTGCAAGATATGCCCGTCACTATGAGACAGGTGAGGTCATCCCTGACTCTCTGGTGGCAAAGATAATGGCAGCAGAGACCTTCAATCAGGGTTTCATGACAACAGAACTTGCCGCCGCTTCCATCCTCGACCTCAAATGGCATATGCTCTCTGTCATCCCGAGCGGAGCCGAGGGATCTTTCGTCGAGGAATTCGAAAAGCAGGCATGCGGCGCAATGGGCCTTATCGACGAGATCATCCCGCGCTATCGCAGTACATATTTCGCCCATATCTTCAGCGGCGGATACAGCGCAGGCTACTACAGTTATCTTTGGGCTGAGGTCCTGGACAAGGATGCCTTCGAATATTTCAAGGAGAAAGGCGTTCTCGACAAGGAGACAGCGATGTCTTTCAGAACCAACATACTTGAAAAAGGAGGAAGCGACGAGCCTATGGTGCTTTACAAGAAGTTCAGGGGTGCCGAACCTGACCCTTCTGCCCTTCTCAAATCTCGTGGCCTGAAATAATCCCGCAACTCCTCCACATCATTCAATAAAACTTACACTAAATGCTAAAACCTTTTATCATATTCGCGGCCTGCCTTACTGTTGTGGCCTGCAGCATGTCAGACGGCGCGCCTGACTATAAGAATCCCGATCTCCCGACAGAAAAAAGAGTCGATGATCTTCTGGAAAGAATGACAGTCGAGGAAAAACTCGGACAACTTCTCTGTCCTCTCGGATGGCCGATGTATGAGAAGACCGAGACTCCTGACGGACCCGTCGCAGGCGTTTCCGACAAATACAGAGAATTCATTGACAATCAGCACGGAGGCATGCTCTGGGCCGTGTTCAGAGCAGACCCTTGGACGCAGAAGACTCTTGAAAACGGTCTCAATCCGAGACTGGCGGCAGAGGCTTATAATGCCCTACAGCGGTATGCCATCGACAGCACAAGGCTCGGTATTCCCATCATCTTTGCCGAGGAGGCTCCTCACGGCCATATGGCCATCGGAACCACGGTCTTCCCGACCAGCATCGGCCTTGCGTCTACATGGGACAAGGATCTCATTACCGAAGTCGGCCAGACCATCGCAAGGGAACTCAGGGCGCAGGGCGGCCACATCGGATACGGTCCGGTGATCGACCTTGCGCGTGAGCCAAGATGGTCAAGAGTGGAGGAGACCTATGGAGAGGACACGTATCTCACATCGCAGATGGCCGCAGCCATGGTGAGAGGAACCAGCCCTAAGCATAACGGCTGGGACAAGGGAATCATCTCCACCCTCAAGCATTTCGTGGCATACGGCATTCCTGAAGGCGGTCATAACGGAAACCCTTCGAATGTCGGAATGCGCGATCTCCGCGAGAACTTCCTTCCGGCTTTCAAGGCTGCGATCGATGCCGGCGCCCTTTCGGTGATGACCTCGTATAATTCCATCGACGGCGTCCCTTCTACAGGCAATCCCGAGCTTCTCCGCGGCATCCTGAAGGATGAGTGGGGATTTGACGGTTTTGTGGTTTCAGACCTCGTGAGCATCGACGGTCTTCATGGTGACCACCATGTGGCAAAGGACAAGGAGGATGCGGGAATCATAGCCATCAATGCAGGTGTTGATGTGGATCTCGGGGCAAACTGTTTCGCTCTTCTCAAGGAAGCCGTGGAAAGCGGAAAGGTGAGCGGCAAGGTTCTGGATGAGGCTGTAGGCCGTGTCCTCAGGCTTAAGTTCGACCTCGGACTCTTCGACAACCCATATGTCGATCCTGAAGCTGCGGCAGTCGAGGTGAGAAAGGCTGAGAATGTGGCTGTGGCACGCGAAGCCGCACGCAAGGGAGTAGTGCTTCTCGAGAACGACGGCATCCTTCCTCTCAGAAAGGACATGAAGGTCGCTGTCATAGGCCCTAATGCGGACAATATGTACAACCAGCTTGGAGACTATACCGCTCCTCAGCCTCGCGAGAACATCCGCACTGTCCTTGACGGCATCAAGGCCAAGATCGGCGCTCAGAACGTGACCTATGTGAAGGGCTGTGCCGTCCGTGACACCAAGAGCAATACCATCGCCGAGGCGGTCCGCGCCGCACGCAATGCAGATGTCGCTGTCGTAGTGGTGGGTGGTTCGAGTGCAAGAGATTTCAAGACCACATACAAGGAGACAGGAGCGGCCATCGCTGACAAGAACAGCGTGAGCGACATGGAGGCCGGCGAAGGCTTCGACCGTTCGAGCCTCTCTCTCCTCGGACTTCAGAACGAACTCCTGGCAGCCGTGAAGAAGACAGGAACTCCTGTTGTGGTGGTCTATATCGAGGGACGTCCTCTTGACAAGAGATGGGCGAGCGAGAATGCTGACGCCCTCCTGACTCAGTTCTATCCAGGCCAGCAGGGTGGAGAAGGACTTGCGGACGTGCTCTTCGGAGACTTCAATCCGGCAGGACGCCTTCCGGTATCGGTGCCATATGATGCAGGCCAACTTCCTGTATACTACAACAAGAAGTTCCCTAAGGGACATGACTATGTGGAACTCCCTTCCGACGCTCTCTATCCGTTCGGATATGGTCTGAGTTACACCTCATTCGAATATTCCGGCCTGACCCTCGAGCAGATCGCGGCAGATCAGGTTAAGGTGAGCGTAGATGTGAAGAATACAGGAAAATACGACGGAGAAGAGGTGGTGCAGGTCTATGTGGCCGACCTCGTGGCTTCGACAGTCCGTCCTCGCAGGCAACTCCGTGGATTCGAGAGGGTTGCCGTTCCGAAAGGGGAGACTGTCCGTGTCGAGATAGTTCTCGACCGCGATGCCTTCACCGTATGCAACAGGGAGATGGAGACTGTGCTCGAGCCTGGCGGATTCACCATCGCTGTGGGCGCGTCATCGACAGACATCAGACTTCAGGAAAACATAACACTATAGCATGAAACATACATCCATCCTTGCCGCTCTTGCCTTCGCGGTCATTTCCTGCGGCACTTCAGTACAGAAGGATTACACTCAATATGTCGATCCGTACATCGGTTCCGGCGGACACGGCCATGTGTTCGTGGGTGCCAATGTGCCTTTCGGAATGGTACAGGTCGGCCCTCAGCAGATCAGGGATGCATGGGACTGGTGTTCGGGATATCATTATACCGACACACTCGTCATCGGCTTCTCGCACACCCATCTTACCGGCACCGGCATCGGTGACCTCGGCGATGTCGTTCTTATGCCATACGATCCTGCAAAGGTCAGATACTCAAGCGAATACATGCCGAGAAAGAAGGCTGAGGCCAAACATGTCTATGCCTATCTGGACCACGCGAAAGAACAGGTGGCTCCGGGATTATATTCTCTTGAGATGCCTGACTATGGCGTGAATGTGCGTCTTTCTGCTACGGACCGCACTGGTATCCATGAATACACCTTCACCGGTGAAGAGTCGGCTATCCTTGTCGACCTCTGTTCAGGCATAGGCTGGGACGGGGTGACAGACTGGAACCTCACTGTAAAGGATGCCACCCATATCGAAGGATACAGACGTTCTTCAGGCTGGGCGAAAGACCACACATGGTGGTTCGCGGCAGAATTCACTGAGCCTGTCATCGCTCAGGATACCCTTGCCATCACCGATAAGGAAAGCGCCGTTGCACTGAAGTTCGACACTTCGAAGAACAAGCAGATCCTCGTGAAGGTCGGCATGTCTCCTGTAAGTTGCGAAAATGCCTGGGAGAATCTCGCTGCAGAGCAGCCTGGCTGGGATTTCGACAAGACGGTCGCTGATGCCAAGGCACGCTGGAACGATGAACTCGGACGTATCGACATCGAACCTATGGACGAGAAGCAGCAGAGACTTTTCTACACTGCCCTTTACCACACCATGATCGCTCCCGAACTTTTCAGCGATGTAAACGGAGAATATCGTGGCGCTGACGGACAGGTATATAAGAGCGGTGAGAAACAGTATACCATATTCTCGCTCTGGGACACCTACAGGGCGGCATCCCCTCTGATGACTCTCATAAATCCTGAGATGTCCAAGGCGACTGCATCCACATTCATGAACATCTATAATCAGCAGGGCAAACTTCCTGTATGGCATCTGGACGGAAATGAGACAGACTGCATGGTGGGCAATCCTGGCGTAATCGTGATGGCTGACCTCTGCTTGAAAGGCTATGTGGACGATGTTCCTGCAGCGCTTGAAGCGATGAAGACTTCAAGCATGCGTGACGAAAGGGGGCAGGAACTCCTCAAGCAGTACGGTTTCATTCCGTTTGACAAGAGTGCAGAGAAGGAGACCGTATCAAAGGCACTTGAATTTGCAATTGCAGATGCTTGTTTGACGAAAGTGGCTGAACTTCAAGGTGATAAGGAGGCGGCCGGATATTTCGGAAAACGCAGCCAGTCATGGAAGACCTATTATGATCATGAAGTCGGATTCGTCCGCGGAAGGGCGTCGGACGGCTCTTGGAGGGCTCCGTTCGATCCGTTCAAGGCCATCCATATGCAGAGCGACTTCACCGAAGGCAACGCTTGGCAGTACACCTTCCTCGTACCTCAGGACGTAGAGGGACTTATAGAAACCATCGGTGGCCCGCAGGCCTTTGAGGATAAACTTGACACCTTCTTCGTGATAGAGGGTGACCTTGGACCGAGCGCAGACGATGTTACCGGTCTTGTGGGGCAGTATGCCCATGGAAACGAGCCGAGCCACCACGTGGCCTATATGTATAACTATATCGGCCGTCAGGACAAGTGTGCGGAAAAGGTCCGCCATATCCTCAACGAACTCTACTTCGATGACCATAGCGGAGTCTGCGGAAACGAGGATGCAGGACAGATGTCCGCATGGTACATCCTGTCGTCTGTGGGCCTCTATCAGGTGGATCCTGCAAAGGGCGACTTCCATTTCGGTTCGCCTGTGGTGAAGAAGGCGGTTCTGAATGTCGGCGACGGCAAGACCTTCAGCGTCATCGCTCACGACAACTCTCATGAAAACATCTACATCGGGTCCGCTACCCTCAACGGAAAGCCTCTGGACCGTACCAGCGTCACATACGACGAGATCAAGGCAGGCGGTATCCTCGAATTCCATATGACAAACAACCAATAGCAAATGAAACCAATAACACTATCTTTTTTTGCGGTTCTGGCGGTCTCTACACTTTCCGCCCGGCAGCCGAACTGGAAGAACCTTGATGTCTACAGCGTGAATGCCGAGACAGAGAGGACCGAACTCATCTTCCATCCTACATGGCAGGATGCCCTGTCAAAGGACTTTGAGCAGAGTTCCAACTATCTCGGTCTGAACGGAATATGGAAATTCAAGTACCATGACACCCAAGCCGGAATGGATCCTGCAATCGGCAGCACCACTGCTGAGCAGGCTGCATCTTGGGACGACATCAAGGTGCCTGGCAACTGGGAGGTGCAGGGCTTTGGCATTCCTATCTATGTCAACACCGACTTCGAGTTCATGACATGGAACCCTAAGCCGCCTTTCATTCCTGAGGAGACCCCTGCAGGAGTATACTACCGTTCATTCACAGTGCCTCAGGGCTGGGCAGGCCGTCAGGTCTATCTCAACCTTGCCGGTGCCAAGTCCGGTGTGTATGTGTATGTGAACGGCAAGGAGGTCGGCTATAACGAAGATTCAAAGGATCTTGCACGATTCAATATCACCAAGTATCTCCGCGAAGGCGACAACGACCTGGTACTCAAGATTTATCGTTATTCTACAGGTTCTTACCTCGAGTGTATGGACTTCTTCCGTATCAGCGGCCTCGAAAGGGATGTGTATCTTTCTTCAGAGAAGTACAACACTCAGTTTGACATCAATGTCATCTCTACTCTTGACGAGAACTGCAAGGACGGTCTTTTCCGTCTTGAACTTTCTGCTCTTCCTATGCGTGACCTCGACGTGTCGTACCAGCTCCTCGACGAGGATGGTGAGGCCGTGCTCAAGGACTGCCGTCTTGTGAACGGTGGCAAGGCCATGATGGAAGGCGTAGTGGAGGACGTACGCCAGTGGTCTGCAGAGACTCCTGAACTCTACACCCTCCTTCTCTGCGTAGAGGGCGAATATACCCGTTTCAATGTCGGGTTCCGCCGTTTCGAGATCAAGGGAGACCTCTTCCTTGTGAACGGCAAGCCTGTCAAGTTCAAGGGCGTCAACCTCCACGAGACAGACCCTTACACAGGCCATTATGTGACCCGCGAAAGGATGCTCCAGGATCTCAGGCTCATGAAGGAACACAATATCAACGGTATCCGTACCAGCCACTATCCTCAGCCTCGCATGTTCTACGACCTCTGCGACAGCCTCGGATTCTATGTTTACTCGGAGGCCAACCTCGAGAGTCACGGTATGTTCTATGACCTCGACAAGACTCTCGGAAACAAGCCCGAGTGGTATACAAACCACATCTACCGCATCCGCAACATGTATTTCCGTACAAGGAACTATGCCTGCGTGGCAATCCTCTCGCTCGGAAACGAAGGCGGAAACGGATGCAACTTCTACAATGCCTACAACGAGATCAAGGCCCTTGAGAAGGACGGAATGAACCGCCCTGTATGCTACGAAAGGGCTGAGTTCGACTGGAATACTGACATGATCGTGCCTCAGTATCCTTCTGACGACTGGTTCAAGAAGTTCGGCGAGAACTCTCCCGGACGTCCTGTCTGTCCTTCTGAGTATTGCCACTCGATGGGTAACTCCACGGGCTCTCTCGACCTTCAGTGGGAATACATCTACAAGTATGACCATATGCAGGGAGGATTCATCTGGGACTGGGTGGATCAGGCTCTTGCAAAATATGACGGGAACGGCAACTTCATGTTCTGGGCGTACGGAGGAGACTTCGGTGAGAACATGCCGAGCGACGGTAACTTCGTCTGCAATGGTGTGGTCGGTCCTGACCGTGATCCGCATCCTGGCCTTGCCGAGGTGAAGTATGTATATCAGGACATAAAGTTCACTTCCGACGATCCTGCATCCGGAAAGTTCAATATCTTCAACAGATTCTATTTCAACGACTTGTCAAAGTATGAGGTAAGGTGGAGCATTCTTGCAGACGGTAAGGTGGTGAAGAAAGGCAGGTTGCATTTCGACACTCCTGCGCAGCAGGGTGAGGATTTCACCGTGAAACTTCCGACACTCCGCAAGCGCAAAGGTTACTATATCAACTTCGAGGTCGTGACCACAGAGGCCACCCCTCTCCTGAAGAAGGGCCATGTGATCGCTACAGAGCAGTTCCTTCTCAAGGAGGCCGGAAAGAAAGCATACCAGCCAAAGGCAGGTGCTTGTGATGTGACCGAGGATGACGGAAGCATCGTGATCAAGTCAAAGAAGGTCGAGTTTGTCTTCGACAAGGCCAAGGGCTATGTTACTTCATACAAGGTCAAGGGCGACGAGATGCTCGCAGACGGTTTCGGCATCAGACCTAACTTCTGGCGCGCACCTAACGACAACGACTACGGCAACGGATGGCCAAGAAGGACTCAGGCCTACAAGACGGCATCCAATGAATTCAATGCCCGGGCTTCTGTAGAGAAGACAGCAGAGGGCGCGGTGCTGAAGGTGATATATGATCTTCCTACCGGCAATGTTTATACGGTAGTATATGATGTATATGCAAACGGTATCGTGAAGGTGGATGCAGACTTCAAGGGAGTCGCTTCTGCGGAGCCGGTCGAGGTGCCTCGCGTGGGCCTAAGAATGAGACTTCCTGTATCAGCAGAGCAGTATACTTACTTCGGACGTGGTCCTCAGGAGACATACTGGGACAGAAAGGCCGGTGCGGGAATGGGCATCTGGAAGACTTCCGCTTCGGAGTCGTATGTGCCTTATGTCCGTCCTCAGGAGAATGGTCACCATGTTGACTGTCAGTGGCTTGAATTCGATGATATGACCCTTGTGGGCGGCTTCGAGTTCAACGCTCTGCGCAACAGTGTCGAGGATTTCGACTCTGAGGAGGCAAAGCAGCATGACTATCAGTGGGACAACCTCCATGCTGAGGAAGACCACAGTCCGGAGAACGCAAAGGATGCACGCCGTCGTCAGCACCATATAAATGACATCGTGCCAAGAGACTATGTGGAACTTTGCGTGGATGGTGTTCAGACCGGCATAGGCGGATACGACAGTTGGGGACAGAGAACCGACCCTGAGAGAACCCTCTTCAGCGACCAGGACTTCTCTTACACCTTCACCATCGTCCCTTCCGGCACCTTCTGCTTCACGAAGGCCTATAAATATGCCTATTAGACATAACGTCATTCTGATATCTGTCCTGTTCTGCCTCCTGGCAGGACAGGCGGCATTGTGTGCCCAGGACATCCGTTTTCCCGACGACCGATGCGACTTCGGTACCATAATGGAAAAGGACGGCCCGTCGGTTAAGACATTCTCCTTCCGTAATGACCGTCGTGATACTCTCGTCATCTGCGACATCACGACTGCCTGCCGCTGCATCACCGGCACACCTTCGTTCAGGAAGGTAGCCCCCGGCCAGATGGGGGAGTTGACTCTGCGGTTCGATCCTGCCTATCGATCCGGGACATTCGAATACACCGTCGTTCTATGGTACTTCGACCGTAAGGCCCGCCAGAGCGTCAAGGTCACGGGCAATGTCGTGCCTATGAAACATCCGATCGAGGAAGATCACCCGTACAGTCTCGGGAACGGACTTTATTCAAGTCACAAGGTGCTTCCTTTGGGTACTCTGGCAGCAGGGGAGGCCAAGAAGATGTTCTTCCGCTGCGGCAACGGCACCGATGCACCGATGGACATACGGTTTGAGGTCGAGGGATGTTGCGCTGACCATATTGATATGGAAAGGCATCTGACCCTCGCCCCGGACGAAAGGGTGAAGGTATATGTCAGCCTGACCATGCCTGAAGGCTATTCCGGAAAGCATGTGAACCGCATCTGGCCTGTTGTCAACGGTGTACGTCTCGATACCCCTCTCCTCGTAAAGATGACCTCAAAACAACCAAACAACCAATAACACTATGAATTTAAAGGTTTTATCATTGACAATTGCGATCGCCGCCCTTGCGGCATGCAACACTGTCGCACCACCGGCACCGTACGGCGCCCTTCCTTCTGACGCACAGGTGGAATGGCAGAAGATGGAGTACAACATGTTCGTCCACTTCGGCCCCAACACCTTCACCAGCGCTGAATGGGGAGACGGAAAGGAAAATCCTGACGTCTTCAATCCGACCGACCTCGATTGCCGCCAGTGGGCAGCGACTGCAAAGGCCGCGGGTATGAAAGGGGTGATCATCACAGCAAAACACCACGACGGCTTCTGCCTCTGGCCAAATCCTGTAAGCCGGCACACTGTGGCCCGGAGCAGTTGGAGAAACGGCGAGGGCGATGTCCTCAAGGAACTCTCCGAGGCCTGCAAGGAATACGGACTTGAGTTCGGTATATACATTTCACCGTGGGACAGAAATGACCCTCACTATGGATCGGACGCATACAACGATGTGTTCGTGAAGACTCTCGAGCATGCCCTTGGCAGTTATGGCGAGGTGTTCGAGCAGTGGTTTGACGGAGCCTGTGGCGAAGGCCCTAACGGCAAGAAGCAGACCTATGACTGGCCTCTATTCTATTCGACAGTATATGGAAAGCAGCTTGATGCTGTCATCTTCTCGAATGTAGGTCCCGGTTGCCGTTGGGTAGGAAACGAGTACGGAAGCGCCGGCCGCACCTGCTGGGGTACCATGAACATCGGTGACCTCACTCCGAGCAGCCCTGCGAACTGCGATATTCTCAATGAGGGTGAAGCAGGCGGCGAGAAGTGGGTGGCTGCCGAGACTGATGTTTCCATCCGTCCGGGCTGGTTCTGGAAGGAGTCCGAGAACGCAAAGGTGAAGAGCCTTCAGGAACTTCTCAAGATTTATTATGAGAGCGTGGGACGCAACTCCCTTCTTCTGCTGAATGTCCCTGCCGACACTCGCGGACATCTCCACGAAGTGGATTCAGTACGGCTGATGGAACTTCGTGCCGCCATCGACGAAATCTTCTCTACCGATCTTGCCTCAGGTGCAAAGGCCGAGGCTTGCTGCACTCGTGGCGGAAGTGCAAAGTATGCTGCTGCAAATGTTCTGGATGCAGATTACGACACATACTGGGCGACTGACGACGATGTTCTGGCGGCATCATTTACCGTGATCCTTCCTGAGGCTCGTACCTTCAACCGCGTTCAGATCCAGGAGTACATTCCTCTCGGACAGAGAGTTTCTGCATTCAGTGTCGAGGCTCTTGAAGAAGACGGACAGTGGAAGACTATTGCGAATGAGACCACCATCGGCTACAAGCGCATCGTCCATGTTCCTGTCACGACTGCGACTGCAGTGCGCGTGAACATCGAGGAATCTCTTGCATGCCCTGTGATCAACGGATTCGCCCTCTTCATGGACAATATATATATAAGTGATGAGAAGGCCAATATCCCTGTGGGTGAGGTGAAGCCTGCGTCCGAACCTCTCGTCCTTGATCTCGGAGAGGCCAAGGTACTCAAAGGTTTCACATATTCTCCTATATATAAAGGCGAGGGCGGCTGCATCGTGACCTACGATCTCGAAGTCAGTGCAGACGGTGCGAAGTGGACCAAGGTCTATGAAGGAAAGATGTTCGAGAACATCATCAACAATCCTACAGCGCGCGATGTCATGTTTGACGCACCTCTCAAAGTAAAGAATCTGCGTCTGACGCCTGTCAGAGTGGAAATCTCAGCAGGTGCTGCAGGACAGGCACATGACACTTACGGCGTTTCCGTCTTTGATGTGATACAGTAGGCGGAGATGGACAAGGGATGGATTTTTAGCAAAAAACTGCTAAACTTTGCTAAATCGTTTTACGCTTTCAAAAATTCATTTTACCTTTGTCTGCGATATACTGGCCTGTTTTGAAAAGATGATAAACAAGTTACAATTTATATCAACTATTAATTAACCAATAACACTTTCCAAATTATGAGTAAACACTCTATGATGAAAGGTCTGGCTTCTGTCGTTATGACTTTGGCCGGCCTCTTCCTCTTCGCTGGAATCGGTTATGCACAGGGGGGGCAGTAGTCTCCGGTACTGTAATCGATGAATTCGGAGAGCCACTGATCGGTGCCAGTGTCTTTGTAGAAGGAAACTCAACAGTCGGAACCATCACTGACCTTGACGGTAATTATACCCTCACAGTGCCTGAAGATGCGGCTGCCCTGATTTTCTCTTACATCGGCATGAAGGATCAGGTAGAACAGATCAACGGACGTACAGTAGTGAACGTGACTCTCCTTACAGAGTTCGACGCTCTCGAGGCTACTGTCGTTACCGCCATGGGTATCTCAAAGTCTGAGAAGTCCCTCTCCTACAACGTTCAGGAGACTAAACTTGAGAACGTTACACCATCCGGTTCATTCGTGAACTCACTCAACGGTAAGGTTGCCGGTGTATCCATCACATCTTCATCTGCCGGTATCGGTGGTGGCAGCCGTGTCGTAATGCGTGGTACAAAATCTCTCTCAGGAAACAACAATGCCCTCTATGTGATCGACGGTATTCCTATGCCATCACTTTCAGGTGATCAGCCTGAAGGCGTGTTCGCCGGTGCAGGTTCTACAGGTGACGGTCTCTCTGCCATCAACCCTGACGACATCGAGAGCATTTCAGTCCTCTCAGGTCCTTCGGCAGCCGCTCTTTACGGTTCTTCTGCTGCAAACGGTGTCGTGATCATCACTACCAAGAAGGGCGCAAAGGATGATTTCTCAATCAACTACTCTAACAGCACTTCGTTCTCGAATGCCTACATCATGCCTTCGTTCCAGAACACTTACGGAACTACAGAGGCAGGTTCATATCAGAGTTGGGGTGAGAAACTTGCAACCCCGGCTTCATACAACCCAAGAGATTTCTTCCAGACAGGTTACAACACTACAAACTCTCTCAGCCTTTCTACAGGCAACGAGAAGAATCAGACTTACTTCTCTATGGCGTCTACAAACGCTGAGGGTATCATCCGTAACAACGACTACGACCGTTACAACTTCTCTATCCGCAACACATCAAACTTCCTTGATGAGAAGTTGACTCTCGACCTCAGTGCTTCTTACTCTCACATCCGCGAGCAGAACATGATCACACAGGGACAGTATTCAAACCCGGTACTTCCTGTATATCTCTTCCCTGCAGCAGATGATTTCGAGCGCATCAAGGTGTATGAGCGTTACAACGCAGAGCGTGGATTCAAGACACAGTACTGGCCATATGAGAACGATCTTACAATGCAGAACCCTTATTGGGTGACTGACCGTCAGAAGTTCGTGAACAACAAGACACGTGTCATGGGATCGGCTCAACTCAAGTATGAGATCACTGACTGGCTCAACATTTCAGGTCGTGCAAAGATCGACAAGAACGTCGAGACTCATGAGAAGAAGTTCTCTGCTTCCACACTCGAACTCCTCGCAAGAGACAGCAAGTACGGTTCTTACGCTAAACGTGACCTTCAGAATACCCAGATATTTGCAGAGGCCCTCCTTAATGCGAACAAGTATTTCTTCGATGACCAGCTCTCACTCACTGCAATGGTCGGTACCAACATGGAATACACCAACTTTGCTGATCAGAGCATCGAGGGTGGTTTCTCGTCTGTTGCCAACGTGTTCTCTCTCGCAAACATCGACAGGACTCATCCGCAGACCTATATCGATGCAAGCGGTTACAAGATTATGAAGCAGGCGGTATTCGCCAACGTTCAGTTGGGTTGGAAGGGTATGGTTTACCTCGATGTTACAGCACGTAACGACTGGACTTCGACTTTCGCAAAGTCAAATTACAAGTCATTCTTCTATCCTACAGTGGGTCTTTCAGGAATCGTGACTGAGATGTTCCCAAGCCTCAAAGGCAATGTCCTCAGTTACATGAAGGCTCGTCTTTCTTACTCTGAGGTGGGTAACGATCCTGATCCGTTCCTTACCATCCCTACTTACCCGATTTCGATGGGTACAGTGAACATCGCTACAAGAATGGTCAACACAGACCTTCAGCCTGAGCGTACCAAGTCATGGGAAGTCGGATTGAACACATACTGGTTCAACAACAGACTCAAACTCGACGCTACTTACTATCACTCAAGCACATACAACCAGTTCTTCGAGCCTACGCTCTCGACTGCATCAGGTTACTCTTCAGTGATCGTGAACGCTGGTCAGGTCAACAACCAGGGTGTCGAACTCTCGGCAAGCTGGGATCAGGATTTCGCATGCGGTCTCAACTGGAGAACTTACATGACTTACTCGCACAACCAGAACAAGATCATCTCACTCCTCGACGAGTGGACAACTCCTACCGGTGAGGTAATCTCTCTCAAGGAAATGGAAGTGGGCGGTATGGCAGGTATGAAGACCATCCTCAAGGAAGGCGGCTCTATGGGTGATATCTATGTGACTACTCTCAAGACTGACGAGCACGGTGCAATCTATGTTCACCCTTCAAACCAGACAGTCACAGCAGACTACAATACATATGTATACGCAGGTGACACAGCTCCTAAGCACCTCCTCAGTTGGGGTAACGAGTTCAACTTCAAGGGCTTCAACCTCAACTTCCTCTTCAATGCAAGACTTGGCGGTGTGGTTGTTTCAAAGACTCAGGCAGTCATGGACTACTACGGTATCTCACAGGCTACCGCAACAGCACGTGACAATGGTGGTGCCCTTGTGAACGGAAAACTTATCCCTGCAAAGGAATACTACCAGACCATCGGTTCAGGCAGCGGCGTTCTTTCGCAGTATGTATATGACGCTACCAACATCCGTCTCGGTGAACTCTCGTTCGGCTACAACTTCCCTGTACAGAACTGGTGCAAGTGGCTCAAGGGCCTCAATGTGTCATTCGTGGCTCACAACCTCGTGATGATCTACATGAACGCACCGTTCGATCCTGAGATGACAGCATCTACAGGCACATACGGTCAGGGTGTCGACTACTTCATGCAGCCAAGTACCCGTAACCTTGGATTCTCAGTAAAACTTAAATTCTAATAATTGCCGCAAAAGTTATGACTATCAATATGAAAAATATCATTAAAGGTCTTGCTGTGGCAGTTTGCTTCAGCACCTTGCTGACCGCTTGTACGAAGAACTTCGAGTACTTCAATACCAACCAGCACGAGGCTACCGAGGAGCAGATGAACCGTGACGGTCTCAAGACCGGTTCGTTCTTCTCTCAGATGCTCAGGACTGTGTATGTGTACAATGACGGTGTAAACCTCGACTCTGACTATCAGATCGCGTACAATCTCCTTGCAGACTCTTATGCAGGTTACTATGCCCCTACAATCAACTCCAACAACGGAGTACACACCGGCAGTTACTTCATGACAGAGTCTTGGAGAAGGGCTATGTTCTCATACTCCTATACAAAGGGTATCGCGGCGTATGTGCAACTCGCACAGGTCGTTGCTGATCAGGAGCATGTCCTTGCTCTTGCAAATGTCATCAAGGTGGCCATCATGCACAGGGTTACAGACTACTATGGTCCGGTTCCTTATTCTAAGATCGGTGCTTCCCTCAATGTGGAGTATGATTCTCAGGAGGATATCTACAATCAGTTCTTCGAGGAACTCGGCTCTGCAATCGAGGTTCTCAATGAGTACAAGAATGCTAATCCGGGCAGCACTATCCTTGCCGAGTACGATATCGTGTACGGCGGTGATGTGACAAAGTGGATCAAGTTCGCGAACTCTCTCCGTCTGCGTCTCGCTATGCGCGTCGTATATGCTGATGCTGCTCTTGCCCAGGCAGAGGCAGAGAAATCAGTTGCTGACATGACAGGTGTGATGACCGAGGCTGCGGATGTTGCTTGCATCAGCAAGTCACTCGTTACATACACTCACCCGATATCTACTATCAACGGCTTCAATGACGGTGATACTCAGATGGGTGCATCAATGGATGTATATCTCAACGGTTACAACGACCCACGTGCCTCAAAGTACTTCAAGGAGGCCGGCAATGGTGGCTACCATGGTGTAAGAAACGGTATCCACACTTCAAACTGGTCTGCTTACAGAAATGCTGCAGGAAACGTATCCGCTCCTAATATGGATGCAGCTGCCCTCACTTGGATGACTGCTTCTGAGGTTGCTTTCCTTCGTGCCGAGGGTGCTCTCCGTGGATGGAACATGGGTGGAACAGCTCAGTCATTCTACGAGCAGGGTATCAGACTCTCGTTCGAGGAGACCGGAGCAGGCAGCGCAGATTCGTACCTCGCTGACGCGAAATCAACTCCTGCAGATTTCGTTGATGCAACAAGCAACGGTGGAAACGCTTCAGCCCTCAGTGATGTGACCATCGCATGGGATGAGGCTGCTGCAGAAGAAGTGAAACTCGAGAAGATCATCACTCAGAAGTGGCTTGCAATCTATCCTGACGGATGTGAGGCTTGGGCTGAGTATCGCCGTACAGGCTATCCTGCTCTTCTCCCTGTAATGAACAATGACAGCGAAGGTGCAGTGAACACAGATCTCCAGATCCGTCGCGTACCTTATCCACACGATGAGTATTCTACTAACGCAGCCGGCGTTGCTTCAGGTGTCGCTAAACTTGGCGGTTCCGACAATGCAGGTACTAAACTTTGGTGGGACAAGAAATCTCGTTAATAAGAAATGAAAATGAACAAGATAAAATTCATATTTGCTTCGGCACTCGCAGTTGCTGCAATCAGCAGCTGTCTCAAGGAGGAAGCTATTGTTCTTCAGGAGCCATACACTTATGATGAGCAGTACTTCGAGAACGTCCGCGAGTATAAGAAGAGCGAGCATACCCTTTCATACTGCTACTATGCAGCATGGGCACCGCTCGAGGGCTTGACCGGCTACAAGGATCCTGCATCGTGGGGCGAGTGCCTCAGGGGACTTCCTGACAGCCTTGACATCGTGAACCTCTGGATGGGTTATCCAAGCCCGAATCCTGAGAGCGAGAGTTATGCACCTGTAGCATATGCTGACATGAAGTATATGCAGGAGAAGCTTGGAACAAGATTCGTTCTCCATGGTGATGCCGCTACTACAAGAGACGTTGTATATAAGGGCGATACCCTTGATATTCAGGATCTCTACAATCAGTGGAAGGCAGGTACAGGCACAGAAGAGGCATTCCGTCAGGCACTTCACAATCATGCCCAGATCATGATCGACAAGGTAAATGAGGCTGGTCTTGACGGTGTCGATGTCGACTGGGAGCCACAGCCTGCAGTCTGGAAAGATCACGAGACTCTCGTTTACCTTATGAAGTATCTCCGCGAGAATCTTCCTGGCAAACTCATCATCCTCGACCTTTTCAGTGATATCCCGCCTGCAGAAGTCAACGAGTATATCGATTACCTCGTGATCCAGTGTTATACTCCGCAGATCGGCTGCTCTACTGCAAGACTGAGAAACTTCTATACTACCCGTGGTATCAATGCAGGTATTCCTGCCGAGAAGATCATCTGTTGTGAGCAGGGCGGTCAGACAGACTATGCTCTTAACGGCGGTGGATTGTGGAAAGATGACAGCGGCAATCAGATCTACACTACTGACGGATCTGAGATGTATTCGTTCGAGGGTTTTGCACGCCATACTTCTGAAAACAACATGGCTGGTTGGGGCGTATTCTATGTAGACCGTAACTACTACTCTACAAAGGGCCCTTACTATGAGTTCCGTAAAGGTATCCAGGTCGCTAACCCTTCAATCAGATAAAGGAGATAATGATTATGACAAAATATATTAAATTCGGCATTATTGCGGTCTGCGCCTTCCTTTTTGCAGGCTGCGTTGCGGGAGACTTCTTTGATCCGAGTCCTGAGGCTATCGTCATGACCGGAACAGATGAGAATCCTATGATCAAGTTTGCTGTAGAGGATGATGCTGCCGCATACCCTGTGACAGTGTCTGCTACAGGCCCTGTATCTGAGGACGTGAAGGTCACTCTTAAGATCGACAACTCCCTTGTGGAGAAGTACAACCAGCAGTATAAGACAAGTTACTACGCTCTTCCTGACAACGCTACTGCTCTCGAGAAGAACGAGGTGACCATCACCAAGGGCAACACTTCGTCTGAGGCGACTCTTTTCCGCCTTGTTTCTAAGGATGCTTTCGAGGACGGACGTATCTACATCGTTCCTGTGACCATCACTGCAACAAACGGTGGCGGACTTGAGGTACTCGAGTCATCAAGGACTCTCTACATCCGTCTCTCTACCATCATGGACTTCACAGCCCTTGACATCAGCAACTATGCTATGTATTCTAACTACATATTTGATGATTCAAAGGCTCTCGAGCTTCCTACATATACTTATGAGATCAAGTGTCTGATCGATCAGTACCACTCAGGTAGCGAGCCTATCAGCCGTCTTTGCCAGTGGACTTCAAAGACAGAGTCAAGGTCTATGATGCTCCGTTTTGGTGAGAACGGTCAGGATATCAACTCTCTCCAGATCGTGTCGCCAGGCGGAAACATCATCTCGAAGACCCGTTTCGAGACAGGCAACTGGTACACCCTTTCACTCGCATTTGACGGTACTTCCCTCAAGTTCTATGTGAACGGTGTTCTTGACGGCGAACTTGTTGCGGACTGTTCTAACACATTCCAGCGTTTCGAACTTGGTATGTCATGGGGTGGCGGATATCCTCAGAAGCAGAGATTCCTTGGTCGCGTGGCTGAGATCCGTGTATGGGACCGCGCACTCTCTATCGGTGAGATCCAGCTTGGTCTCTGTGCAGTTGATGCCACTACTGCAGAAGGCCTCAAGGCATACTGGAGAATGAACGAAGGTGAGGGACATATCTTCCATGATGCTACCGGAAACGGCTACGATATGGACTGGTCTCAGACTGTTCGTGATAACCAGGAGAATGGCGTACTCAACTCATTCGATAACTCATCTTATGTAGAAGCAGGATGGGTGTTCGACGATAAGAACAAGTGTCTCAACTAATTAAATTTTGAAAAGAAATGAAGAATACATTTAAATATTTGCTTCTCCTTGGTGCCGCCGCTCTTGGCCTTGTTGCCTGCCAGCAGGAGGAAGAGGCTGATGTTAAGGGTGTAGTCGGAGACTTTGCTTATATCGTCGACGGTACTGAGGCGATGTACAAGGCCACTACATGCTATGTTTACCACACCACCACTCTCGGTGAGGTCGGTGAGGTAAAGACTTCTGTGACTGTTGCCCTTACAAAGAAGCAGGCTACTGCTGTTGACATCGTAGTTGAAGTTGACAACAGCAGCCTTACTGACAGCTACAATGCTTTTCCTGAGGGAGTACTCAAGTTCAACGGCAATGTGACTATTCCTGCCGGCGAGACTGAGGCTGCATTTGACGTGACAGTCGACAAGGCAGACTTCGCGAAACTTGAGGAGGTTCTCTATCAGGCTCCATTCCGTATCGCATCTGCTTCAGGTGTTCAGATTTCAACTAACTCCAACCTCGCTTACCTCATGGTAGTTACTGAGAATATCGATCCTATCGCTAATATTCTCAATGTTGAGGAATCTGTGACAGAGTTCGGTATCAAGAACTATCCGAACGAGACCACCATCACTGGTGCAGAGGAAATCTCAAAGACCATCACCATCAACGGTGTCGATCCTGCATTCCAGGCATTCAACATGACCCTGTCTGTTGACAACACTCTCGTTGCGAAGTACAATGCTGCAAATGGCACTGACTATCAGACACTCCCATCAGATGTCAAGGTGACCTTTACTGATCCTATCACTATGGAGCAGGAGGATAAATCAACTGAGGCTACAATAAAGGTCGAGAACTTCTCTGTTGTAAACGATGGAGTAAATACAGCGTACCTTACAGATGAGAGAGGATACCTTATCCCTGTTGTTCTTAGTGTAAATCCTGACGAGGCTACTATCGATCCTAACTGTGGCGTGACATATATCGTGATCAAGCCAGCAAACTTCGAGCAGGCTTCAAACTTCTTCTCGGCGCTTTACCTTGGTGACTACAGAATGGCTACATGGTACATGTTCCCTCAGCCGATGGTATTTGATCAGGAAGGCTCAATGGCGGGATATTCATATGTGTTCCATATCTGCATAGATGAGATAACCGATCACTCTCGTATCGGTGACTTTGCTGACAAGAGCGAGAACTGGATCAATATGCTCCGTTTCGGCCAGAAGGGTAACAAGGATACTCGTCTCGAGTGGTTCGTAGGACCTAACGGCTGCAGAAAGCAACTTTATGCTCCTGCAATCGAGGCCGGCAAGTGGTATCAATACTGTCTCGTCTATACAGGTACAGAGTACATCATGTATCTCAATTGTGTAGAGGTTGACCGAGTTACCCTTTCTGAGGCGGAGATTGAAATCCTTCATTCTAAGCCTTGTGAGTTCCAGGCTATCGAGTTCAACTCGTCATGGGGTGCAAACTACCGTCAGGGCAATGAGTTCCGCGGACGTTTCAACAATTTCGTCGTTTGGAACTATGCTCTTTCTGTAAGACGTCTGAAGCAGTGCTACGGTGGTGTGTACAACGGTTCTGACGATCCACGTCTCGACTATATGACCGCTAATCAGTGGGGTGCTTTCTGGGCATTCGATGAGGGTGCGGGACATGTGATCAAGCAGACAGGCGGTATGCCAATGGGTGACATAGATTTCAGCAAGACAACACGATGTGACGATGAGTCATCTATGACCGATGCTGATGTCAGCCCATATATACAGTGGAAGCAGGATCAGTACAACGTCTTCCCTCCGATCGAGGAGAATGCTCCAAAGGTTGACTAAACTTAGTCATCATATTATGAAACATCAAGGACAGGGCCCGGCCCTGTCCTTTTTATGTTGCAGCTACGTGGACATATCGGAGTATGTCTTGACTGCAGTCACAATCTCATCAGTTTGATCCGGGATCTGATCCTGTAAGGAGTTGCTCTGACGAACAGTAGCCATTGCGCCATATAGTAAGGGCACAGAATCAGAAGGCCGGCGTGCGGTATTGGCTCTATGAACTTGTTCCATGCCAGAATCAGGTCCGAGAAGACGAAGAGAACCGCGCCAAGGGCATACAGTGAACTTCTTTGCAGAAGGGCCATCATGAGCATGGAGCATATCAGGAGAGTGTAGGCTCCCGTCCCTGTCCTCATGACGCCTTCCGGCACTTCAAGTACCACTTTCGCAAATGCAAATCCTGCTACAAAGGCACATAGCCATAGTACAAGGACGGTGTATCCTATGGCTTTTCCTGTCATTTTTCCGTCGTGCTCAATTTTTCCCTTATATCTCAGGATAAAGAACCAGATAAGGAAGATATGTGCCATTGCAAAGCAGCCCATCTGGGCCAGAAATATGTCACATGCTCCCGTCAGGTCTCCAAGAAAGGACATGAACATCGCTGCTGCAATCTGCCACGGACAAAGCCATAATGAGGCAACGGCAAGAGCCAGCAGAGGCAGGCACACCTTGCACGGAATCTCTACGGCAGGAATGAAGAAAAGGACTGCCATGCACAGATAAAGCCCGGTCACTCCCAGAGTGACGGGCTTTACATATTTTTCGTTGAGTTTGAATATCGCCATCTTACACCATTGCTTTGTACGATGTAAAGTTAGCGAAATTTGATTATTTTTCAACAAGGACAGGCGGAGCAAACGGCACAAACGGTGCGCTCACATAGTCCGCTCTGGTCTCAGGAGCCTGACCGGTCGACCTTACGATGTCCTTTGCGATGAAGTCGTCCATGTTGAAAGTCTTTCCGGATGCCTTCATGATTCTTCTTACGATGGCCTCGCGTGAAGGTGCATTGTAGTAGTACCTGTTATCTTCCATACAACTGATGTACTCAGGTCTCCATGCACCGTAGTAGTAGAGGCACGCTCCTTCGTACATTCCGACTGCATCATAGCCTGAGCGCTCGAAATAGTGCTTCCAGTGCACCTCGTCGCGGTTTCCTGTGATGTCGACATTGTATCCGTAGTATGGGTCGATAGACCTCCAGGTCTTTATCTGCTGCTTGATGTCGTTCGGAAGTTCCGACTTCGTATATCTGTACTCGTCGAGAAGTCGTCCGAATCCATGTCCGCCACCCTCATGACAAACGACAGGCTCAAACGAATCGGCTCCCATAGGACACATTGAAACAGATCTTCCGGTAGATTCCATCATACACGTACCGGCATAAGCATTGATATTGATGAGGAGGAATACTGTCGTGTTCTGCAGCGTCTCTTCTGTCACTCCCTGTACTTTCTTGGCATAACTGAACACCTTGTCATAGTTGCAGGCCGTACCTGTGCTGGTACCTCCCTCGAGAGTTGCCTCGAAGGCCGTATTCTTCTTCTGAGTCTTGACAGAACTCATGTCCTTAAGCACAGTGGCACCACGCTCCTGAGAGTAAACAGCCACGGTACTTACGCGGAAATAGTCCTTGTAGGTCTTGTATGGCTCTAAGCCGAAGAATGCGTTTACTGCGGTCTCTACTGCCTGATCGAACGCACCGCCCTCGTAATAGTCTTCCTCTATGAATCCATCACCCATGAATACCAGATGGATAGGCTTAGGTGCACCAGCGCTCTCCGTCTGGTATGTGGTGACCTCGCCATCCTTATATGCACCGCCGTCGCCGGTGGTGAAAGTGCGGATCTCACTCTCGGATACAGCACCGAAGGCATCTGTCGCCTGCACCTTCCACGAATGTGTAGTACTCTTGGCAAGGAATGTACTATGTCTTGAACGGGTAGTGGCGGACTCTGTACCGGCCCATGTCGCTCCGTTGTCTGCCGAGATCATCAGTCTGTAAGACACCTCGTCTCCATCAGGATCCGTAACGGCCTTCCAACTGAAGTAGGTGTTGATCTTCACATCCTGGGCGGCATCAGCAGGAGCCACGAGTTCAGGAACAGCAGGAGGATTGTTCGGCAATGTCTGGCTGACAGTCAGCATTGTGAACGATTTGCCGTAATCCACAGTTATGAAAGTCCTGTCTCTCGGAGTTCTGTCTACGATAGGGGCAGGAGTGAGTCTCACTGTGGTTTCACCTGCCTTTCCTGATGCAGGAGATGCTGTCAGCCAAGATGCATCCTGCGGGATCAAGATGGACCAGTCCGAAGATGACACAATAGTGAAATCGATCGGAGTTCCGGCCGCATCGAACTCAAAAAGCATCTGACTTGCGGAAAAATCCACACCTGACTGAACCAGATTGACGGTAGAAGAGGCTGTACCTCCGGCAATTGTCAGCATGTCCTTGCGTTCAAGACCTTCGTTCTTTGACGCAGTGACGGTGATCTTTGCAGTGCCGCTGCCTTCCTTAGGATCGAATGTAACCCATGACGGTCCTGTAACAGTCCACGAACAGTTGGAAGTGATGTCTATCGTCTTCTTTCCCCCGTCCTTTGTCCATGTCAGTTCGGTCTTGGATGCTGTGATGCTGTCTTCCTCCTTGCAGGAATCCAGCAGCCCGACCATCATCAATGATGCGGCGGGCAGGAGCAGCATTCTGTAGAAATTTTTCATTACGACAAATTGTTTTTGATGTGATTGTCTAAAGCACGGTATAACTATTTAGTAAATCCACCCTTGAGATCGAGTTTGAGATCTTTTGCAGGAGCCTTGGCAGATGTCTGCTGCGACTCTTCTTCTGGTACATATATCAACTTCGAACCATCCGGGCAATATGAGTATGCATACAAGTACTCACTGTTTACATAGTCATATATTCCATATTCACAGTATGATATCTCTGTGAAATAACCGTCCTCGTCAAACTTGACAACGATAGGATCACCTCCGTCGCCGCCTCCGAAGAATACGAATCCCATAGTGCCTTCCTGATTAGCGCTATAGAATCCCATACCGAACGCAGGCTGTGGATATACGGAACCCTTATAAAGGAATGTTCCATCGAATACGACTGTTGACGTAGCATAATCAACTGTTCCCACGAGTTGTGGTAATGCAAATGATTGACCTCCCATAAGTTCAAACCAGTCTGCTGACATGTATACTGTAGTGTTGTCAACCTTCTCGAAAAGAGATATGAACTGGCTTGTCTCTACACCTTCTTCACCATCCCATGCATAGTCCACCATATAGTAGCCAGGCTTGAGATCTACAAGGAAGTTGCTGTATCTGAGGGCTTCAGGCTCAAATGCAGTGGTCATATTACCCCACATGTCATAGAAGGCATCATTATCTATCAATACGTCAAATTCACCGGTAGGCATCTTAGGAAGATATACTGTCACAGTCTTGAAATCCTCTCCGAGTGTCCACTCTGCATAGAGACTATGCTGACCTTCAGCCTCATTGTAAAGGACAGTGACAGGATTCTTGACTCTTGTGTTTATAGCGACCTCAGTAGGGAGAACGAATACGATGCTGGCATCTTCTGCACTCCAGTTCACATCCTCTGCCGGCTTCACAAAGCAGTCTTCGGTGATAGGAATTGCGACATTGTCTGTATCCCATCCAAGGTTTACATAGGCACCTGCATTGTTGTCCCAACCTGAAACGCACTCTTCACACTTGTTTCCTGAAAGGTCTGTCACAAGGCCCGCTTCGAAACTTACGATATATCCTGCTCCGTTTCCGGCCTCAGGACAAACGAGGGTGATGGTATTAGCCTCTACAGAGATGTTCTCCTCAGCAATCACCTGATCCTTTATATAATAGTTGCCGATACCCCATGCGATGACGCTTACGGTCGCCTTGCCTGTACCACGCTTGATGAGTTCATTGAAAGCGAGAGTAAGGGTATTTCCATCAACAGAAGCACCTGCCGGCTCAGGAATCCATGTGTCGTTCATGGTGACATCAAGGACAGTCACCTCTCCGATGAGTCCTGAATCGGTGATTGCAGCCGCAAAAATCTGATAAGTCTCAGACGGGAAATCCGAGCAATCCACAGTCACAGTCTGTGTATAGGAATCCTCCTCAGTAAGGGCTGTGTTGAAAGAGCCGCTTGCGTCAGCAAATGTCTCCTCAACGAGGATATCGTATGCCACAGGAGTCTCGTTGTCAGAACCTGCGTATACGGCATAGGCATACTGCGCAGCATTCTCGGACGCAGTAATATCGAATGTCAAGGTGACATCGTCAGCAACCTTCTGCGTGAGAGTCACGGAAGGCTTCTCCTTGCCTTTGTTCTGCTGGTTCAGGCCATCTCCCTTTTCACATGCACCGAGCATGAGGGCAGCAGCGAGAAGCGCAACAATATATTTAACAGTCTTCATAATAATTCATTTAAACGTTTCAAGAATTTACTTGCGTGTCAAGACAACATCACCGAATGCCATCCAGTAGCCATAATACTCTCCACTTACACCCCATACGGTTGCAACGAGATAGTAGTCCTTTTCAAATGTGATGGTATTCATGTCTTTGCTCCATGTAGCCTTTACCTGGTAGTCGTGGTCAGTTGCAAGTTTACCCTCTGCATTGACAGTACCTGCAGCAAACTTCACCTCAACATCCTCATCGATTCCGGTGAATGACCAGATGTTAGCCATAAGTTCGCCACTCTTTGTTGAAAGGCTCTCCTCTTCTGCATTATAGTTGAGATACCATACCGGCTGCTTGACAGGAGTATACGCTCCACCGTATGAAGTGAGGTCAACCATCTGTCCGCCAAATCCCCAGCAAACCAGAGTCTTTTCGAAGTTGACAGCCTCTTCGTCAGTGCTGAAACCGCCGTTGATAACAACATCGAACTTAGATCCGTCTGAAGCAGTGGCAAGCCAGTTACCCATGAGGCGCTCGTAAGGATTGTTGTCATTGTCTGCAAGTTCGATCACAGCCTTGCCTGTTCCTTCAAGAACGGCTCCGCTCACATTTTCGATAGAGATGTTGATGAACCTTGATTCGTTGATCTCTTGATTGTCATATATCTGGAACTCAAGGAATGCAGAAACATTCTCTATTCCTGCATACTTAAGACCCTTTGTCTGAGTGAAGTGAACAAGATCCTCCACCTCGAACTCTGCTCCGTCTACCTCGGCAACGATGTCGAAAGTGATAGGATAGGTCTTGGGCTCTCCTGTGAATTGGATAGGAATCTTCACGAGACCTGCACTCTCCTTATATACATAGGTCTCCTTTGCGAAACCTATAGTCGCATCACCTTTTCCCTCAGGAGCCTGCTCGCATGAAGTAGCGAGAGCGAGCACCAGGGCTGAAGATGCGATCATAATATTTCTAAATAATTTCATCTCATTTCAGATTTTAAAGGTTCGACTATTCGTTTGTATAACCTGGATTCTGAGTCATCTGAGGGTTTGCCTGCATTTCGTCAACAGGGATAGGCCATACGAAATAAGGGCTGTCAGCCTCCATGGTAAGGCCTGCATACTTCTCGCCTGGCATCACGAGTGAAGGATCCTGACCTGCCGATCTTGTGAAGCCGATGTGCCAACGCTTGAGGTCGTTCATGCGGTGCCCCTCTCCGAAGAGTTCACGTACTCTTTCCTGACGGAGTTCCACAATAAGGTTGTCACCTGTGTAGTCTGTGTTCTTCCATCCGGCGATACGTGCAGCCCTGAGGTCGTTGATGTACTTGCTTGCCACGAGATCCTGTCCGCCCTTTGCGATTGCGGCCTCGGCAGCGATGAGATACATCTCCGAGATACGGAAGATCTTCGGCATGTTCACGTAATTGGTAACTGCAGAGTAGAGTTTAGGGTTACCGGGATATTTCACGAGAAGGGTAAGGGTACCCACTACAGGAGTAGTGATGTTGCGGGTGTCGAACCAAGACTTGTAACGGATGTCGTTTGTCTGGTCATAGAGTTTGAGCACCCAGTCCTCAGGTACATACTGAGGGTTGTCTTCGCCTTCCTTTCCTGATGTGTTGTAGATGAAATATGAGAAAGAGTTTCCGATATCATCCGGACCTGTCATGGCAGCCTGCCAGATAGTCTCCGAAAGGTTGTCGTTCTTCCATCCGTCAGCGAAAGTAGTCGCATCTGTAACGAGTCTGTACTTGCCGCCGTCGATGAGTGACTTAGCCTTGAGAAGGGCTGTATCATAGTCATGCATCATGAGAGCGACACGTGCCTGAAGGGCAGTCACGACATCAGCAGTGATGTATGCAGATCCGACAGAACCGGCGGTGCTTACATATTTCTCAGCCTCGGAGAGATCCTTGAGGATCTGATCGTATGTAGCCTGGAGTGCAGGACGTGAAGGATACTTTGACGAATCACCGGTAGGCTCATACTTGAGCACTACAGGAACTCCCATGAACTCCTCTGCTGTGTCAGGATCATAGTCCTCGCAGAAGTAGCAGCACAACTGATAGTACATATGTGCTCTGAGGTAGCATGCCTCACCATAGTAGAGTTCCACAGTCTTGGTGTCAGCCTCGTCAAGTGTGCCGGCAGCAAGAAGTTTCTGAGTACCGTCGATAAGGAAGTTGGCATTTGCGATGATGCTGTAAAGTCCGAACCAAGCCGAACCTGCCATTCCCTCAGAGGTGGTCACTGAATAGTGGTACCATGCACCAGAGAAGTTACCGAAGTTCTTCACAGCATGATACATATCTGCCTGGAGGTCAGGAACATATACATACGCACCGGTAAATACGCCCTTTGTTCCCGAGTAGAGTCCGTTACGGAATGCCTGGCAGTCTGCGACACTCTCCATAGCCTCTTCCGTATTGATCGCATTATCCGGGAACTTGTCCAGGTTGCAGGCGCTGAAGGCAACAAGTGCCGCAACTGCAATAAGGATTGTCTTTATTGTTTTCATGATTGTTTCCATTTATATTAGAATACCAATTCTGCTCCGAATACAAACTGGCGTGAGTTAGGGTACATACCAGATGTCGCGTTAGAGGCTCCCACTTCAGGGTCGTATCCTGCAAAGTCAGTGACAGTCCAGAGGTTACGTGCTGTAGCATATACCTTCAGGCCGGAGAGTACTTTGCTCTTCTTGATCATTTCCGATGGGAAAGCATAAGAGATCGAGAGGTTCTTCAGACGCATGAATGATGCATTTGAGAAACGTGCTGTATCGTGATAGAACTGAGTCCCGTACTTAGGGATGTCAGTGATATCACCAGGCTTCTGCCAGATGTCAAGCATCTTGGTCTCGAAGTTGCTCTGGAAAAGGAGGTTCTGCGGGTTCATTGTGTAGTAACGCTCGTTGATGAAGATCCAGCGCTTTCCGATCCATGAGAAGTCAGCATTGATGCCGAGACCCTTCCATGAGAAGTTGGTTGAGAAACCGCCTGACCATGGAGCATTTGTATCCATGCCGCAGAACTGCATGATGTCGTCTGAATAAGTCTTTGTAAGATTTCCGTTGAGGTCGTACCACATAGGAGCGCCGTCCTGAGGGTCAACGCCTGCACGCACCTGTGTGTAGACAAGCGACGAAGGCATACCTACCTGATATTTGAGAGAGTAATCAGGGAAAGCGAGTTCGTCAAGGCCCTGATAGAGTTTGGTGATCTTGTTCTTGTTGTAGTTCACGTTTGCCCTTACACCCCAATATACATTCTTTGTGTGGATAAGGTCGACTTCTACCTCGAGGTCAACACCGGTGTTCTTCATTTCGGCTATGTTACCCATGCCGCTTGAGTGACCTGTTGTTCCTGAGAACGGAAGTTCCATAAGAAGGTCTGAAGATGTCCTGTCATAGAACTCTGCACCGATGGTGAGTCTGTCCCAGAGACGAGTGTGGAGTCTTACGTTGAGAGTAGCGACTGTCTCCCAAGTGAGGTCGGCGTTAGGAACCTGAGCAAGGGCCCAACCGGCGTTTCCGTTATACTTAGGGCCTGATCCCACGAGTCCGAGAGATTCATACCATGACGAAAGACCGGCATTACCTGTAGTACCGTAACTTACGCTGAGGCTGAGGTCGTTCACCCAGTTCACATTATGGAGGAAAGGTTCGCTCTTTGCCTTCCACATACCTCCGAACGAATAGAATGTAGCGTATCTGTGGTTCTTTCCGAAGAGTGACGAACCGTCTGTACGGATTGAAGCATCCACGAAGTATCTGTCAGCATAGTTGTAGTTTGCATTTCCGAAGAAAGAGTTGAAAGCACACTCAGATGTGCCGCCGGCCCAACTGCTGATGTCTGTGGTCGAACCGAAGTTCACGATACGGTCGTCAGTAAGGCCGGTACCTGTCGCACTGAAACTCTCAGTGTGGCGGATGAACGACTCGTGACCTGCGAGAACTGCGAAGAAGTGCTTCTTGTTGATGTCAGTCTTGTACTCTGCAGTGTTTGTCGACGACAACTGATAGTATCTGTCGAATGCCTGTGAGTTACGTCCACGATACGTATATGGCTCATATGAAGGATAATTGATGGACTCTCCCTTGTAGTCGTACGCGTCGATAGCCTGCTGAGCGCGGATGGTAAGACCCTTTACCGGAGTAAGGAGGAAGTAGGTCTGACCCATGAGGTCGAGAGACTCCTTCATGTTCGTATTCTTCTCGTAATACTTATTGAGGTCGATCATGTTGTCCCATGGATACACCTCGTAAGGCTCGCCCCAAGAGATGGTTCCGTCAGGATTGTTGATGATTTCATATGGCGACTTGTAAGGAAGGGCGGTCACAGCCTGGAGAATAGGCGACTGTGTGTACCATCCTGTAACGATAGTCTGGTATCCTGCATAAGTCAAAGCGACATTCGCACCGAACTTGAGCCAATCTGTAACCTGAGTGTCGAGGTTGGTACGGAATGTGAAACGGTCAACGCCTGAGTTTGCCTTTGCTGTACCCTTCTCCGAATAGTAACCCATTGACACATAGTATGTAGTCTTCTCTGAAGCACCACGGATGGATGCGTCAGCCTGAATAACAGGAGCAGCATTGTTGAAGAGATAGTCTGTCCAGTCGAAGTTGATGCCGTTTCCGAGAACGAACGCCTTCTGAGCCTGATAAGCAGGATCTGTCTTGAGAGAAGGCACGCAGATTTCCTCAAACTGGAACAACTGCTCTGAGGTCATCATTTCCATGTTGTAGTTTGTAAGCATGGATACACCATACTGACCACGGATTGATACGCTTGGCTTCTCGCCCTGTTTACCCTTCTTTGTAGAAATGAAGATGACACCGTTTGCTGCGCGCGAACCGTAGATCGCAGTCGAAGACGCATCCTTGAGGACTGAGATATTCTCGATATCCTGAGGGTTGATGCTGTTGAACACTGACGAACTTACGGGCACGCCGTCGAGAATGTAAAGAGGAGCGGTGCTGAGGTTGAGAGAAGACTCTCCACGAAGTCTCACACTTACGCTGCTCTGAGGCTCTCCTGAGGTGTTGAAGATCTGAAGACCTGCCACCTTACCCTGAAGGGCGTCTCCTACGTTCGCAGAAGGTCTTGAAGCGATCTCGTCAGATGACACTGTGGTCACCGAACCGACGATGTTGCCGACTTTCTGGCCAGTACCATAGCCGATTACGATGGTCGCATCAAGGAATTCCGCGTCCTCTTCAAGTTGAACAGTGATGAAAGACTGTCCGTTGACAGGAATGCTCTGTGTTGCGTAACCGATGACTGAAACGACGAGGGTTCCGTTTTTCGGGACAGAGAGACTGAAGGCTCCGTCGACATCCGTAGATGTTCCTGTCTGAGTCCCTTCCACCATCACTGTGGCACCGATAAGAGGTACGTCATTGGAATCGGTCACAACACCTGATACGGTCATGTTCTGTGCGAAGGCTGAGGCCGACGCCAGCAACATTACCATTACCGTGAAAAAAAGTCTGATTCTTTTCATGGGTTGAACTTTTAGTTGTTAAACATAATTTGAATTTTCTTTTCGTACAGCATACACTACACTCTAACTGCATTGTTAAACGGGCGTTTTACAAAGCAACCCGAACTACAAAGATATGAAGTTATTTTTACAATTCCTAACATCTTGTAAGTACACCTGTTGACGAAATGCTGAAATTTCAGTGAAAACGATAATGAAATAGGCAGAGAGAGTGGAGTAATAGTTACGGATTTTAACCATCATCGAGTAAAAACATACAAAAGAAAACTTTTAAAAAAGTGCAAATTTATCATTTTCAATATCATATACCTGTGTCTTTCAGATATTTTCTCAGCGTATTCCGATGAATTCCGTAGGCTGCCGCAATCTCTACATATGACTTTCCTTTCGATTTCAAAGTACGTACCTCATCAAGGTGTGCAAGGAAGGCATCCTTCTTGACCGAACGGCCTGGCGGCCTGCCGAGCCTTACCCCCATCTGCTTGCGCACGGCAAGTGCTTCCTTTGTCCTCTGAGAGATCAGGCTACGTTCGATTTCCGCTGCCAATGCGAAGGCAAATGCAATGATCTTCGAGTTGATGGTGTCTGAAAGATCGAAATTGTCCTTGATGGAATGTATAGATATCCCTTTTTCCGCACACAGGTTGAGTATCCCCATGATCATCAGCATGTTCCTTCCGAGACGGGAGAGTTCGGTACAGATGAGGAGATCGCCTTTTTCCATACGTTCAAGCAGACTTCCAAGATTTCTTTTCTCCACTGCCACGGTACCGGATATCGATTCCGACACCCACTCCTTGACGGCAAATCCGTGACGTCTGCACCAGTTGGAGATTTCGTACTTCTGATTTGAATGGGTCTGCATCTCGGTGCTGACCCTGATGTAAGCAAATACAGCCATGGTCTTCATGTTTTTAATATGTTACACAAAACGCCCGTTTAACAGTGCAGTTAGAGTGTAGTGTACTGTACGAAAAGAAAATTCAATAATTATGTTTAACAACTAAAAGTAACTACTATGAGAAAAATCAAACTGTTTCTCACAGCGTTAGCAGTGATGGTCAGTACTTTGGCCTTTGCCCAGAGTCTGACAGTCACTGGAAATGTGACTGACGCCACTACAGGTGAGCCGGTTCCTTTTGCTTCTGTTCACGAAAAAGGAACCATGAACGGTGTCAACACTGACGTCGAAGGGCATTTCTCTATCTTGGTATCCAAGAACGCTACTCTCGTATTCTCGTCTATCGGATATCAGACAGTCGAGGTTGCGGTGGACGGAAAGGCGCATGTAAATTGCGACCTTCCTCAGGATGCGGAGATGCTCGAGACTGCGGTTGCAGTCGGCTACGGTTCGGCAAAGAAAGTCGGAACCATGGTCGGATCGGTTACCACAGTAAAGTCTGACGCGCTTAAGAATGCTCCTTCTTCTTCTGCCCTTGACGCTCTTCAGGGCCAGGTAGCAGGTCTCGCTGTCATGACTACCGGTGGTGTTGCCGGAGACAACAACGTGTCCATGACTCTTCACGGAACAGGTTCGCTCGGATCAAGTTCAACTCCGTTGTTCGTGATCGACGGTATTCCTTCAAGCAGCCGTGCGATCATGGCGATGAACCCGAATGACATCCTCAGCATCTCTGTCCTCAAAGATGCATCTGCCACTTCCATCTACGGTTCACGTGCAGCAAACGGTGTCGTTTATGTGACTACCAAGTCCGGTGGATACAATTCCAAGGCCACTGTTACCGTAAGAAGCCAGGCCGGTGTCTCTACGCTTGCTGACAAGACTCTTTACGAGAACATGATGTCAGGTCCTGAACTCAAGGAGTTCTGGGTGAAGTCAGGTCTCATGACTCCTGATCAGATATACAACACTTATACAAGCCAGGGTTACGATGCCGACACCAAGTGGTACAACTACACCCAGCAGTTCAACAACCCTCAGTTCCAGAACGACATCATGATCGAGGGTGGTGGAGAGAAGGTTGCGTACATGATCGGTGCATCACAGTTCCATCAGAGAGGTACTTCAATCGGTAACTTCTATGACAGATACACTGTCCGTTCAAACGTACAGGGTCATCCTAAGAACTGGCTGAAGGTTGCTGCAAATTTCAATATTTCATACGACAAGAAAGCGACCAACCCTAACTGGGGTTCTTCATCAGGTGGTGCTGCCTACACTTCAGGTGGTCTTTCTTACCTCATCAACCCTCTCTATCCTGCCATCGACCCGGAGACTGGCGAGGAATATGAGATCCAGTATCCTAACACAATGTACAACCATCACTACTACATGAACAGCCGTAAGAACCAGACAGACCGTCTCGGTATCATGGGTTCATTCAACGTAGTGATCGAGCCTGTCAAGAACCTCAAGATATCTTCACGCGCAGGTATCGACGGATCTGTTTCGAAGACCCACACTACAGCGATGCCTTCGTCGGTTCTCTACGCCGGCAGCGGTTACAGAAACAGGGCTCAGGCAGTAGATTATTCTGCTACCATCACCAACACTATCGAGTATGCGTTCAACATCGGAACTGCGCACCATTTCACAGTTCTTGCAGGTCAGGAAGGCGTATCTAACGAGTACGATTATGTTCGCGCATATTCAGAGGGTCAGACAGACGACCGTCTCCTCAATCTTCAGGACGGTGTCCAGTCAGAGTATATTGTAAGTGAGTCATACACTGCGAGCAAGTTCCTTTCATTCTTTGGAAGATTTGACTACTCTCTCATGGACAAGTATTACTTCGATGCCTCAGTCCGTAACGATGCATGTTCACGTTTCGGTCTCAATAACAGAAACGCTACATTCTGGGCAGCCGGAGCGATGTGGAAGATAAAGAGAGAGAATTTCATGCAGGGCGCATACTGGCTCAATGATCTCAACCTCAAGGCAAGTTACGGTACTCAGGGTAACGCATCTATCGGAGACTACCAGCACTACGCTCTCATCGGAACATCGACTTCATATGGCGAAGCAAACTCTACAGTGGTAGGACAGCCTGCTAACCCAGGTCTTACTTGGGAGCAGCAGTCTCTCCTCACAGTCGGACTTAACGGTCGCATCGCTGACTTCTTCGACTTCAATGTCGAGTTCTACAGAAGAGCCACTACAAACATGCTGATGGAAGTGCCTTACAACTATACAACAGGTTTTCCGGAACTCTACGACAATGTAGGTGGTCTCCAGAATACAGGTATAGACATCACACTCGGATTTGACATCCTTCGTGGAAAAGACTACTATCTCCATGCAACTGCCATCTTCAACTACAACAATGAGAAAGTGACAGAACTCTTCAACGGTCTCGACAGATGGGAGATCGCAAACACAGGTCTTGCATATGTAGTAGGCGAACCGGTTCTTTACTATGCTCCTATTTACGCCGGTGTCGACCCTGAAGACGGTGCTCCAATGTGGTATCTCCCTACATACAACGAAGACGGAACCATCAATCCTGACATCACCAGAATGGAAGAGACCACAAAGGATTACGACGAGGCTTCTCTCACTCAGAACACAGGATTGAAGTATCACAACCCTATCAACGGTGGTTTCAGCATTTCAGGCGGCTGGAGAGGTCTCTCGCTTCAGGCAGACTTCTCTTATGTCCTCGGAAAGACCATCATCAACAATGACGGATACTTCTATTCGAACCCAGTTCAGAACCTTGATTCTACACAGCACAAGGAAGTCGCTGATTTCTGGACACCGAACAACACGGACGCCAAGTTCCCGGATTGGTCAAAGGGATATCAGATGCAGTTCGATACTCACCTTTATGAGAATGCGGACTTCCTCCGTCTCAAGAATCTCCAGGTCGCTTACGACTTCCCTAGAAGACTCCTCGGCAACCAGAAGGTTCTCAACGGTCTCAAGGTTTCCTTCACCGGACGTAACCTGTTCACTGTGACCAACTATTCGGGTATCGACCCTGAGGTTGACTCTAACGTGACTTATGGTATCGTCGGTAACTCTAAGCAGTTCCTCTTCGGACTTGAACTTACTTTCTAACAACGGGACAGAATAAACGAGAATTATTATGAAAATGAAGAATATATTTAGAAATATCCTCGTGGGCGGAATGGCAGCGACTATGCTCTTGTCCTGCGACCTTGATCTTGTTCCGACCACTGAAATCGTATATGAAGAGGGTAAGCCGCTGTTCCTCAAGGAAAGCGATGTCACAGCATTCCAGAATGGCGTACTGACTTCATACCGTGCAGTTCAGTATGGAGTCTACACCCAGAGTACCGAGGTGATGTGTGACGGATTTAACGCTACCATTGGATTCGGTAACAACTATGGTTCTGTTCACAGAGCAGACTACTCTTTCACTGCCGGGGATACATATGTCGAGAGCATGTGGGGCAATCATTATATCGCAATCAAGAACTACAACATCGCCATTGCAAATGCTGATCTCGTTGAAGATGATGCGGCATTCAAGCCTCAGGCAGACATTCTCAAGGGTATTGCTCTTTTCTGCAGAGCGTCTTCATACATTACTCTTGCAAGACATTTCGGTAATGCATACGACCCTGCAACAGCATCGACTGACCTCTGCGTTCCGCTCGTACTTGTATACGACCAGTTGGAGAAGCCGGAGCGTGCTACGGTCCAGGCTGTATACGACCAGATCATCAATGACCTTGATGAGGCTGAAACACTTCTTGCTGCTGCCCATGAGGCGGGTCTCACAGTTACCATTGCCGGAGTGCGTCAGTCTCTTGCAGGTTCTGTAAGATCTACGGTCCCTACCGTAGATGCTGTGAAAGCCCTCAAGGCTCGTTATTACCTTGATGTGAAGGATTATGACAATGCCATCTCTTGCGCAGAAGATGTGTTGGCTTCTGAAGCAGGTTATGCTCTTGCTTCGTCAGGTGATGCAATGGTACAGGAGTATGTAAATGACGCCGGTACCGAGCCTATCATCCAGCTTTATGCAACTCCTACAGAGGGTGCTGTAGGAAATACTATCTTCACTTTGGTAAACTCTGGTGAGACTGTCGAGAAGTACTTCTCTTCTTACTACATCCCGACAGCCAAACTGATTAATGCTTACAATCCGACCGACCTCCGTTTCACCAACTGGTTCACAAACAGCCTCTATCCGATCTCAGCATCAGGTAACTTCTACGAGGGTACATATGTATTTGTGAAATATCTTGACAACCCTGCTCTTCACTCAGGCACAGTCGAGACCGGTGCACATGCTGCCAAGCCGCTCCTCATCAGCGAAATGTATCTCATCGCTGCAGAGGCTTACGCAATGAATGGCAAAAAAGCAGCAGCCGAGACTGTACTCAATGCCTTGAGAGCAGCCCGTCTTGCAGGTGCAGTTACGGGTGACATCATGGAAGAGGTGAAACTCGAGTGGTTCAGAGAGACTGTAGGTGAAGGTCATCGCCTTACCTGTATCAAGCGCTGGGGTGAGGGTATCGCTGCCAGAACTCCTCAGGCAACAGCAAAGGAGTTTGTTCAGACAGGTACAGGATATACCGAGCGTACATTCTCCGCTGACGCACACGTCTTCAATTGGCCGGTTCCGGCATATGAAATCAAGATCAACCAGAACTTGAAGCAGAATCCTGGATACGGAGTAAACTAACCGAAAAATAATTGAGATTATGAAAAGTGTAAAAATATTAATCGCGGCAACTCTCGCAATCCTTGTTTCTGCTTCATGCGACAGGAAAGTGGAGTTTGAACACGAGACATTTGCCACATTTAACGCTGTCAGTTATATTGTAGACGAGAATGTAGGTGAACTTAAGATTCCTGTTACAGTATACAATCCGACCGGATCAGATCTTCAGGTGGTTATAAAGACTGTAGACGGTGAAGGTGAGGCCGGCAAGGATTATGAGGTGGTGACTCCGTCATCTGGAATTCTCACTTTCTCAGGTGACCAGGCTACTCAGGATATTGTGATCAGCATCACCAACCATGAGGGTGAGTTTACCGGTTCTCTTGATTTTACCGTTGAAATCTCAAGCGCTACCGAAGCCCTCTCAATCGGTAACTTCAAGACAGCAAAGGTGGCTATCAACGACCTTGACCACCCGCTCTCAACATTCTTCGGCACTTGGTCGGCGACTACTTTAGAGGAGGTTTATTTGGAAACGTATGTCACACTGAGCTTCAATATGGTGGCTGATCCTAATAACCTTGAGAAACTCGTCATTTCACTTGTCGACCCTATGATGTCATCAGTTGTCGGCTACTCGTCACCTGTTGAGCTCTCGGCGAATGCGGTGCTGAATGAAGACGGAACCGGAGAGATTGTCATTCCGAACGGTCAGTACACAGGATTCACGTATTTATATGGTCCATGGACATATTATGGATATGATGCTGCAAGTTTCGGAAATGCTACTGCATACGCAAACATCGTGATGAACCTTGGTCCTGACGGAATCACCGTTCCAAACGGATTCGGTATTTTCGATGACAATTACATCTGGGCTAGTTATGTCGGAGGCTATACTTTGGTAAAGCAATAAGACTCTTATATACTGAATTGAGGTGAGCGGTCTGAGGACCGCCCACCTTTTAAATATTATTAAACTATAGTTTATGAAGCATTGCCTTGCTGCCCTTCTGATGGCGGCGTCATTGGTCTCGTGTGTACGAGACGAACTTGTACAATCGGTACCTGAAGCAGACAAGAACGGTTCTGCCGAGGTGTCCGATATCTTTGTTTCAGGAGAAGCGCATGTCTACCTCAGCGAGGAGATGACTGCAATGGTCGAGGCCGCAACAGAAGCAGGTACTCTTGCAACAAAATCTGCTCCGATGAACAATGCCCTCGGAGAACTCGGTGTCACTCAGATGTATCGTCTCTTCCCTCATGCAGGAGAGTTCGAACCGAGAACAAGGGCAGAGGGACTTCACAGATGGTATGTCGTAAAATATTCTACGGATATACCGTCCACAAAGGCTCAGTCCAACCTGGAAGAAGTGCCGGGTATAGACTTGTTCGAGCCTGTGAGGCAGATCAAGATCAATGGCTTCAATGACTTAAGTTCAAGTCTGTGGGGACTGTATAATACATATACAGAAGGTATAGATATCAATGTCAAACCAGTATGGGATTATTATACTACGGGCAGCAGCAAGGTGATTGTGTCTGTCGTTGACAACGGAATCGATCTGAATCATGAAGACTTGTCTTCCAATTGCCTTACGACAGGAAACTATAATGCAGTAGATGACAATACGGTCATCGTGGCTGGAGACCATGGAACTCACGTTGCAGGTATAATTGCGGCAGTGGGAAACAATGGCAAAGGCATTGTGGGAGTGGCCGGAGGAGATAAACAGAAAGGCGATGGCGGTGTAAGACTCATGTCATGTCAGATCTTCAAGACCAATGCAGAGGGTACGACTACATTCGGATCAAGCGCAACAGCCATCAAGCATGGCGCTGACAATGGCGCGGTCATCTCCCAGAATAGTTGGGGTTATACTTTTGATGCTGACGGTGACGGAAAACTGACCGGAGAGGAAATGACTAATGCCCTTTCGGCAAAGATCTCAGCCTCAGACAGAGCAGCAGTCGACTATTTCATCAAGTATGCAGGATGTGACAATTCCGGAAACCAATTGCCTGATTCGCCGATGAAGGGAGGTGTCGTGATCTTTGCGGCAGGAAATGAGGCCATAACCAATGACGCACCATCCGCTTATTCTGAAATCATCGCTGTAGGATCGATTACATCCAACGGTACCAGATCATCATTTTCAAATTACGGAGACTGGGTTGACATCTGTGCCCCGGGCTCTGACATATATAGCACGCTTCCCGGCAACCGTTACGGTAACATGAGCGGCACTTCCATGGCTTGTCCTCATGTGTCCGGAGTGGCAGCCCTTATCGTGTCCCATTTTGGAGGTCCCGGCTTCACGAATGAGATGCTCAAGGAAAGGCTTCTCGGGAGCGCAAACAGATCAGTCATTTCCCAGGCTTATCAGATAGGCGGCCTCGTGGATGCCTACGGTGCATTCGTGTATGGAAACGACAAGGCTCCGCAGGCTGTCGTGGATCTTGAGGTCTCGGGCCGCGGCAACAGTATCGATCATGGATGGACCATCCCTGCTGACGAGGACGGAAAGGGTGCCTACGGATTCCTGATCATCTACGACACCGACAGGACAAAAGTCGAGAACGCGACAGTATCTGACCTCGGCGGGGCGAAATACATCACGATCACTCCGGATGCAACGTCAGGCGACACAGTCGGGTACAGTCTGTCAGGTCTTGAGTTCGAGACCACCTATTACTTGAAGATGGCCGCGTACTCATATGGCCGCAGTTATTCTGAATTCACTGAAATCCTGACGGCAACAACTACAGAAAACAATCCGCCGATGGTGGAGGCCGTCCATGACGGGGACTATGTCCTCATGCCTTCCGAGACCCTGAACATAACCATAAATGCCGTTGAGCCTGACGGTCACGATATGACCGTGGCGCTGGTATCCGGCTCCGATGCAGAGTCGATGATCAACACTCCGGACGGCAACTGGCGCCTGACCATCAAGGGAAGCGCTGCTCCGGAAGGTACATATACATCAAGGGTCGTGGCTACCGATGAGTACGGGCTCTCCACTACACTGGAGATAGTTTATACCATCCGTGAGAATCAGGCTCCGGTTAAGATCGGTGATCCTGAGAATCTGTTCATGAAGTCAAAGGGCGAGGAAATCATAGTCGACATGAGCAAATATGTCGATGACCCGGATGGTGAACAGTTGAAATATGAGGTTACCATGACCAAGGCAAACATCGCCCATGCAAATGCAAAGGGAAATTCTCTCACTGTGACGGCTCTTGCGTATGGCAGTACGGATGTAACAGTCAAGGCAAGCGATGCTCGTGGAGAATCTGTGACAGTGTCGTTCAAGATTCTTGTGAAGGATCCTTCAACCCCTCTGTCCGTATATCCAAATCCTGTGACTGACTATGTGAATGTCGGTACGCTCGATATGTCGGACACGGAAATCAGGATTGCCAGCCAGACAGGAAAGATAATGTTTGAAGAGACACTGAAGGCCAGTGCCTTTGAACCTGCGAGAATCGACATGAGCCTGTACGCGCCGGGTATCTACACCATGACCGTGTCGTTCGGCGGCAACACATATAAGGAAACAATTGTAAAAATCTGATGATGACCATGATGAACATCTATAAATATACAGTGGCAGCGGCAATGCTTCTGCTCCCTGCGCTCGCGGGTGCTCAGGCTCTTCCTTTCGTCGTTGCCGAATTCAATGCAGCAAGTCTTGGAAAGGCAGGTGCCGACATTGTAGAGACACGTTCTGCCGCACATTCTGCTTTTTCGAATGCTGCTGCGATTCCGTTCGCAGAGACTGACCTTGACGTGGCGGCAGGCTACACCATGTGGGGACCGACCTCCGGAAATGTGATCATGGCTTCAGGAGCATACAATCTCAAAGGAAAACTTGGCGTTGCAGCGGGATTCTCATACGGGATGAATCCGTCCTACAACATCACCAATGAGGGAGGCACTGTGTCAGGAACATTCTCTCCGTCAGACATGCAGTTGGGAGTGGGAGTGTCGTACAGATTCCTCGATTTCCTTTCTGTCGGTGCCAACGTGGGATATGCGACAAGTTCGCTGACTAAGGAGATTTCCTATGGGGCGGTCACCGCCGATGTGTTCGTGATGGGTTCTTTTGCGGGACTCAAAGTGGCCCTCGGAGCATCGAATCTCGGTACCTCAGTCACTTCGGCAAATGGAGTGAAATTCTCTCTTCCTTCATCTGTGACTTTGGGAGCAGGATACGGAAAGACCTTGGCTGAGAAACACGGAATAGATATCCTTCTTGATGCAGATTACTTTCTGGCAGGAAGCGTCGCTGCTGCATTGGGGGCACAATATACTTTCAATGACTTCGTGTCCGTGAGAGCGGGCTACCGCTATGGCGGAGACTCTCCGATGCCGTCATTCGCATCCGTAGGTGCGGGAGTGAAGTTCGCAGGAGTGAAACTTGACCTTGCTTATGTCCTTGGATCCGAGGTGATGGGCAACACGCTTGCCATAGGACTCGGATACTACTTTTAATAATATATAAATCAATATGATAATGAAGAGAACATTCAAATTTCTTATGACTGCGGCCGCAGCATTCGCATTTGCGGCATGTACCCCAAATGCCGAACCTGAAGATACAGGCAAGGGTGAAAATGGAGACAACAACGGAGACAAGACCGAAGAAGTCGAACTAAACCAGAATCTTGCCTTTACCCTTGAGGTGACAGAAGTCGAGGCCGACCAGGCCAAGGTGAAGGTTCAGCACAACGGTGAATCCGATGATACATGGTATGGGTTTGTGACAACGGAAGTGAATGAGAGCGACGCAACCCTCATCGCAGCCGAAATCAAGAGAATGACTGACGCCGGCAAGATCAGCGGTCTCAAGAAGCAGGCATCCACCACCGTTACGATCAGAGGTCTCGAGGCAAAGACTGACTACAAGTATATCGTGTTCGGTCTTTCTGCAAGCGGCGAGTTTTATGGTACAGCCTCTTCAGTGACGTTCACGACAGTTAGGGACAAGAGTGTCATGGAAGAAACCGATGACTGGGCTATCTCTTACCAGAGAGGTGACAATCAGGGAGAGGTGGCAGAGATTTTCACCATCGAGTGCGCTGATGGCAATGGCTTCTACTTTACCGCGATTGACACTTATTCTCTTGAGGTAAATGAACTCACCGTGGTTGACTACATCAATTATGTGATCGAGACAGAGATTCCGCTCCTTCTTTCGTATGGATACAAGTGGGCTGACCTCTATGTGGACGAGAGTTATACTCTGGCTTCTCCAAGGATGGTTCATGGCGACTACATCGCCATTGCGATCGGTTTTGATGCGAAAGGTGAGCCTACAGGTGCTTACTCTTCCAAGGAGTTCACTGTGCTTGAGGAAACTGCTTCTGCCGCATATGAGCAGTGGCTCGGAACCTGGGATATCACAAGCGAATATAAATATGAGGATGAGGCAGGAACAGTTCATGATGTCTCCACAACTTATACTGTACAAATATCTCACTACGACAACAACAATATGTATGTCATGACAGGTTGGGAGGAAAATGGTGTGCAGTATGATATCAGGGACTATGTCGGTGAGTATGGCATTCCTGTATATTTCAGCAACGGTAACCTTGAATTCCGTGAGACCACACTTGACTATCTTGAGTTTGAAAATGCCGGAAGTTATTATTTCGGATTGTATGGCGTGGCTGACATCACATATCAGGGACAGAAGTATGAAGAGGTGTTGAGCGCATATGATGGTGTGCCTATGGGTAAGGGCGTGAGCGAAGACAACGGCCAGACCGGCACAATCACAGGTCTTACGCAGACAATGGGTGAGTATATGCTGGAGTATCGCGGAATGGGATATTTTGCATATACTGAGGATTTCAGCGACCTCGCGTCATGGAACGGTTATCTGCCATTCCCATGCACGATGACTAAGAAGGCAGAAGAGCAGGGTATGACACAACAGTGTCTCGGTATCTCAGGAGAGAAGGACTTCAATAGGCACCTTGCTATCAAGAACAGAAAGTCCGGCAGATGTGCTATGCTTGCCCTTTAGGGCATGGCAATCAACCCGTATATTGTACAGAATCCGACCCCAAAAGGTTGGATTCTTTTTTTGTAACTTGTCCTTTTCATTGTGTTTTTCTACTTTTGCAAAATCATTCTAACCTTATCCCTATGCCTAAGAATGTAACCATAAAGGATATTGCCGCAGAGGCCGGTGTATCCATTGCCTTAGTTTCGTTTGTGATGAACAATCGCATAGAAGCCGACGGAAGGAAGAAATATAGAGTAAACGAACAGACACGACAGAGGATTCTGGAAGTAGCGCGACGCCTGAATTATCAGCCTAATGCAGCGGCCCGGACTCTCCGCAGGGGCAAAGCGCTTGTAATAGGCGTCATCCTTTCTGATATATCGAATGTCTTTTATGGGGAAATGGCTAAACAACTTGAGGAGGTCGCCTTCCAGCATGGCTATACCGTGCTTTTCGGAAGTACTGACGAAACACCTGAGAAGTTTGACCGTGTGGTACGTTCTTTTCTTGACAGGGGTGTGGAGGGCTTCATTGCCGTTCCTTGTGAAGGTGCGGAAAGGAGTCTTAAGCATATTCTGAATGTAGGTGTACCCCTCGTGATCATTGACAGGAAGGATATTGATATCCCCGCTCCAAAGGTCGTCCTGGACAATGAGGGAGCCATGCATCATGCTGTGTCCCTGCTGATGGAAAAAGGTTTGAGAAAGATAGAGATGGTTTCTTATACTATGCGGGTTTCAAGCATATCAGGCCGTGAGGCCGGCTTCATAAATTCTTTGAGGGCGCAGGGGTTTGCTGAGGACGACATCGTCATACACCGCCTCCCGTTCGAAAGCATAATCTCTGGCACGGACAAGATCATCCCTTCTATTGTCGAGCGTAAGGTCGAGGGGCTGGTCTTTGCTACGAACTCTCTTGCCATAGCCGCCATCAGGAAACTTGCGGCACTCGGTGTCAAGATACAGGAGGATATCCATCTTGTGGGATTTGACCACTCCGATGTCTACAGCCTGTTCAATCCTCCCATACCTCATATAAAACAACCTGTCGATCAGATCTGCCTTGAGGCTTTCACACTGCTCAAGCGTCTGATCGACAGGGAGATGCTTCAGGAATCAAGGCTTATTGTCCTTAATGGGGAAGCAGTCAATAAGGGCCTTGACCGGCACCGATACAGGCTTGTCGAGGTCGAAAAGGGAAGTTGAGAAGTAGTCGCATGAGACAATCTCGTTTTCCGCATTCTTCACATCCTCATATGCTGTCTTATAATCATCGAGCACGGTATAGCCGATGGCTGCCTTAGAGAGTTCCGTGTGTAGTTCACGAGGCTTTCCGTCCAGGCCTACACGACGGTCTTGAAGATGTCATTGAATTTTAAAGGATACATATCTTTAATAAGTTTT